>DATASU010000114.1:0-3086 GCA_036269095.1 Solirubrobacteraceae bacterium
TCAGCTTCAGCGGCCCGGCGTTCAAGGCCGCTGAGAAGCTCTGCAACCCGCTCGGGCTGGCAAGCCCCAGGCCGCCGATCACCGAGCACCAGAAGCAGCAGCTGATCGCGTTTGCCGAGTGCATGCGCCACCACGGCCTGACCAACTGGGCCGATCCGACCTTCCCGCCCGGCGGCGGCATCGATCAGGCCGGCGAGTCCGCCTACAACCGCGACGATCCCAAGGTTCTGTCCGCGTCGGCGGACTGCAACAAGGCCCGCTGAGCGTCAGGCCGCGAGCTCGGCGAGGCGTCGGCGCAGAAAGCGGCGCTCGGCCTCCGACGGCGCCAGCTCGAGCGCTCGCCGGTACTCGGCGGCCGCCTGCTCACGCTCGCCGCGGCGGCGCAACAGGTCCGCGCGCGTGGCCGGCAGCAGGTGATAGCTGCCGAGCTCGCCCCGCTGGGCGAGCTCGTTGACGAGCGCGAGCCCCGCGTCGGGATCCCCGGCCATCGCGACCGCCACCGCGAGGTTGAGCTCCACCACCGGCGAGCGGGTCGCGGCGGCGAGCAGCTCGTAGAGGTCGCGCACACGCGCCCAGTCGGTCTGCGGCTGCACGTGGCAGGCGGCGATCTCCGCCTGGAGACGGTAGGTCCCGACAGGGGCCAGCGGGCCACTGTCGGAGAGCAGACGTTCGGCAGATTCGATCTCGTCGCGATGCCAGCGGCCGCGGTCCTGATCCTCGAGCGTGATCAGATCGCCGGCGGCGTCGACACGTGCGTCGCGGCGCGAGTGCTGCAGCAGCATCAACGCCAGCAGCGCCGTGGCCTCGGGTTCGTCGGGCATCAGCCGGCAGAGCAGCCGCGCGAGGCGGATCGCCTCGTCACACAGCCCGGCGCGGATCAGCGCGTCGCCGGAGGAGGCGGCGTAGCCCTCGTTGTAGAGCAGGTAGAGCACCGCGAGCACGCCCGGGGTGCGCTCGGGCAACAGCTCGGGCGGGGGCACGCGGTAGGGGATCGCCGCCGCGGCGATCTTGGCCTTGGCGCGCACCAGGCGCTTGGCCATCGTCGGCTCGGGGACCAGGAACGCCCGCGCTATCTCGGCCGTGCTCAGCCCGGCGAGCGTGCGCAGCGTCAACGCCACCCGGGCCTCGAGCGCGAGCGCCGGATGGCAGCAGGTGAACATCAGCCGCAGGCGATCGTCCTCGATCACGTCGGGCTCCTGATCCTGTTCGTCGTCGGCGGCATCGGGGCTGCGCAGCGGGTCATGGGCGATCTGCTCGAGCAGCTCGGCGCCGCGCGCGCCGCGGCGCAGGCGGTCGAGCGCACGGTTGCCGGCGACGGTCGTGAGCCAGGCGCCGGGTCGGTCCGGGACGCCGTCCCTGGCCCAGCTGGTGAGCGCCTGCGCGAACGCCTCCTGCGCGCACTCCTCGGCCAGGTCCCAGTCACCGGTGCGGCGGATGAGCGTGGCAACGACCCGCCCCCACTCTTCCCTGAACGCTGCCTGGACCGCCGCTTCGACGCTCATCCTCCCCAGAACGGTCGCACCTCGACCATGTGAAAGCGAGCGAGCGGGAACTCGGCCGCGAGCTCGATCGCCTCCTGCTCGCTGTCGGTGTTGAGCACCGCGATCCCGGCGAGGAACTCCTTGGTCTCGGCGAACGGGCCGTCGGTCAGCAGCAGCTGACCGTCGCGGACGCGCACCGTCGTCGCGTTGTCGCGGTGCTCGAGCCCGTGGGCGACGACCAGCTTGGCGGCGGCGGTCGCGCGCCAGTCATCACGCGTCGCGAGAACCTCGGCCTCGACCTCGGGGGCGTCGCCGCCACCGCCGTCGAACATCATCAGCAGGTAGCGCAGGTCCGCGTAGGCCCACTGCTTGGGCACCTCGAGTCCCGGCATGAACGGCCGCAGCTCGATCGCGGAGTACCACGAGACCGGATGCTTGGCGGCGATCGCGATCGCCTCGTCGAGGTTCTCGGCATCGATGATGTCGAAGCCGGCGATGAACTCCTTGGTGTCGGCGAACGGCCCGTCGCTGATCAGCGTCTCGCCGTCGCGCACGCGCACCGTCTTGGCGGAGTCGGGCCCGAGCAGTCCGTTACCAAGCAGCCGCGCCCCGCTCGCGTCCATCTCCTCGACCCATGCGGGCGTGTGCTGCTGCATCACCGCCGCCATCTCCGGCGTCGAGACGCCGTTCGAGCAGACCAACATCAGGTATTGCATCTCATGCTCCTTGGAACGGGACGAACCGGCGGGCCTCGATCATGTGGGAGACCGTCATGCTTCGGCGCTCACGTCGCGCAGATCGCGGAAGTTGCGGACCTCGATCTGGTGGTAGCGGGCGATCGGGTGCTTGGCGGCCCAACCGACGGCCTCCTCGAGGCTTGCGCAGCCGAGCAGATCGAAGCCGCCGACGAACTCCTTGGTCTCGAGGAACGGCCCGTCGCTGACGAGCGTCTCGCCGTCGCGCCTGCGCACGGTCTTCGCCTCGCCGGCGGGGGCGACCGCCGCGCCCGCGATGTGCACGCCACTGCTCTCGATCTCCGTGCGCCAGGCCTGGCAGTCGCGCCAGATCTGGGCCTCGACCGCGGGCTCGGCCGCGACCCCGTCGACGCAGACCAGCAGCATCTGCTGCAGTTGTGCGTGGTCGATCTCGTGGGGGACGGCGTCGTCATCGCGAAGCCGGCGCAGCTCGATCGCGTTGAACCATGCGACCGGATGCGCCGCGGCGACCTCGATCGCCTGCTCGAGGCTCTCGCAGTCGATCAGATCGAAGCCCGCGATGAACTCCTTCGTGTCGGCGAACGGCCCGTCGCTGATCAGCGTCTCGCCGTCGCGCACGCGCACCGTCCTTGCGCTCGCCGGGTCGTCGAGCGGCTTGCCGGTGATGTTGATGCCGCGGCTGACGGTGTCATCCACCCAGGGGAAGATCTCGCGCCCCATGGTCGCGTTCTCCTCATCCGTCGCCTCACGCTCGAAACACACCAACTGCAGGAACTTCATCTGACCCACCTCCGCGTCGATTTTGCGCTCATGTCGGTACGACGAACGCGCTTGCGCAGGATGGACAGCCTCTCAGAAGCCGAGTGCCCGAAGCGCCGACTGCAGGTTG
>DATASU010000115.1:0-10159 GCA_036269095.1 Solirubrobacteraceae bacterium
TCCTCGACAGCCTCGGTGGGCATCCCGCCCTCCGTGCCGACAAACGCCACGAACCTCATCTCCATCGCCTCCTCCGTCCGGATCCGCCACTTATACCCACACGACGAATCGGAAGGTCCGCTGAGGACAGCGGCATGTACAGCTGAGCGCTCCCCTGCAACGCAAACGGTCCGCGACTGTGTCGCGGACCGTTGAAACCAGTGGAGACGGCGGGAATTGAACCCGCGTCCGCGGTCGCGTAAGAGATGGCGTCTACGAGCGTAGCCGGCGCTCTGATCTCACGCCCCACTAGCCTCGCCGGCCGGGTTGTGGGGAGCCAGTTCCCTAGGTGGTCCTCAGATTGGAGGGAACAAATCCGCTCCGAGCAAGCCCACTATTGATCCCGGATCAACCGCCGTGGGCGAACGGAGGCCGAGATGATTCTTAGCTAGCTGAGATTAAGCAGCGAGGCCAAGATCAAAGTTGTGCGTGTCCGCACTTATTGTTTCCCAGGTTTTTTACGAGGCCTCCCGGGGCCCTCGACTCGCAACCACCCCCACGATCCGACCACGTCGAAGCCTGTCGTCCCCGGGGGCACTTCTCTTCACATTTTAGCGTCCCGGTGGGTTTACGGCCGGGCCTCCCTGGACACGTTATTCCCGTGCCTCGTTGGAAACCGCCGCGGTGGTCCCTGGGCGCGTCCGCGCCGGTCGCTGTGCTCGTCGCTGGGTGCGGCGCGGGCAGCATTGATCACAAGCCCTCGCTCCATGCCAGCGCCGAGAGGCGCCTGCTGTCGCAGCTCGCACGCGCGCGCGTGCAGGCGACAGCCCACGATGGCACAGCCGTGCATGCCGTTCTGGGCGAGTTCGTCTCCGAGGTCCAGACACTCGAGATCGCGGGGCAGCTGACGGGCACAACGGCCGCCAACCTCGAGCACGAGGCCCGCACCACCGCCGCGCAGGCCGCCGAGCGGCTACGCCCCGCGAAACCGGCGAACACCAAGCCACGAGCGACGACCCGCACCACCGCCGCCACCACCACAACCCCGGACGCACCGGCGCCGGCGGCCGCGGGCGTGACTCCCACGCCGCCCGCCGCGGACGCGACTCCCACGCCACCGGCCGACACCACACGCTCCGCCGCCGGCGGCGCGCCGGGGCAGAGCGATCAGGGCTCGGACTCGCCGTGGCGCGGACATGGGCCCGGCCACGGACACCGCCACGACGCCGGTTTCACCGCCTGGTGGACCGCCGTTCGCCACTGGATCGACTCGTCGGCTCAGAGCGGCGGCAATGACTGACCTCGACACAAGGCGGGACCATCTTCTGCAGCCGCTGCGGTCCGGTGCGCTGATCGGCTCGCGCTACCGGCTCGAGGGCGTCGCGGGCGCGGGTGGCATGGCGACGGTCTGGCGCGCCTTTGACGAGCGCCTGCAGCGACCCGTCGCGATCAAGGTCATCTCCGACGAGCTGTCGACCAATCCCGCGGCCGTGGCGCGCTTCGCGCGCGAGGCGCGCACGCACGCCGGGATTCAACATCCCAACCTCGTGCCGGTCTACGACTACAGCGTGACGGCCGTCCAGCCCTACCTGGTGATGGAGTACATCAGCGGCTGCACGCTCAGTGAGCGCCTCGATCGCGGACCGTTCTCCGCCGCCGAGTTCCACGCGCTGGCGGTAGAGCTGCTGTCGGCAATCGCGTGCATCCATAGCCACGGCGTCCTGCACCGCGACATCAAGACCGGCAACGTGCTGCTCGACACGGACGGTCACGCACGGCTCACGGACTTCGGCCTCGCGCGGCTCGAGGATGCGACGCAGATCACAAGCACCAGTGAGGTGGTCGGCACGCTGCGGTTCCTCGCGCCGGAGCTGATCGAGGGCAGGCCGGCAAGCCGCCGGAGCGATCTCTACGCGCTTGGCGTGCTGCTGCGTACCGTCACCAAGACCGCCGATCCGGAGCCATCGCTACCGAGGCTCGTCACCTGGCTCACCGCGCCTGACCCCGACTCGCGCCCGATCGACGCTCAGGCGGTGCTGACCGCGCTACGCACGTCAGCGCCCCCAAAGTCAGGCGGTCCGGGGCGCTCGAAGCCCCGCGCGGAGCAGCTCAAACGGGCACAACGACACGAGACCTCTGCCACGGAGGCCGCGCGGCCACTGCGGGTCAGCGCTCGGCGCGCGCGCACCACCACGACCACACGCCGGCTGCGCAACCGCACGGCGGCGGTATCGGCGCTGCTCGTTGCGGTCGCCGGCACGACGTTCGCGGTGATCGACGCCGACGGCGGCAAAGCGGACCCCGGCACTCCGGTCTCCAGTAGCCCGGCGGCCTCCAACAGCCCGTCCGTTAGGAAGCAGGCCCATCTGACGATCGACCAGCAGCTGCAGCAGCTGGCGCGCGGCGTCAGGCGTGCGGCAGCGAAGCGGCCCTGAGATCCTGGACGGATGGGATCTCCGCGCGCAGGCGCGCCGGGTCGACGCCCATTCGGGTGAGCGTGCGAGCCGCCCCGGACTCGTCGTGCATGACGAGGCTGCGCAGCAGATCGACCGCGGTGAGTTCGCTCGAGTCGCGTGCCGCGGCGTGTGTCAGGGCGCGCTCGAGAATCCTCCGCGCGACCGGTGAGACCAGTGTGGCCGCGCCGGCCCGTTCGCTGGTGGCGTACGCGCGGCGCGCCGCCTCGAGCGTCATCTCGGTCGTCGGCTGGACCGCGTCGCGTGCGCCCTCGAGCGTGACGCCGAGCCGCCGCAGCAGCATCGCCGCCGACTCGTCGCCGCACTGCAGGATGCCGAGCAGCAGATGTTCGGTACCAACCTCGTCGCTGCCAAGGCTCGCGGCCTCCTGCCGCGCGATGCGCACGGCCCGGCGGGTCGGGACCGATACGTTCACGCTGCCGTTGGTGCCGCCATTGCTGTCGGCCGGGCTGTCGGTGTCCTTCACCATGCGCGCGACGCTGTCGCGGTGCCGGCGGTGAGCCGCCTGCTTGGAGACGCCGATCGCGGCTCCGATCTCGCGCCAGGACATGCCGGCGCGGATTGCCTCTGCCGCGAGCTCGGACTCAATCGTGTCGAGCTCCCGCCGGAGTTCACACAATGCCTCGAGCTGTCCCGCTGGATCGCTGCCCGAGACCACACGGACAACGAGTGCCTCTACCTGTGAAGAGCGCTGCATTGGGCTACCAGCTACCCAACCAGACGCTTGTAAATCGGCCTTCGCCGGCCAATTTGCGGGGCCTCATACATACGTCCATCTAGCTGCCCCGCAGAGGCACATCACATTCGTCAAATCACGTGGACATATGCGCGATCCGCGGAGATGGGCGCGTTAATGCAGGGAGCGGGTTTAACGCTGCGCACGCCCCGGCGCCGATCCCGCCCCCCGAGCCCGAGAGGAGGGCCGCATGCCCGATCTGAAAACGAGAAGTCCCGAGTTCGCCACCGGCCTGCGCGGCTACGACCGCGCGCAGGTCGACGACTACATCGATCAGCTGCGGCGCCTGCTCGCCGACGCCGAGGCCCGCGCGCACGACGCCGAGGCCGAATACGTGTTCGACGAGCACGCGGCGGTCGGCCCGCGGATCGCTGAGATCTTCGCGCTGGCCGAGGCCGAGGCACGTGAGATCACCGCCACCGCCAGACGGTCCGCCGGCGACCTGCGGCAGCGCGTCGAGCGCGAGCACGTCGTCATGTTCGCCGAGCTCGAGCAGGAGCGCGAGCGGATTCGTGACGAGGTGGCGGTGCTCGAGCGCCGCAAGGCAGAGGCGATCGGCGAGCTCCATCGTCTGCGCGAGCTGCTCGGCGAGGCGGCCGGAGTCGTCGGCGATGTCGTCGAGATCAACGGCCGCGCCACCCCGACCAGGCTGCTCGGCGGAAGCGATGAGACCATGGAGCTGCCGGCTGTGACCGCCGACCTCGACGAGACCTGAGGTCAGGAGCCGTTGCTCGTGCCCGGCCTGAAGCCGGTGATCTGCCGGCTGAGCTCGTGATCGGTGATCACTTTGTCGACCAGACCGTAGTCACGTGCCTGCTCGGCGGTGAAGAAGCGGTCGCGCTCCATGTCCTCGCGGACCCGCTCCTTGGTCTGGCCGGTGTGCTCGGCGTAGATGTCGTCGAGCTGCTCGCGTAGCGCCAGCGTCTCGCGCGCGTGGATCTCGATGTCACTGGCCTGGCCCTGGAATCCGCCCGATGGCTGGTGGATCAGGATCCGGCTGTTCGGCAGCGCCATGCGCTTGCCGGGCGTGCCGGCTGTCAGCAGCAGCGACCCCATGCTCATCGCCACGCCAAAGCAGATCGTCTGCACGTCGGGCTTGATGAAGCGCATCGTGTCGTAGATCGCGAGCCCCGAGTAGACGATTCCGCCGGGCGAGTTGATGTACAGCGAGATGTCCTTGTCAGGATCCTGGCTCTCCAGGTGCAGCATCTGCGCGACGACGAGATTGGCGATGTCGTCGTCGATCGGCGTACCGATAAAGACGATACGTTCGTTGAGCAAGCGCGAATATATGTCGAATGAGCGCTCTCCGCGGGCGCTCTGCTCGATCACCATCGGCACGAGTGGCATGGGCTATCCTTTCGACAACTGATTGGTTGTCACACGACGATAGCAACCGGATGGTTGTCAAACGTCGGATCGCTAAGGATCGCTACCTGAGGAGGCGGCTCGTGCCGGACACAACGACTGAGACCGATGGCGTGACGCGCGAGGTCACGATCGACGCGCCGCCCGAGGAGGTCTGGGAGGCCGTCTCCACCGACGAGGGGCGCGAGCGCTGGCTCGAGCCCGACGAGCATCGCCGGATCGTCGTCGAGCGGACGATGGCGCCGAGCCACATCAGCTGGTGGTGGTGGAACGAATCCGACGATGAGCCCGCGCGCCACGTCGACATCGATGTCGTCGCGAATCCCGACGGCGGCACGCGCGTGACCGTGACCGAGACCCAGCCGGCGATCCTGCCCACGGCGCGGCTCGCGGCAAGCTTCGAGCTCGTCTGCGCGTGAGCGATCAGCTCGGGCTCGTGTTCGGGGCGCTCGCCGACCCCACGCGCCGGCAGATGCTGGAGACGCTGATCCGCGACGGTTCGACCTCGGTCCCGGCGCTCACCGCCGAGCTGCCGATCACGCGTCAGGCGGTGGCCAAGCATCTCTCGACGCTGGCCGGCGCCGGCCTGGTCGAACGCGAGGCTCCGACATCCGGACGCGAGGTCCACTACCGCCTGTCCCCCGGTGCGCTCGGTCCGGCCGCGAGCTGGATCCGGATCGCCGACGCCGCCTGGGCCGGACGGCTCGATCGCCTCAGAACGAGCCTGGAGTCGCCCCGCTGAGCGAACTTTCGACATCCAGCACGCAATCCGGGGGCCGTACGTCGAAAGTTCGCCGAGGCCGATCAGCGCGACACGTCGCGCAACTCGCGCTGCACCTCTCGCGCCATGTCGCGCTTCTTGATCGTGTCGCGCTTGTCCCACAGGTCCTTGCCGCGCGCCAAAGCGATCTCGACCTTTGCGCGTGAGCGTTCGCCGGCGAAGTACATGCGCGTCGGCACCAGCGTGAAGCCACGCTCGTTCAACGAGCCGGTCAGCTTCTCGATCTCCTCGTGGTGCAGCAACAGCTTGCGCGTACGCTCCGGGTCGTGGTTCTCACGCGAAGCAGCCGGATACGGGGCGATATAGGCGCCGATCAGCCACACCTCGCCGTCCTTGATCGTCGCGTAGGAGTCCTTGAGCTGGGCATTGCCGTCGCGCAGCGACTTGACCTCGGTGCCGGTGAGCACGATGCCGCACTCGAAGCGATCGAGCAGGTTGTATCTGAACGCCGCCTGGCGATTTGTCGCGACGTCTCCCGGCGACGCCTTACGTTTTCCACCCTTCGCCATCTCTAATCCTTATCCACCGGTAACAGGTCCACCCTACCCCGTGGCGCGTCGACACCGCCGATCGTCACCGCGACCGTGTCGCCGAGCCGCAGCGCCCCGCCGTTGCGGGTGCCGATCAGCGCCGTGGCCGGCTCGTTGAGCTCCCACCAGTCGTCGTGCATGCGGCGCACCGGCAGCAGTCCCTCGTACTCGCCATTTTCGCCGAACGCGACGAACGCGCCGGCACCGATCACGCCGACGATCTCCCCCTCGAACACCTTACCGAGGCCGCCGTGCGGTTCGGCCGCGAGCGTCGACTCGAGCAGGAAACAGCGCGCGATGTCATCGGCGTCGCGCTCGATCGTCATCGCCACGCGCTCGCGCTCGGATGTCCACGGCCCGGCCTGCGTCACCCAGGCGCTCTCCGGCGCCGGTTCATCGCCGCTCAGCGCCGACAGCAGCGAGCGGTGGCAGATGATGTCGGGGTAGCGCCGGATCGGCGAGGTGAAGTGGCAATAGCTGGCGAGCTGCAGCCCGGCGTGACCGCGGTTGCGGTCGTCGTAGTAGGCCTGCTTCAGCGACCGCAGCACGACCCGATTCAGGGCCCGCGCGCCCCTGCCGTCGTGCGCGCTCACCCACTCGGCAACGATCCGCGAGGCCTCGCCCGCGACCTCGCCGGCCTGCTGTGGCGTCAGCGCCCCGCCCGCCATCGGCGGCGTCGGCACGCCCAGCGACGCCAGCTGCTCGAGCATTCGCTCGACCGCCACCGGCTCGGGCCGCTCGTGCACGCGGTAGAGCGCCGGCAGCTTGTGGGCCTCGAGGAACCTCGCGACCTGCTCGTTGGCGGCGATCATCAGATGCTCGATCAGCCGATGTGACTCGGTCTGCGCGACCGGCGCGACGCCGGCGACGTTGCCGCGCTTGTCGAAGTGAAATTCGGGCTCGGCGGACTCGAGCACGAGTGCCCCCTTTGCCGAGCGCTTTTCCTCCAGCGCCCGTGCCGCTGCACGGGCGCTGTCCAACCCCTCCCCCCATCCATCCTCGGCCCGCTCTGTGCTCGCGAAGATGCGGTCGACCTGCTCGTAGGTGAGGCGCTGGTCGGAGCGGATGATCGAGCGGTAGAACGCCGCACTGACCACATCGTGGCCGCGGATCAGCATCTCGGTGGTGACCGCGAGCCGCTCCTGGAACGGCACCAGCGAGCAGGCGCCGTTGGAGAGCTCCTGCGGCAGCATCGGTTCGACCGCGCCCGGCACGTAGATGCTGGTCGCGCGGCGGTAGGCCTCACGATCGATCGGCGAGCGCGGCGAGACGTAGGCGCAGACGTCGGCGATGTGCACCCACACCATCCAGCCGCCACCGTCGGCGGGCTTGCATGAGATCGCGTCGTCGAAGTCCTTGGCGGTGCTCGGATCGATCGTGAAGGTCGGTAGCGCGCGCAGGTCGCGGCGCCCGGCGCCGACAGCGATCTTCACCGCTGAGGCCTCGGTCGCCGCGCGCGTCACCGGCGGCTCGAAGCTGCGTGCGAGCCCGCGGTCGAGCATCAGCGCCTCGATCACGTCGCGCGCAACCGTCGGCTTGCCGATGCGGCGATGCACACGCGCGCGCGAGCCCTGGCCGCGGCGCCCGGAGACGCCGGGCGTCACCAGCACGAGGTCACCGACGTCGTAGCGCGAGTCGCGGCTCAGCGCGAGCCGGGGGTGGGCGGGAACCGAATCAAAAAACGGCTCGGCGACGAGGAACTTGCCGCGGCGCTCGACGAGCGCGACGAGTCCACGCGTGGCCGGCTCAGTGGATCTCGGCGGCGACGGTTTGCTCCGCGACTTTGAATGCGCTCGGGCCCTTGCCATTCGGTTTGACGTAGACGTTGGGCGTGATTCCCTTCCCTTGCTTCACGCCTCCGCCGCCCAGGTTCTGGCCGTTGGGCGTGAAGTACTCACCGACGGTGATGTCGAGCCAGGCGCCTGCCGCCAGCGGCATCAGCTGCTGGAAGACGCCCTTGCCGTAGGTGTTGGTGCCGACCACCTTGGCGCGACCGCGGTCCTTGAGCGCTGCGGTGACGATCTCGGCCGAGGACGCCGTGTCGCGGTTGACGAGCACGACCATCGGTATCTTGGCGGCGATCGCGCCGCCGAGCGCGGTGTACACGGTCGTCGGCTGGTTGCGCCCGCGGGTGGTCACGATCGTGCCCTGCTTGATGAACAGGCTCGCGACGCCGATCGCCTGCTCGAGCAGACCGCCGGGGTTGTCGCGAAGGTCGAGGATCAGGCCCTGCGCACCGGCCTTGAGCATCTTCCGCACCTGGGTCTTGAGCTCCGCGGCGGAGCCCTGCGCGAACTGCGTGAACTCGAGGTAGCCGAGCGCCCTGCCCTGGTAGTGCACGAGCGTCGACGCGGCCACCGGCACGCTGACGTTGGCGCGCCTGATCGTCACCTTGTGCGACTTTCCGGCGCGCAGATAGGTCAGCGCGACCGATGTCCCGACCCTGCCGCGGATCAGGTTGGCGGCCGCGTTGACGGTTTTGCCCTTCAGTGACGTGTCGCCGACGGCGACGATCACGTCGCCGTGGCGAAGGCCCGCCCTGGCGGCCGGCGAACCCTGGATCGCGTCGTCGATCTCGAGCCCGCCGTCAACCGGCTTGGTCGCCGTCTCGACGCCGATCCCCGACACCTGCGGATTCGTGACCTGCTCGAACTGCTTGAAGCCGGCCGGCGGGTAGTAGTGCGAGTACGGGTCTTTGAGGCTCGCCACCGCCGCCTCGAGCCCGGTGTTGAGCAGCGCCTGCGTGTTCTCCGGGCGGTAGTAGTCCTTCGAGATCAGGTTGAGCACCGTCTGGACCTGGCGCTCGTCGGCGGTCTTCGAGACGAAGATGCTGCGCAGCGGCGCCGGCAACCAGCTCGGGTGCCCGCCGAACCAGAGACCGACCAGCACGAGCGCGACCAGGCCGGCAGCGGTCGCGAGCTCGCGCAGCGGTGATCGACGGGGACGACTCGTGAACACCCTGGCAGCGTAGCCACAGAAGTCGCGGCTCAGCGGAGCCGCGACACCTTAGACCCTCAGGAAGCGCCGCAAGGACAGGCCGGAACCGAGCGCGGAGACCGCCACACCGGCGGCAACCAGGATCAACAGCAGCGGCAGGAAGGGGATCGTGCGCGGGGCCGAGATCAGGGTGAAGTTGTTTGCCAGCGGATCGAGCACCGCAAGCTTGGTCACGCCGAGCACGGCGATCGCCAGCACGGCACCGCAGCAGCCGACGATGATCCCCTCGATCACGAACGGCCAGCGGATGAACCAGTCGGTCGCGCCGACCAGCTTCATCACCTCGACCTCACGTCGTCGCGCGAACAGCGAGAGCCGGATCGTGTTGCCGATCAGCAGCACCGAAGCGCCGATCAGCAGCGCCGCCAGCAGCGCGGCGGTGATCGTCACGAAGTGCGTGACCGTCAGCAGCTTCTGCGTGTCCTCGGTGTGGTTGGAGACCTTCGCGATCGAACCGTCGAGCATCTGGCCGCTGCCACCGGAGTTCATGATCGCCGAGCGCACGTCGAGCACGTCCGACGGGCTCGTCGGCGAGACGTGGAAGGTGTCCGGGAGCGGGTTGACGTTACCGAGGATCTCGTAGGCGATCTTGTTCTGCTTCTTCTGCTGAGCCAGCGCCTGGGCCTTTGACTCGAACGTGACCTTGGAGACGTGCGGAAGCGCCTTGAGCTTGGTAAGCACCCGCTGGTCATCGGCGGAGGTCGCGTTCTTCTGCATGTAGACATCGACCAGCACGCGGTTGGCGACGCTGTCGGCTGCGCCCTGCGTGGCCTGCACGATCGGGACGAACACACCGACGACGATCAGCGTGACCGTGATCGTCGCGAGCGCGGCGAAGCTCGGCGCCGCGTTTCGGCGCATTGCCCGCAACGACTCGCGGATGAAGAAACCGAGGCTGAAGCGCATCGCCGGTTACAGACCCTGCGGGGTCTCGTTCGGGCTGCGCATGCGCTGCGCAAATTCGCGCGTCGACTCGTCACGGGCGTAGAGGCCGGTCGCCTCGTCGCGGATCACGCGCCCGCGGGCGAGCTCGAGCACGCGGCGACGCATCCGGTCGACCATCGCGTGGTCGTGCGAGGCCACGAGCACGGTCGTGCCGGTGCGGTTGATCCGGTAGAGCAGGCGCATGATGTCGATGCTGGTCTCCGGATCAAGGTTTCCGGTGGGCTCGTCGGCGAGCAGCAACGGCGGGTGGTTGACGAACGCGCGCGCGATCGAGACGCGCTGCTGCTCGCCGCCGGAGAGCTGGTCGGGATAGTTGTGCAGCTTCGTCGAGAGCCCGGTCAGGCGCAGG
>DATASU010000116.1:0-4167 GCA_036269095.1 Solirubrobacteraceae bacterium
TCCGCGTGCGCGCGCGGTTGCCGCATCACCGCGCTCGGCCTCAAGGCTCTGACGTCGGCGGAACAGGGTGAGATCAAGGCGCAGATCACCGCCTCGGTGCTCTCACACGGCAGATGGAGGCCTGTCAGTTCGTTCGCGGACCGTGGCCGCTGGCGCGGGGACGGCAAGGGGCCGGTGAAGATCAGCAGCGCCGGCAGCTCCCTGACGCTCGACGTCTATGAGTTCTACGGATGGTGGCCGTCGGCCGTGTCCGCGGCGATTCCGGTCGCCGTCCCGGCTGTTGTCGCGTCGGCCGAGGCGGCGACGCAAGAGGGCAACCAGATCCACAGTCTCGAGGTCGCCGGGCTCGACCGCGACGCGGTGTTCGTCGACGGCGTGATCCGTTCGGTCACGCTGCCCCAGGTCGACCGTGGCGGTGTGATGATCGATTTCGGTGCCGCGCTGGCGGTGATGAACCACCGCACGGCGCGGAACACGCAATACGAGGTCTGGCTATCGCCGAGCGCTCCTGCGGACATGGTCACGCGCCTGGCGCGTCAGCACGTTTATGTGGAACGAACGATCCATTCGGCCACATACCTGGCCTCGCTGGATCACAGCGGGCCGGCGTTCGCCGATGCGCTGTTCCTGCTCTCGGCACTGACCGCGACGCTGCTCGCGATCGGCGCGACGGCCATCGGGCGAGTGCTGTCGGTGCGCCGTCGCGGCTATGAGCTGGCTGCGCTCGAGGCCGTCGGAATCGCGCCGCGCACGCTGCGGCGGGCGACGGCGGCGGAACAGGCGAGCGTCTTCGGGATCGGGCTGGTGGTGGGGTTGATCGCCGGATTGGTCGGGTCGTGGCTGGCGTTGCCCAGCACGCCGGTCTTCGTCGACACCCATACCGGGCCGCCACTCGTATTGGGGCTGCCGTGGGGTCTGTTGGCTCTGCTCACGATCGGCATGGTGGTCGTCTTCGTGCTCGCAAGCGTCGCGATCGCGAGGCTGGTCGACCGGGCCGCCACGCCGAGCCAGTTGCGAGGGGCGCAGCAATGACCGATTCCCCAGGGGTGCGCGTGCTGTGCGAGGGCGTCGTGCACATCTATCCAGGCTCGGGCGAGGGGCTCGACGACGTGGTCGCGTTGCGCGGCATCGATCTCGACGTCGATCCGGGAGAGTTCGTCGCGTTGCTCGGTCCATCGGGATCGGGAAAGTCGACCGTCCTGGGGCTGCTCGCCGGGATGCTGCGTCCGTCGGCCGGACGGGTACTGATCGGGCCGCACGACGTCGGCCGCATGCGACCGCGGCCGCTTGCTCGGCTGCGCGGGTCGGTCGTGGCGCTCGTGCTGCAGAGCCCGTCGCGCAACCTTCTGGCCTACGCGACCGTCCGTCAGAACATAGCCTTCGCCGCCGGGCCATCCGGCCGGTCGCCCGACGCAATGCTCGAGACGCTCGGGCTGACCGCTCTGGGCGACCGCGTCACGGGCGAGCTCTCGGGCGGAGAGCAACAGTGCGTGGCGATCGCCGCCGCACTGTCGTCGGGGGCGCAACTGGTGCTCGCCGACGAGCCGACCAGCCAGCTCGATGCGGTCAGTCGCGAGCAGGTGATGGAGTTGCTCGTGCAGGCCCACGCTGAGTTCGGCTGCACACTGGTGCTAGTCACACACGACCCGTCGGTCGCTGCCCGGTCGCCGAGGACCGTCACGATCCGCGATGGTCGCGTCGGGAGCGAGGGGGTACACGGGCGCGAGTACGCCGTCGTTGGGCGCGACGGATCGCTGCAGCTGCCGCCGGAGCTGTTGGACGAATTCCCGCCCGGGACGCTGCTCGAGCTGCGGCGCGACGGCCCTGACGTCAGACTCGTTCCGCGTTCCGAGGAGCCGTCGTGACAGTCGCGCTGACAGCTGCCGATCTTCGCTACGCGGTCGCCGAGCGAACGATCCTCAGCGGTATCTCGGTTGAGGTGCGATCGGGGCGGGTCCTGGCCGTGCGCGGCCCGTCCGGCTCTGGCAAATCGTCGCTGCTGGCGATTCTCGGCGGCCTGATCGCGCCGTCGAGTGGGACGGTCACGCTCGATGGCGAGCACGTCGGTCCCGACAGCGAACTCGCCCTGCGCCGCCGGTTCGCGCTGGTCCTGCAGGGCTACGGGCTGGTCGCAGCGCTGACCGCGCACGAGAACGTCGCGGTCGTGCTGCAGGCAGCCGGAGTGCCGCGCGCCGAGGTGACCGCGCGCGTCGAGGCCGTGCTCGAGCAGGTCGGCCTCGGCACCGTCGCCGAGCATCTGATCGAGGATCTCTCGGGCGGGCAGCAGCAGCGGGTCGCCGTCGCCAGGGCGCTCGTCACTGCGGCTGACGTCTTCCTCGCCGACGAGCCCACCGCCCAGCTCGACGCCGAGAATCGTGAGTTGATCGTCTCGCTGCTGATCGAGCGCGCGCGAGCGGGAGCCGCGGTTGTGATCGCCTCCCACGATCCCGAGGTTGTCGACGCCTGCGACGATCTCCTCGACCTCTGAGCGCCGGGTGCTCAGCGAGACGGTAGGCTCGATCGTCACCGACGGCGACCGATTGGAGCGGAATGCTCGAGAACTCTCCAGCGTTCAGCGGATATTCCGCTGACGACATCCCCGCGGCAGCGCGGTTCTACGGCGAGACTCTCGGTCTCGAGGTCTCCCAGAGCAACGGTCTGCTGACCCTGCATCTGGCCGGCGGCCGCGACACGTTGATCTACCCGAAGGGCGAGCATCATCAGCCCGCCACCTTCACCGTTCTGAACTTCCCCGTCGACGACATCGAATCGGCAGTGGACGACCTTGGTGCGCGTGGCGTGGAGTTCGAGCGCTACGCGGGGATCGAACAGGACGAGCGCGGGATCTCCCGCGACGCCGGCGGCCCGCTCATCGCCTGGTTCACAGATCCCGCCGGAAACATCCTGTCGGTGCTGCAGACCGCTTAGAGCGCCGGACGACCGCGCGCGGGTGAGCCTACCCGCTCGGGCGTGGCGCCGACATACCCCGGTTGCTGATGACGCACGGCAGCCGTCGCTGTCAGCGAAGCCGGACCGCACCGGTTCGCCGACACCAACTGGCGGTCCAGATCATCTCGAGTTCTCATCAGGCTCAACTCCTCACCTTGGGTCTCACCTATAAGCGCGCAAATACGCCATTTCATCTCGCAGCCTGAGATCGCCGGCGGAAGATGAGACCCGGGAACCACGCGAAGTGACCGCAAGGGATCGCCTGGGTCGAGCCGTAGGCCACTACCGCGAAGTCATGGCAATGCCAGCCACGACCCGCGGTTGAGAGCGAAGCTGCTTCGAGCCCTTGACTTTGACCTTGGGGGAGACCGCACACTTGCGCCGTACCCAAATTACGGAGGCGGTTGGCACCGTGGATCTATTGAGCATCGGGGAGTTCGCCAGGCGTTCTCGGCTCTCGCCGAAGGCGCTTCGACTCTACGACGAGCTGGGGCTGCTGGCTCCGGCGCGGGTTGATGAGGACTCCGGCTACCGCTATTACGCCGAAGCGCAGCTTGACCGCGCCCAGTTGATTGCGGCTCTGCGTGAGCTGCAGATCTCGCTGGCTGACATCAACACGATTCTCAGTTGCGACAGAGAAGCAGTGGCTGATCGGATCGCGCGGCACTGGGCCTCGGTCGAATCCCAACACGCCGCTCGGCGTGATCTCGCCGGTTACCTGATTGACCGTTTCCAAGGAAAGAGGCATCACATGTACGAAGTCACGACACGAGCGATCCCCGCCCGAAGCGTTCTGTGTCTCAAACGAAACGTTGACGGATCCGATGGCGCATGGGCGTTCGGCAAGGAATTCATCTCGATCCTGCGTGAGCACCCGCTGCCAAGGATTGAGGGGCGAGCAGGCGCCGTGTTTTCGATCTACTGGGGCGAGGTCAGTGACGACAGCGACGGCCCTGTTGAATGGTGCCGCCCGCTTCCCGGCGATCAAGCCGACGAGATCGCCGCCGCCATTCCTGAGCTGACGCTGCGCATCGAGCCGGCGCACCGTGAGGCGTTCATCCACCTCGGTCCGGGACCAACGGAACCCGCCGTATGGCAGCTGGTGTCGCAGTCCATGCGCGGCTGGGCCGATGAGAATGCGGTTCAGGCGAGCGAGCTGGGAACCAGAATCACCTACCTCTGGGATCCGGCCAGACCCGAGGGACAAGGTCCGGACTG
>DATASU010000117.1:0-4606 GCA_036269095.1 Solirubrobacteraceae bacterium
AGCACTTCACCAAGCTGGCGCGCGCTGTAACCGTCGCTGCAAAGGAGGGCGGGGGTGATCCCGAGGGCAACCCTGGGCTGGCGCTCGCGATCCAGAAGGCGCGAGACGCGTCGATGCCGAAGGACAACATCGAGCGCGCGATCCTGAAGGGCACCGGCGCTGGTGTCGATGCGGAGAACTGGGAGACGGTGATGTACGAGGGCTACGGCCCGGGAGGCGTTGCGATGCTGATCGAGGCGCTGACCGACAATCGCAACCGCACCGCCGCCGACGTGCGCCACATCGTCGGCAAGCACGGCGGCTCGCTGGGCGAGCCCGGCTCGGTCGCCTACCTGTTCGACAAGCAGGGAGTGATCGTCGTCGACGGCGAGCGCTACGGCGAGGACGACCTGATCGTCGCGATCGACGCCGGCGCCGAGGACATCGTGCTCGACGACGACGTCTACGAGGTGATCACCGAGCCCGGCGATCTGACCCTCGTGCGTGACGCGATCGTCGCCGCGGGGATCGAGATCGAGAGCGCCGACGTCACCCAGCGCCCGAAGTCACGGGTCCCGCTGTCCGAGGATGACGCGGCAAAACTTATGAAACTCATCGACGCCCTCGAGGAGTCCGATGATGTCGGGGCTGTGCACGCAAATTACGACGTGGACGCCGACGTCCTCGAACGAATTGCCGGTTGACGGCGCCGCGCCCGCGGGCCACTCCCGCTACCCTCGCACCGCGATGACAAAGAAAGCTTCGATCACGGCCATTGCAGCCGTTGCGGCCGCGCTCGGTCTCGCCGCCTGCGGCGGTTCCAGCAAGGCTCCCGGGGTGCTACTCGCTCCCGGCGGCGGCCCCACCAACACCACGATTTCAACGGTGACGGCGGCGACCACGACGTCGACCACCACCGCGACCACGCCCAGCGTGAGCACGCCCACATCGGGCCCGCTCTCGAAGGAACCGACGATCAAGCTTCCGACCGGCGCTGCGCCGACGAAGCTCGTCACGACGGACCTGATCAAGGGCACCGGGACCGCTGCCGCCAAGGGCGACACGATCTACGTCAACTACGTCGGTGAGCTCTACAAGGGCGGCAAGGTCTTCGACGCGTCCTGGAAGGACACGCCGGGCAAGACGTTCAGCTTCGTGCTTGGCGAGGGCCAGGTGATTCCCGGCTGGGACCAGGGCCTCGTGGGCATGAAGGTCGGCGGCCGGCGCGAGCTGATCATCCCGCCGTCACTGGCGTACAAGAACGAGAAGCAGGCGACGATCCCGGCGAACTCGACGCTGGTCTTCGTCGTCGACCTGATCAAGGTCACGAAGTAGCTTGCCGCTGCCGGCCCGCTCGCCGGCAGCGCTCTGGAGCGTTGGATCGAGGTTCGGCCCGCGGGCTGAGCCTCGATTCGCTTAAGCGCGCCGATCGCCGAGCGGCTCGACGCCGACCTTGACGCGGTCGGGATAGAACGCAACGTGATCGGCGATGTCGCCGACGGCCGGGTAGGGCTCGCGGTAGTGCCAGACGGCGTCGCCCACCGCTTGCAGCGTGCGCGGGTCGATCACGTCGTAATACGAGGCATCGCCCTTGTACGGGCAGTGGGTCATGGTGTCGCTCGGACGCAGCGCCGCGTGATCTACGTCGGTCAGCGGCACGTAGTAGACGGGCGGATAGGACGCCTCGCGCAGCTCGAGCGCCCGCGTCGTGTCGGCGACTGTGTGGTTGGCGAAGCTCACGCGCACGCGGCCGCTGAACGGCTCGACGGCGATCGGATGGTCGGGGCCCGGGATGCGGGGTTCGCTGGCGGCGCTCATCGCTTTTGGTCTCCTTGCTGGCCGAACGGTCCGAACCAAAACGTTAGTGCTCGCGCGTGAGGAGGCGTCCGAGCCAACGCGTTGAATAGGCGAACACATGATCGTTTTGGGAATCGACCCCGGGATCGCGAACACGGGCTACGGGATCGTCTCCGGCAGTGGCGCGCGCCTGCAGGCGCTCGGGTTCGGAGTGATCGAGACACCGGCCTCGGCGGCGCCCGAGACGCGCCTGGCCGAGATCCACGCCGACGTCGGCGAGCTGATCGAGCGCTTCGAGGCCGAGGCGGTCGCCGTCGAGGATCTGTACTTCGGCGCCAACGTGGTCAGCGCGATGGCCGTCGGCCAGGCGCGCGGCGTGGTGCTGCTGGCCGCCGGCCAGCACGGGATCCCGGTGCATGCCTATACGCCCCAGCAGGTCAAGGGCGCCGTCTGCGGCAGCGGCCGGGCCGACAAGCAGCAGGTCGCGCGGATGGTCGCACGGCTGCTGGGGCTCGCCTCGCCGCCACGGCCCGATCACGCCGCCGACGCGCTGGCGGTGGCGCTCTGTGAGCTCAATCGCGCCCCGCTCGCGGGTGCGATCGCGGGAGCCACCGGATGATCGCGCTCGTCAGCGGCACGGTCGCCGTGCGGCGTGCCGACCATGTCGTGGTCGATTGCGGCGGCGTCGGATACCGGCTGTCGGTCTCGAGCGAGACGCTGCGGCAGGTGCCGGCCGTCGGCAACCAGGTGATGCTGCACACCCATCTCGTCACGCGCGAGGATGCGCTGCTGCTCTACGGCTTCGCGACCGAGGACGAACGCGATCTGTTCCTGATGCTGCTGGGAGTGCAGTCGGTCGGCCCCAAGGTCGCGTTGGATGTGCTCTCCGGCGGGCCCGCCCGCGATCTGCTGGCGGCGATCGCCGCCGGTGACAGCGCCCGCTTCCAGGCGGTCAAGGGCGTCGGCAAGCGCACGGCCGAGCGGATCATCGTCGAGCTGCGCGAGAAGGTCGGGGTCACGCTGCCCGAGCAGGCGATCAGCATCGTGCGCGGCGACGATCCCCGCGCGATCGCGCGCGAGGGCCTGATCGGGCTCGGCTACAGCCCTCAGGAGGCCGATGCGCTGCTTGACGGGCTCAGCGGTGACTCGCCCGAGGATCTGATCTCCGAGGCGCTGAGGGCGGCACGCAGATGACGATCCTGAGCGCGGAGCAGCTGCCCGAGGACGACGTCGACCGCTCGCTGCGGCCGCGCCGGCTCGAGGACTTCATCGGCCAGGAGGGGCTCAAGGATCAGCTGGCGGTCTCGATCGCCGCGGCCTCGAGCCGCGATGAGGCGCTCGACCACGTGCTGCTGGCCGGGCCGCCGGGCCTCGGCAAGACGTCGCTTGCCCAGATCGTCGCGGCCGAGCTCGACGTGCCGTTCGTGCAGACCGCGGGACCGGCGCTCGAGCGCAAGGGCGACGTGGCGGCGTTCCTGACCGCCCTGGAACCGCGCTCGGTGTTCTTCGTCGATGAGATCCACCGGCTGCCACGGGCGCTCGAGGAGACGTTCTATCCGGCGATGGAGGACAGCTGCCTGCCGATCACCGTCGGCCAGGGTGCCGGCGCGCGGGTCGTGACGATCGACCTGCCGCCGTTCACGCTGATCGGCGCGACGACGCGCACGGGGCTGCTCAGCACGCCGCTGCGCGACCGCTTCGGGATCCAGCATCGGCTCGATCACTACGACCCGACCGAGCTGGCCCGCATCGTGCGGCGCTCGGCGCGGCTGCTCGGGGTCGAGATCGAAGATGGGGGAGCGCTCGCCGTCGCTTCGCGCTCGAGGGGCACCCCGCGCGTGGCCAACAGGCTGCTGAAGCGCGTCCGTGACTTCGCCGACGTTCGTGGCGCCGGTGTGGTGACGGCCGACATCGCCGCCGCGGCGCTCGATCTGCTCGAGGTCGATCACGTCGGCCTCGACCGGCTCGACCGTGAGATCCTGCGCACGATCTGTGAGAAGTTCAGCGGCGGCCCGGTCGGGCTGTCGACGCTGGCCGCGTCGATCGGCGAGGAGCAGGACACCGTCGAGGACGTCTACGAGCCCTACCTGCTGCAGCGTGGCCTGATCGAGCGCACCCCGCGCGGGCGCGCCGCCACCAGGCGCGCATACGAGCACCTCGGGCTGAAACCACCGGCAGCCCAGTTGGGGCTGCTGTAGGGCCGGCCGCGCGCGCAACGCCGGCGTCAAACTTCGGCCTGCGTACGTCACTGACTATCCTGAGCGCGACCAATGTCGCACGAGCACTACTTCATCTGCCCGCATTGCGGGAACCGTTCGATGGCAACGGATCGCAACGCCGGCTTCCGGCGTGAGGCGCGCGGATGCGAGAAATGCGGCTTCGCATACCTGTTCGAGTTGCTCGACGACTACTACCCGGCCCCGGCGGCGGCGTTCTTCGCCTGCGACTCCGAGGGCAGGATCGTCGACTGCGGTCGCGGTTCGTTCGAGCTGACGGGCCTGCGCACCGAGGCCGCGATCGGGCAACCGCTGCAGCAGGTGCTCGAGCTGAGCTTCACCGACGGCGTCGATCACATCGCCACCGCACTGGAGTGGGAGGTGCGCGTCAGCGGCAAGCCGGTCGTGGTCAAGGCGGGCGCAGAGCAGGCGAACGCCGTTGCTGACATCTTTCCCGCGTACGATGATGAGGAGGGCGGTCTGCTGGTTGTGCTGACGCCCTCCAATGGGCGCTGAGCCCTAACAGCGCCAAAAACGAACCTCTTCTAGCATCAAGCCTCTGCGATGACTGACCGCCAACGCCATGGATTTGTCCTGCTGCTCGTGGTGGGCCT
>DATASU010000118.1:0-2260 GCA_036269095.1 Solirubrobacteraceae bacterium
CCACCATTAGGCCGACATGGTCGTTATGCCGAGCGCTGCGAGAAAGTCTGTGCACGCTGGGATGTTGGTGGTGGGTATGTCGGCATAACGCGTCTGGTTGTGGTCATGCTTCTTGCTCGGGTATCGGGACAAGGAGGAGCAGGATGGCGAGGGCGACGAGCAGGGTGAGCGGCGTGGTGATGACGGGGTCGTTGGCGCCGTTTGAGGAGGCGTATCGGGGGGAGTTGCGCCGGCGTGGCTATACGGTGCGGTCGGCGGTCTGCGAGGTGCGGCAGGTCGCTCGGTTCAGTCGGTGGCTTGAAGCCGATGGCCTGGGTGTCAGCGAGGTGAACGAGTCGCGTGTGGATGAGTTCATGGTCTGGCAGCGCGCGCGGGGGCAGTACCGCTCTCATTGGTCGCGTCCGGGGCTGCGGTGCCTGCTTTGTGTGCTGCGCGGGCTCGGGGTGCTGGCGGCTGAGGATTCTGTGGCGTCGTGCTCGCCGACGGATGCGCTGCTGGATCGGTTTGAGCGCTATCTGGTGGCCGAGCGCGGGTTGGCGATCGGTACTGTCGCCTTGTATTCGGCTTGCGTTCGCAGGTTCGTGAGCGGCTTGGCGTCGGACCGCGCGCTGTCTGAGCTGAGCGTGAGTGACGTGACGGCCGCGGTGCTGCGCGAGTCCGAGAGGGTGTCGGTCAGCGCGACGCAGAGCTTCGTCAACGGGGTGCGAGCGTTCCTGGGGTTCTGCTTCGTGGAGGGGGTGATCGGATCGGATCTTTCGCAGGCGGCGCTGCTTGTGCGAGGGCGTTCGAGCTCGTCACTGCCGACGGGGATCAGCAGCGCCGAGGCCCGCGCGCGCTTGTGCTCGTGTGATCGTCGCTGCGCGCTCGGGCGCAGGGACTACGCGATCATCATCACGCTGCTGCGGCTGGGGTTACGTCGCAGCGAGCTGTCTGGCCTGCGGCTGGATGACATCGACTGGCGGTCCGGTGGGCTGGTGGTTCGTGGCAAGGCCGCTCGCGAGGACCGCCTGCCGCTGCCGGCCGACGTCGGTGAAGCGATCGCTTCCTATTTGCAGCGTGGGCGGCCGCGCAGCGACCGGCGGGAGGTGTTCTTGCGGTCCAAAGCCCCGTATGTGCCGATCGCGTCCGGGACGGTCGCCTCGACGGTCCGTCGGGCGTGCCGGCGCGCTGGGATCCCGGAGGTTGGCTCGCATCGGCTGCGGCATACCGCCGCGTGCGAGATGGTCCGGGCGAACGTTCCGCTGCTTCGGATTGGACAGGTGTTGCGGCATCGCAGCTTGCAGAGCACCGCGCGCTACGCGCGTGTTGATGTCGAGCGGTTGCGAGGGTTGGCGGCACCGTGGCCGGCAGGAGGTGCGAAGCGATGAGCGGCTTGCAAGGGCCGCCGATGAATATCTGCGGCTGCGTCGTGCGCTCGGGTTCAAGCTCAAAGAGGAGGGGCGGCTGCTGGATCAGCTGGTGGCGTATCTGAACGCCGCTGGCGTCGAGACGGTCAGCACCGAGCTGGCGGTCCGGTGGGCACGGTTGCCGGTCGGGGTGCATCCGAACCACTGGTCAAAGCGGCTGCGGGTCGCGCGCGGGTTCGCAGCCTATCTGCAGACGTTGGACCCGAGGGCCGAGATCCCGCCACCGGACATCTTTCCTCACCGTCGACAGCGCGCCACCCCCTTCCTGTTCTCCGAGCAGGACATCTGCCGGCTGCTGGCAGACGCACGGCGGCTGCGCCACCCGATGCGCGCGGCGAGCTATGAGGCGCTGTTCGGGCTGCTGGCCGTGTCCGGCATGCGGATCGGGGAGGCGCTCGGCCTGGAACGTGAGGACATCGACCTCGATGCCGGTGTGATCACGATCCGCAAGGCGAAAGGCGACCGAGAGCGACTGGTGCCCTTGCACCCGACCAGCACCGATGCGTTGCGCCGCTACGCGTCGATGCGAAATCGGCTGTGCCCGACACCACGCTCAGACGCGTTCTTTCTCTCCAGCGCCGGCACGCCGGTGCTCGACGAGAGCCTGCGCAAGGCGTTCCGGGAGATCACCAGCCGGATCGGCATCCGGACCGAGGAGGCACGTCCGCGTGTCCACGATCTGAGACATCGGTTCGCGGTGCAGACCTTGATCGACTGGCAGCGATCCGGTCTCAACATCGACGAGCGCATGCCCACGCTGTCCACTTACCTCGGGCATGTCAGCCCGTCGGATACGTATTGGTACCTGTCCGCCTCGCCGGAACTGATGGCACTCGCCGCCGACCGCCTGGCCG
>DATASU010000119.1:0-5204 GCA_036269095.1 Solirubrobacteraceae bacterium
GTGTCGACCCAGTCGCCCATCTGGATCCAGTTGTAGGCGGGAATCGCGTCGACGATCGGCAGGCGCATGCAGCCGTGGCTGGCGGGATAGTCGGGGGCCGGGTCATACCCGTGGATCGCGTAGCCGCCGTGGAAGAACGACGAGTAGTACATCCCGTCGGGCGTGTAGTTCGGCTCCTTGTAATACACCTGGAAGTTCCCGAGGATCGTCGGCGTCGAGGGCTTGCCTGAGCTGATCGGGAACAGCCAGTGCACCTGGGCGCCGTTGGTGAACGCGAGCACCTGGTCCGACAGATCACCCTCGGCGTGCTGCCCCTGCTTGGGGTAGCGCACGTGGAAGCTGCCGACCCCGTTGAGCAGGTCGGTGAGCGTTGCCGGATCGAGCGTGGTGTGGCCCTCACCCTTGCCGAGCAGCCGGTGATAGGCGTCGACCGCGAGCTCGGTGCCCTGGTCGTAGACCCCGGTCTGGGGGATGTAGAGATGCAGCGCCGCCAGCTGCTGCTGCACGAGCTGCACGAAGCGGCCGCTGGATCCCGGTGCGGCGCTGTTGTCGAGCACGGTGTAGGACGTCGAGCTCATGAAACTCAGCATCCTGCGGTTGCGCACGTGCGTCAGCGCGATCCGCAGGTGACCGGCGCGTGGCGCGATCAGGGTCGTCTGGAAGTGCCCGCGGCCGGCGCGATGTCCGACGCTGAGCGTGCGGTGCAGGAACGGATGCCCATCGACGCTGGCGACCAGCTGCAGCCGTTGGCCGGGCACGTAGTGCGCGAGCGTGCCACTCAGGATCACGGCGCGCTTGGGCACGGTGAGCTTTTCGCCGTGGACCGAGAACAGGCCGGTCAGCGTCAGCTTGACGGGCGTCGCCGACAGCGGTTTGCTCGCTGCCAGGGCGCCCGCTGGCGCCATGGCAGCACCGAACGCCAGCACCGCGACGACCAGCCCGATCCGTACTCCAACACTCCGCTTCATGTCGCGACAGTAAACCAGCATCCGGTTACGTCTCCGATAAGGCGCCGCCGCGGCGCGCCGACAACGGCCCGGTGACGATCGCGATCAGCGCCAGCGAGCCGACCACGACCGCGACGGTGCCGCCGGTACCCCAGCCCAGATGCTCGTTGACCGCGAGCGCGACCGAGTTGTTGAGTGAGTGCAGCACCATGCACGGGTAAAGCGACCCGGTGCGCCAGCGCACGATGCAGAGGACGAAGCCGAGAAAGCCGAGCGGGATCAGGAACTCGGGCTGGGCCGAGTCGAAGTGCGCGAGCCCGAACAGCACGCCGACGATCGCCGCCGCGATCCACGGTCCGGCCTGACGGCCGCCGATCGTCACCCGCATCCGCCGCAGGACCCCGAACAGGAAGCCGCGGAAGAAGAACTCCTCGCAGATCGGCGCCATCACGCACACGTAGACGGCCACGACGATCTTCCAGCCGGTGTGGTTCAGGCCGAGCCCGCTCGGCAGCTTGTCGGTGCCGTGCAGGTTGAACACCAGCGAGTAGACGAGCGACAGCGCGTAGTACACGGCTGCCGCCGCGACCAGCGCCGCCAGGCCCGTGCGCCAACGGATCCGCCGGTACCCGAACTCCACGCGACCGATCCGGCGGCTCACCGCCGTGAAGTAGAGCGCTGCCCCCACGAACGAGAAGTCGAAGATGAAGTTGCTGATGTCGTTTGCGGCCGGCGACGGGTGAGTGGTCGACGACCCCGTTGCCTGGTAGACGATCAGCGTCAGCACCTGCGCAGCGGCAAAGCCCAGCAGCAGCGCTGCGATGACGATCCAGTACGGCGGGCGTTCGGCCTGTTCAGCTGTCTCGGTGCTCATCGGCGCCGAGATTACTCAGAGGCCGGCGAGCGCCGGTAGCTCGGCGAGCGTCTCGATCACGGACAGCGGCGGCGGCGGCGAACCCTCCGCGCCGGCCTCAACCGCGGCGGCGCGCCCGCCACGCGCGAGCAGCACCGGACGCACACCGGCGCCGAGCGCGGCACCGACGTCCTCGCGGAAGCTGTCGCCGACGTGCAGCGCCTCCGCCGGCGCGGCGCCGGCGAGCAGCAGCGCGCTCTGCAGCAGGCGCGGATCGGGCTTGGCGAAGCCGGCCGCGGCCGAGACGACGACGCCATCCACGGCGTCGAGCAGACCGACGCGGCCGAGCACCGAGTCGAGCGAGGCGTCCCAGTTGCTTGCCACGACCAGGCGCAGGCCCGCCGCGCGCAGGCGGGCGAGCACCGCCGGGACCTCGGCAAAGACACTGAAGCGCAGGCTCGCGAGCAGCAGCTCGGTCATCACTGCCGGCGTGGCCCGAGTGATCGCCGGCACCGCCGGCAGCGCCTGACGCAGCACCTCGGCGCAGTGAGCGTGCAGCCGCGCGACGCGCTCGAGGTCGACGCCCTCGTGCATGTGCGCGCGGTAGTAGCGCACCTCCGCGCCGAGCGCGGCGGCCGCCTGCGCCGCGGTCACCGTCACGCCCAGCCGCTGCTCGAGCAGCGCCCGCAGCAGCGGCGCGGGCGCGTCGAGCGTGACCAGCGTGCCAAAGGCGTCGAGCAGTACCGCGCGCGGCCCGGGGCTCACGCGACCCAGCGCCAGGTCGCGAACTCAACCGTGAACAACCCCAGCAGCACCGCCAGGGCGGGGATCGCGTAGACGACCATCCGATGCCGGTTGAGCCATTGGGCGCCCCAGATGAACAGCGGGAAGATCATCAGCTCGTAGCGCGGCAACGAGGCCAGCGGCTGCAGGCTGACCGGATCGGCGAGCGCCAGGACCAGCAGCGCCAGCGTGTAGAGCGCGTAGGCGGCACCGAGCCGCCAGAGCACGCAGATCAGTCCGGCCACGCCGAGCACCAGGAACAGGAACAGGTAGATGTCCTGCAGGGCGGCGCTGATCGCATCCTGGGCGTAGGTCGGCACCCGGAATGGCGCGACCGGCCCCTGGAACAACTGCCGCAGGCCGTCCCAGGCCTGCTTGGCCCCGTCCCAGACGGTCGTCAGCGGGAATGTCGTGTGGCGGTACCAGACGGACTCGACGCGGAACGGAGCCAGCGCATCGCCGTACCTGAGCCCGAGATAGGCGAGGTACGCGGCAAGTCCGGCCGGGATCAGCAGCAGCCAGAGCGCCCGCGGCCGCATCCGGTAACGCGGCAGCAGTCGCCGCCACCAGCCATGGCGCTCGCCGCCCCAGCGTGTGAGCACCGCGGCCGAGCCGGCGCGCGGGCCGTAGAAGTAGATGATCGCCGCCGGCACGATCAGCGCGATCCCGCCGTTGCGCGAGAGCGCGGCGAGAAAGCCGAGCACGCCGCAGAGCAGCCAGCGATCACGGCGCGCCGCGTAGATCGCACCGACCGACAGCGCCAGGAACAGCGACTCGGTGTAGACCGCGGAGAAGAAGAACGAGACCGGGCAGAACGCCAGCAGTAGGACCGTCGTATCGGCGACCTCGACGTCGAAATCCAGGCGCACGAGCCGGTGCAGCAGCACCAGCGCGACCGCGAACGAGACCACCGAGATCAGTACGCCGGCAACGAGGTCCGAGCGCACGACCCACGCGAGGATGTGGATCAGCCCGGGGTAGAGCGGATAGAACGCCATCCGCTCGCGGATGTGCTGGTAGCCGGAGCGCGCGATCGTCAGGTACCAGACCGAGTCCCAGCGCGCCAGGGACGCGACCAGCGCGTTGGGCAGATAGCCGAACGGGGCCGTCACGTTGCGCGGGTCATAGGAGCTCGTGGCACCGCCGGCGACGCCGATCTGCAGTACGCCGGCGAGCCCCGCGAACACAACCACCAGGCGCGAGGTCCACAACGCCCGCCAGACGGTCTGCGTCGTCGTTGGCGGCTGCCCCGTCACCGGCTCAGTGTTCCACGCACGGAGGATCAGCGGTATCCGGGACGAAACAGGCTCGGAGGTGCACGGCGATAGACTGATGCGGCACGGGCTTGCCTGCACCGCCCGCGCCCGCCGGCTGCTTCCCAGGCACTGTTGATGACGCGACTCCAGCGACAGCGGCGACGCCGCAAACACGCTCACCCCGTACGCCGCGCCGTGGTGGTCACAGCCGTACTCGCAGTCTCGAGCGTTGTCACAGCCGGTGTCGTGTTCGCGCTGTGGGTCGTATCGACCGCCAACAGCGCCCCGAACATCAGCGAGCTCGGTCACGGGCGCGTTCCGGGTCAGACATCGCAGATCTTCGCCACCGACGGCAAGCACACGACGCGACTGAGCTACATGGCGAGCGACGTGCTGCGCAGCACGCTGACGCGGGCGCAGCAGCCGCAGCTGCTGCGCGAGGCAACGGTCGCGATCGAGGACCGCCGGTTCTACCAGCACGGCGGCGTCGACTACGAGGGGCTGCTGCGTGCCGCGGTCAAGGACGTGCTGCACGGCGGCTCCGAAGGGATCCAGGGCGGGTCGACCCTGACGATGCAGCTGGTCACCAACATCTACCTGTCCAACCGCATCAAGTCATCGCACAACCTGCGCTACAAGATCGTTCAGGCGAAGCTCGCCACCGAGCTCGAGGATCAGCACAGCAAGAACTGGATCCTGACCCAGTACCTCAACGACGTTCCCTACGGGACGACCTACGGTCGCACGGCGATCGGCGTCGCAGCGGCGTCGCAGATGTTCTTCGACAAGCCGGTCCAGGACCTCAAGCTCTCCCAGATCGCGCTGCTTGCGGGGCTGCCCCAGGCGCCCTCCGAGTACAACCCGTTCCTCTATCAGAAGGCCGCCCTGAATCGCCGTTCGCAGGTGCTGCACGCGATGGTGATCTCGCACTACATCACCAGCGCCCAGGCGCAGCAGGCCAACTCCGAGCCGCTCGGCGTCAAGCTCAACGACATCTACCAGAACGTGCGCCAGCCCTACGTCGTCGACTACGTCAAGCAGCAGCTCAGCAAGGTCCTATCGCAGAAGACGATCGATAAGGGCGGGCTCAAGATCTACACGACCATCAACCTCGCCGATCAGCAGTACGCCGCGGCGGCGATCAAGGCCAACGAGGGCAACCCCGGCGACCCGGCCGCGTCGCTGGTCTCGATCGATCCGACGACCGGCGACATCCTGGCGCTGCAGAACTCGACGACCTACGGCACCGGCAAGGGCGAGACGACCTTCGACTACGCCACCCAGGCGCAGCGGCAGACGGGCTCGTCGTTCAAGCCGTTCGTGCTGATGACCTTGATCAAGGACGACGACGGCGACCCCAACGGG
>DATASU010000120.1:0-14726 GCA_036269095.1 Solirubrobacteraceae bacterium
GGCGCGGATCTAACTTGCGAGCGTTGCGGCGAGCGGCCCGGCCGCGGTGAGATAGAACTCCCGCCGGGTCCCGGGGCCCCGCAGGCCGAGCGCGCTAGCGAACTAGATTGACGTCGATCATCGCGTTCCACTCGGCAAGAGTGCCGTCGGCCAGCGGGCCGACGGTGGCGATCCCAGCGTTGGCGACGAGCGCGTCGAGGCGGCCGAACCGATCGACGCAGAGCTCGACGAGCCGCCGCAGGTCCTCGGGCCGCGTGACGTCTCCCGGGCATGCCGTGGCGTTTCCATCGTCGGCCGCGATCTCGTTGACGATCTGCTCGAGAGCGTCAACTCTCCTGGCGCTCATCACCACCCGCGCGCCTCGTGCCGCAAGCAGGCGCGAGGTTGCTTCGCCGATTCCTGAACTTGCGCCGGTGATCGCGATCACCTGTTCCTCGAGCTCCATGGTGTCTCCTTACGTGCGGTTGGAGTGTTGGCCGCCACCAGCCGAAGCTCCGATTTCGGCTGCTAGCCTGCGGCGTCCACGCCCCGGAGGGATGGCAGAGCGGTTGAATGCACCGGTCTTGAAAACCGGCAGGCCTGCAAGGGTCTCGGGAGTTCGAATCTCCCTCCCTCCGCTCTCAGGGGCTCGGCCGGCTAGCCGAGCCCGACCAGGTTGCGGACTTCGCGCAGCGCCACGGGCAGCGTCGTTGTGTCGGAGGTGCCCGACGCGCGGATGTCCGACAGCACGCTCACGAAGCGCTCGACGGCCTGTGTGCGGGCGCGCTCCCAGGCGTCAAACGCCTCCTCGCTGGAGGCGTGATCACCGCCGGCGGCGATCACCTCGGCCGTGAGCGCGGCGATCAGGCCGGCGAGGTCGTCGCGTAGCGCCGCGCGGGCCAGGGTCTGCCAGCGGTCGCTGCGCGGCAGCTCGTTGATGCGGTTGCGCAGCCAGTTGAGCTGCAGCCGCGCGCCGACCGCGAAGGTTGCGAGCATCACGGTTTCGGGGTCGTGGCCGGTCTTTGCCCCGACCTCGACGATGTCGAACGTGGCCAGCAGTGCCGGCAAGGACGCGCACCTGGCGGCGAGCTGCTCCGGGACATCGGCGGAGGTCAGCTCCGACACTCGCTGTGCGTAGAGCTCGCCGCCGTCGTCGTCGAGCAGACCCGGAACGTGACCGGCAAGCAGTTGCGCGCCGGCGCCATAGCGGGCGACCAGCGTCGGGATGTCGATCCCACCGGGGTGCGCCTGCACCAGCCAGCGCGCGGCCCGCTCGACCAGGCGCCGGCCGTCGACCAGCATCGACATCTGCGTGGCCGCCGCGACCTTGTTGTCAAGCGACTCGACCGCCGCCCAGAATTCCCGCATCGAGAAGACCTCGACGGCGACCGTGTGGGCGCGTGCCAGCTGCGCCGGGCTGGCCCCGGTCTCCTCACGCAGGCGGAAGGTGAACGTCGTCCCGGCGCGGTCGACGAGTTGGTTGGCGACGACGGTTGCGATGATCTCGCGGCGCAGCCTGTGACCGTGCATCTGCGCGGTGTAGCGCTCGGGCAACGGCTCCGGGAAGTAGCGCTCGAGGTTGTGACCCAGGTACGGGTCGTCGGGCAGGTCCGACGCCAGCAGCTCGTCGTACAGGTTCATCTTCGAGTACGCCATCACCACCGACAGCTCCGGGCTGCAGAGCCCCTCCTGGTTGCGCCGGCGAGCGGTGAGCTGCTGCTCGGAGGGCAGGTACTCGACCTCGCGGTTGAGTCCGAAGTCCTGCTCGAGCCGGCGAATCATGCGCGTGTGTACGTCGAGCATCGAGACCGCCTGGTAGACCGAGAGGCTGAGCGCCTGGGTCTGGCTGTAGCTCCCGGCGAGCACCTTGGCGGCGACCTCGTCGGTCATCTCCGTCAGCAGGTCGTTGCGCTGCTGCTCGGTCAGCTCGCCGCCGGATACGAGCGCGCCGAGCAGGATCTTGATGTTGACCTCGTGGTCTGAGCAGTTGACGCCGGCGACGTTGTCGATCGCGTCGGTGTTGATCATGCCGCCGCCGCGCGAGTATTCGATCCGCCCGCGCTGGGTGAAGCCGAGGTTGCCACCCTCGCCCACGACCCGGCAGCGCAGCTCGGCGCCGCTGACCCGCAGCGCGTCATTGGCCTTGTCGCCGACGTCGGCATTGGTCTCGGCCTCGGCCTTCACGTAGGTGCCGATGCCGCCGTTCCAGAGCATGTCGACCGGCGCCCTGAGGATCGCCGCGATCAGCTCGGTCGGAGACAATGCCGTGGCCCCGATCCCGAGCGCCTCGCGCGCCTCCGGGCTCAGCGGGATCTGCTTGGCCGTGCGCTCGAAGATTCCGCCACCGGTCGAGATCAGCTGCTCGTCGTAGTCCGTCCAGGAGGAGCGCGGCAGCTCGAAGAGCCGCCTGCGCTCGACGAAGCTCGCGGCTGGATCGGGGTTCGGATCGATGAAGATGTGCAGGTGGTTGAAGGCGGCGATCAGGCGGATGTGCTCAGACAGCAACATCCCGTTGCCGAACACGTCGCCGGCCATGTCACCGATTCCGACGACCGTGAAGTCCTGCGTCTGCGTGTCGTGGCCGAGCTCACGGAAGTGGCGCTTGACGGATTCCCAGGCGCCCTTGGCCGTGATCCCCATCGCCTTGTGGTCGTAGCCGACCGAGCCGCCCGAGGCGAAAGCGTCACCGAGCCAGAAGCCGTAGTCGTGCGAGACCCCGTTGGCGATGTCGGAGAAGGTCGCGGTGCCCTTGTCGGCGGCGACCACCAGATACGGGTCATCGCCGTCGTAACGGATCACATCGGCGGGCGCGACGACGTTGCCGTCGATGATGTTGTCGGTCACGTCGAGCAGCCCGCGCAGGAAGATCTTGTAGCACTCGATCCCCTCGGCGAGAAACGCCTCCCGGCTCGAGTTGTCGGGCTTCTTGACGACGAAGCCGCCCTTGGAACCGACCGGCACGATCAGCGCGTTCTTGACCATCTGGGCCTTCATCAGGCCGAGCACCTCGGTGCGGAAGTCCTCGTTGCGGTCTGACCAACGCAGGCCGCCGCGGGCGACGCTGCCACCGCGCAGGTGCACGCCCTCGACCCGCGGCGAGTAGACGAAGATCTCGAACTTCGGCCGTGGCAGCGGCAGGATCGGGACCCGCGCCGGGTCGAGCTTGAAGCTCAGGTAGCCGCGATGCTGGCCGGTTGCGGGGGCAAGCGCGTAATGGTTGGTGCGCAGCACCGCCTGGATCACCGACAGGAAGGCACGCAGGATCCGGTCCTCATCGAGGCTGGCGACGCCGTCGATCGCACTCTCGAGCGCAGCGGCGGTCGCCTCGGCCTCACTCGGATCGACGCGCGCCGGATCGAGGCGCTGAGCGAACAGATCGGCCATCAGCCGGACGATCGCCGGATGCGCGACCAGAGTTCGTTCGACGTAGCGGTCCCCGAACGGGATTCCGGCCTGACGCAGATACTTCGAGATCGCGTGGACGACCATCAGCGCGCGGGTGTCGAGGCGCGCCAGCAGCACCAGCGCGTTGAGGCCGTTGTCCTCGATGTCGCCACGCCAGACCCCCAGGAACGCGTCCTCGAACAGACCCTGGACGGACTCGACGTCCTCCACCTCGCAGCGGATCCCGAAGTCATAGATCCAGCGGGTCTCGCTGTTGGCTGGGGTGATCTCGTGCGGGTGCTCGTCGGTCACACCGGCGCCGAGGTGCTCGAACGTCGGCAGCACGCTCGACAGCGACACCGCGCGCGCGCTGTAGAGCTTGCAGCGCAGCGTCCCCTCGCCCGCCTCCCGTGGGCGGTAGAGCCGCATGATCGGCTCGCCGCGCCGGTCGAGCTCCTGCAGCCAGGCGATGTCGTCGACCGCCGCGTGAGCCGGCCAGTCCGAGCGGTAACCGGGCGGGAATGCGGTCGCGAAGCGCTTGAACTCGGCGACCCCGGCCTCTTCCCCGTGCACCTGGACGAGCGCAACCCGCAGATCGTCGCTCCAGGCCCTGGTGGCCTGGGCGATCGTGCGCTCGAGCGCGGCCTCGTCGAGCCCCTCAGGAATCCCGTGCGGAGTGTGGACGACGATGTTCAGGCGCGTGATCGTGGACTCGGTCAGCTGCACGCTCCAGTCGTAGTGCGAGCCGTCGGCCGCCTCGGTCAGGATCGTCGCGATCTTCGTCCGGTTGCCGGTGTTGAAGCGCTCGCGCGGCAGGCAGATGATCGACGCGACGAAGCGGTCCAGCGGGTCGGGTCGCAGGAACACCCGCACGCGCTGGCGTTCGCCGAGCCCGAGGATCCCGATCGCGATCCGCAGCAGATCCTCACGCGTGATCTGAAACAGCGAGTCGCGCTGGAACGACTCGCAGATCTCGGTCAGTGCCTTGGCGTCGTGGCTGTCGGGCGGGAACCCGGCTTGCTCGAGAACGTAGGCGACCTTCTCGCGGATGATCGGGATCTTCAGCGCGCTGGTCTTGTAGGCGGAGGTCGTGTAGAGCCCGAGGAAGCGGCACTCGCCGGTCACGGTGCCATCGCCGGCGTAGCGCTTGATCCCGACGTAGTCGAGGTTCACCGGCCGGTGCACGGTCGCCTTGGCGTTGGCCTTTGTCAGCAGCAGCTGGTGGGAGTCGAGCGCCAGCGCGTAGGACCGCCCCGACAGCTTCGTTCCCCCGCCCGCCTGGGGGCCACGGAGGATGCCGAGGCCGCTGCCGGGCACCGCGGTCAGCGTCGCCGTGCCGTCGGGTTCGGGAGCGCCGAGCTCATACTCGCGGTAGCCGATGAAGGTGAAGTTCGCGTCCGCCAGCCAGCGCAGGAAGGTCTCGGTCTCCGCGGTCTCGGCCGCGCTCACGCCCGCCGGCGTCTGCAGGCCCGCGGCGAGCTCCTCAGCCCGGCCACGCATCGCCGACCAGTCCTCAACGGTGCTGCGCACATCGGAGAGCACCTTCTCGACCTCGGCCTTGATCGCGGCGAGGTTCTCAGCGTCGGGCTCACGGTCGAATTCGACGTGCATGACCGACTCGGGCTGGCCGTCGTGGTCCTCGGCGATCGCCGTCAGCGTGCCGCCGGCATCGCGGTGCACGCGGATCACCGGATGAATCACCAGGTGGGTGCCGTAGCCCAGATCCGACATCGCCATCGTCACCGAGTCGACCAGGAACGGCATGTCGTCGGAGACGATCTGCAGGACCGAGTGCGGCGAGTACCAGCCCCACTGCTCGCGGTCTGGGTTGTAGACGTGGAGCTTGGCCTCGCCGGGCTTGCGCTCCAGCGCCAGGTTCCACTGGGCGATCGCGGCTCCGTAGACGTCGGTCTCGCTGCGGTCGGCGAGGTCCTCGGCCGGCACCCACCGGTAGAAGTGGCGCACGAACGCCGCCGCCGCGACGGCCTGGGCGTCGGGCAGGCGCTCGCCCACACGCTCGCAGACACTGTCAATCAGTTCGACATCTGATCTCGCCGGCTCCATCGCCATCGTGATCCCTCCTCCCTTGTGGGCCCGAACTGCTGTCGAGCCTAACCGCTCTAATCGGACGAACGCGGAAGGAGGTTGAGCATCGCAAAGCTTCGGACGCCGGACCGAGTGGACCCGCTGTCACGTTCGCGGACCGCATCCCGTCATAGGGGCAGAACCGCATAACGTGAAAGGACCAGAGATCATGCAGGCACGTATCAACAACCCGGTGATGAGCATCCCCGGAGCGCTCGACGGGATTCGCGAGTTCGCGATGTCAGCGCGAACCACGGGCGTTCCCGCGGAGACGACGGCGATGATCGAGCTGCGGGTCAGTCAGATCAACGGCTGCAGCGTGTGCGCGGACATGCACTCGCGCGAGCTCGAGTTTCTCGGCTGCAGCAGCGAGCGCATGCACACGCTCGCGGCCTGGCGCGAGGCCCCGTACTTCAGCGACGAGGAGCGCGCGGCGCTGGCGCTCGCCGAGGCCGCGACGCGGCTGGCCGACAGGCCCGAGGCGGTCTCCGACGAGATCTGGGACGAGGCAGCCCGCCACTACAGCGAGCAGCAGCTCGCGGGATTGGTCGTGACGATCGCCGCGATCAACGCCTTCAACCGGCTCAACGCCACGACGCGACAGCCGACCGGTCCGTGGGTCGCGCAGTTCGTCGAGCAGGCGATGGCAGCGAAGGCGTGAGCCGATGGAGGCCGGCGACATGACCGGGCGTGAGCAGCTGCTCGACGAGCTGCGGCCGCTGGCCTTCCGGGTGGCTTACCGGATGCTGGGCAGCGTCTCCGAGGCAGAGGACATCGTTCAGGAGGCGCTGCTACGCGTCCATCAGGCACTCGACGGCGGCGAGCAGCTTGCCTCGCCGCAGGCGTTCGTCACGACGGTCGCGACGCGGCTGGCGATCGACGAGCTGCGCTCGGCCCGCGCGCGGCGCGAGCTCTACGTGGGCGAGTGGCTTCCGGAGCCGATCATCACCGGGGATCCAGACGATCCGGCGCGTCAGGCGGAGATCGCCGACTCGATCTCGATGGCGATGCTGGTCGTGCTCGAGAGCCTGAGCCCGGAGGAGCGCGCGGCGTTCCTGCTGCACGACGCGTTTGACTACTCGTATCGCGAGATCGCACCGATCATCGGCAAGAACGAGGACAACGCCCGCCAACTCGCGAGCCGTGCGCGGCGTCACATCGGCGAGCAGCGGCCACGCTTCCGGACCACGCGCGAGCACCACGATGAGCTCGCGCGCCGCTTCTTCGCCGCGGCTGACAGCGGCGATCTGGCGGAGCTCGAGACGCTGCTCGCCGAAGATGTCGTGCTGACCGGCGACGGCGGCGGTAAGGCCCCCGCGCTCGCGCGCTCGCTCACCGGCCGCTCCCGCGTCGCGCACACGCTGCGCAACTGGGCGCAGGCGCGCTCGCGCATCGTGGGTCACCTGGGCTTCCACGTCGTCGAGGTCAACGGCGGGCCCGGCGCGCTCGCGCTCGACGGCGACAACCGCGTGATGGCGGCACTCGCGCTCGAGATCTCAGACGGTCAGATCACACGGGTGATGTCGGTCGTCAATCCGGACAAGCTCGCGCATATCGGCGAGGTCGCCAATCTCGGTGAGATGCTGCGTCGCGGCATCCGTTCAGACGACTAGCTTCAGCGCCGCGGCGAGATCGCCGCGATCAGCGATCGAGACACCGCCGCTCAGCCCGAGCCAGGCCGCGCAGAGCTCGAGTTCGGCCGCGAGCTCGCGCGCGACGTGGACGTGATCGACGCCCTCCTCGGCGAAGGCGCCCTGCACGCGCAGCACGCCGGCCTGGCGGTCTGACTTGAGATCGACGCGCGCGACCAGCCGCTCGTCGAGCAGGAACGGCAGCACGTAGTACCCGTAGACGCGTTTGGGCTCGGGCGTGTAGATCTCGATCCGGTAGTGGAAGCCGAACAGCCGCTCGGCGCGCGGCCTGAAGAAGACCAGCGAATCGAACGGTGACAGCAGCGCGCGGGCCGGAAGCGCCCGCGGGCGTCGCGCCTCGTGCCAGAGGTAGGCAGGGCTGTCCCAGCCGACGACCTCGACCGGGAGCAGCTCGCCCGCGACCACGAGCTCCGCGATCCGCGGCGCGAGGTCGGTGGGCGTGATCCGCCAGTAGTCGGCGATGTCCGCGATCGTGGCGACGCCCAGAGCACGCGCCGCGATCCGCGCAAGCTCGCGGTGCGCGTCCTCACGCGGAGGGATCCCGTCCAGGTGCTCGGCCGGCAGGATGCGCTCGATCAGGTCGTAGTGGCGTTCGAAGTTGACCCGCCGCGAGGCACCGATCGCGCCGGTGAAGAACAGCGCCTCGAGCGCGACCTTGCCCTCGTGCCAGTTCCACATCTCGCCGGCGACCGGGTCCTTGCGCTGATGACCGGTGTCGCGCGCACGGACCGGCCCCTGATCACGTACCAGCGCGAGCGTCTCCTCGATCAGATCCTGGTGCTCGGTCAGCACGCGTCGCATGCCGGCCCAGATGCGCTGGCGCTCATCCATGCGCCAGTGGAACAGACGGTGGGTCTCGACCGGGATCAGCGAGGCCTCGTGTGCCCAGTATTCGATCAGGCGCCGGTCGACGCGGCCAGTGCCGTGCGCGGCGATGCGGTCGAGCAGCCGCGTGTCGTAGGGGCCAAGACGCGAGTAGAGCGGCATGTAGTGCGCGCGGCAGAAGACATTGACCGAGTCGAGCTGCAGCAGGCCGAGGCTGCGGACCGCGGCGGTGACCGCGGCGAGGCCCGGTTCCCGGCCAGCGGGCCGGGAGCCGGAGGAAAAGCCCTGGGCAGCCAGCGCGATGCGCCGGGCGGCCGCCAGGCTGACTCTTGGGGTTCGCGTAGTTGCGCTGAGCTTTACCGCTGACATAGGATGCCGCCCGACATGGTTTCAATTGCAAGAGACGCAGCGCCCGAGCCGCCCGCCGACGCGGGCCACGCTGGGCCCCCAATGGTGATACCGGACTTTGACATCGTGCCGCGCGTCGGTCTCGCGCTGGCGGGAGTGATCGTCGTCGCATTGATTGTGGTCGTGGCGACCGGCGGCCTCTGGCCGCTCGAGTTCATGCACGTGGTGTTCGGCTCCGGGTGGACGGTCATCGACCTGTTCCTCGGGTTCATCATCGGGCCGATTCTCGGCACGCTGTCGATCCCGGCGCGAATCGAGTTCACGACCAAGTTCATGCCGAAAATGGTCGTGCTGATGCCCGCGATCGTGACGGCGACGCTGGTCGCCGGCTGGCAGCTGTCCACGAAGCTCGGCACCAACCTGAGCGCGTACCCGAATCACGGCTGGGTGGTCGCGAGCATGATCGTCGTCGGCGTGATGGCGATCGTCGCGCTCGGGCTGCTCGAGCCGGCCAACATCGCGGTGCTGATCGAGCTCAAGAAGCCGCGTCCGAATCCGCAGGTGATCGAACGGCTGATGAAGCGCTTCATCTACTCCGCCGGGATCACCGGGGTCATGCAGGTTGCGACCTTCGTGATCATGACCAAGATCGCGAGCAGCTGATCACCATGGACGATTCCGGATACCCACCGGTGACGCAGATCGCGATGGTGTCACTGGCACTGATCATCGCCGGCGGCATCTACCTGTCGGCCAACCTGCCCGAGCACGTGTCACTCGCCCCGGCCGTGATCCTGCTCGCGCTCTCTGCCGCGCTGATGGCGTTCAACCTGTTCTCGATAACGCGCGTGAAGGATTTCGCATGGGACCAGTTCCTTGCGGTGGCACGCTGGTCACTGCTCGCCTATCTGGTGATCGGCGGGATGATCGAGTTCGTGTTCGTGCACAACCACGTGCGCGGCGGCACGCTCGTCGTACTGTCACTGTCACTGCTGATCTTCGCGATCCACGTCCCCACGCTGATGGGGTTCACAGTGGCGCGTTACCACCAGTCAGGAGCTTGAGGCCACCATCGAGCGCGTCGGCGACCGGCGCGTTGACATAGAGCGCGGTGAGGTCGAGGATCCGCCGCGGCGGTGTCGCCGGCGGGCTGACGACGATCATCTGCTGTGCGCGGCTGCGCAACCGCATCGCCAGGTCGTGCAGTAGTGACACCGCGCTGCTGTCGAGGTAGGTGACGTCGGAGAGGTCGATCAGCAGGCCTTCCTCGGTGTTCGGCAATCCGTAGATCGCATCGGCGATGCTGTCGATGTTCGAGATGTCGACCTCGCCACTGATCGTCAGCACCAGGCCGGGGCGGTGCTCGCTGGCGGTCACCGACGCGAGCTCGCCGATGCCGGCACCTCCGAGCAGGTCCTTCGGTGAGGCGGGTTCCTCGGTCATGGGCAAAGGATTGCCGTACCTGACCCGTCGGAGGGCAGTTGGCGCACCATCGTGACGGTGGTGCTGTCCGCCTGGCGGTCGATCACGAGCTCATCGGAGAGCTGCTCCATCAGCGGCAGCCCGCGCCCGCCCGAGCGATTTCCCGGCGCCCGCCATTGGCCCGTGTCGCGGACCGTCATCCGCAGCTCATTGCCGACGCGTCGCGCGCTCGCGTCAAACGACGCCTCGGCCGGTCCGTAGGCGTGGCGGACGACGTTGCTGCAGGCCTCGCTCCAGGCGACCTCGAGGTCGGTCCTGGCGACGGGGTCGAGCTCCGGTGCGTTCTCCTCGAGCCAGGCCCGCAGGCGATGGCGTGCGAGCGTCACCGACTGTGCGCGTGCCGGTAGCTTCAGCTCGAGCGCGCCGACCGCGGAATCAAGCAGCTGTACCGCCAGCACGGCGGTGTCGTCGTCGCGTCCCTGCTCGGTGGCGGTCCTGCGCAGCACGTGCTCGCAGAGCGCGTCGACCTCGGCCGGAGCCTCGCTGAGCGCGTCGAGCAGCCGGTCGAAGCTGTCGGTGATCGGCTCGCCGCGACGCTCGACCAGTCCGTCGGTGAACAGCAGCAGCGTCTCCCCCGGCTTCATCGGATACGTCTCCTGGCTGGGGACCTCATTGGGATCGACGCCCAGCGGCAGCGTCCTCGCGGTCTCGAGGAAGCGCACGCTGCCGTCGACGGCACGCAGCGCCGGGGGCGGGTGACCGGCGCGCGCCAGCGTGACCGTGCCCTCGGCGGCGTCGATCACGACGAACAGCAGCGTCGCCACCATCCCGGGCCCACGGGTCGCGAGCACCACGCGGTCGAGCTGACGCAACGCCTCCTCGGGGCTATGGCCCTCGATCGCGAACGCGCGCAACGCGTTGCGCAACTCGCTCATCGTGATCGCGGCGCGGATCCCATGACCGACGACGTCACCGATCATCACGGCGGTGCGGTTGCTGTCGAGCTCGACGGCGTCATACCAGTCGCCTCCGACCTGCGGCGCGAGGCCGGCCGGCATGTAACGGGCCGCGACATGCATGCGCGGATGCACCGGCAGCCTCTCCGGCAGCAGGCTGCGCTGCAGCGTCTCGACCAGCAGCCGCCCATCGGCGTAGCGCTGGGCATGGTCGACGGCGAGCGCCATGCGATCGGCGGCCAGTGTCAACAGCTCGAGGTCACGCTGGTCGAAGTGCTCGTCGCGCTCGCCGGCCAGCAGCAGCACGCCCATGAGCTCGCCGGCGGACAGCAGCGGGACCACCAGCAGGCTGGCGAGCCCGTTGACCAGCCCCGCCCTCGCGCGGTCCTCGGCGTCGAGGTTGCGGGCCTGCAGGATCGCGCCACTGAGCGTCGCGGCGATCTCGCCGAGCAGATCCTCGCCGACCCTGATGCGCTCGTTCTCGAGCCCCAGCGTCAGCGCGCCGGCGCGTGCGCGCACGTGCAGACCGGGGAGCTTGTCGTCGCGCAGCAACAGCGCTGCGGCACTGGCGCCGAACAGCTCGGCGCTGCGCAGGGTGAGCGCAGCCGCAAGCTCGTCGAGCTCGAGGTGGGTCATCGCCGCGTCGGACAGGATCTGCAGCGTGCGCACGGCGCGGGCCACGGCCTCCGCCTCGGCGCGGGCACGCGACTCGCGCACGCGTTCCGCGCGCTCGCTGTGCAGCTGCACGAAGACGCCGACCTTCGCTCGCAGGATCTCCGGTTCGAACGGCTTGACCACGTAGTCAACCGCGCCGGACTCATAGGCGCGCGTGATCTCCTCGAGCTCGCCGGAGCCGGCGGTCATGAAGATGATCGGGATGTGACGCGTGCCCGGCCGCGAGCGGATGATGCGTGCGGTCTGCAGTCCGTCCATGCCGGCCATGCGCACGTCGAGCAGGATCACCGAGCAATCGATGTGCAGCAGCGCACGCAATGCCTGCTCGCCCGACTCGGCCAGTACCAGCGGCTCACCGAGCGGCTCGAGCACCGCCCGCAGCGCCGCGAGACTCTCGCGGTGATCGTCAACGAGAAGGATCGTTCCCGGTCGGTCGTGGTACTCAGCCATGGAGCCAGCCCCGGACCATCGTGAGCAGCTTGTCCGGGTCGACGGGCTTTGTTATGTAGTCGGACGCGCCCGCGTCGATGCTCTTCTCGCGGTCGCCCTGCATCGCCTTTGCGGTGACCGCGATGATCGGCAGCGCCTGCAGCTCGGAGCGGGTTCGCACCGCCTTGATCGTCTCGTAGCCGTCCATCTGGGGCATCATGATGTCCATCAGGACAAGGTCGATATTCGGGTCGGTGTCGAGGATCTCGAGCGCCCCGTGACCGGTCTCGGAGAAGATCACGTCGAGTCCGCGTCCCTCGAGCAGGCTCGCCAGCGCGAACAGGTTGCGGACGTCATCGTCGACCAGCAGGATGCGGCCGTTGAGCGCTCCGAGCGTCTGCTCACCGGCGAGCGACGGCCCTCCGAGCGTGGTCGCGACCGCCGGCGTCGACGGGTGCAGGATCAGCGCCGCCTCGGCCGCGAGCGCCTCGTCGGTGAGCGCGACCCGCGGCAGGAGATCGGTGCCGTAGCTGCGCAGTCTGGCCTCACCCTCCTCCGATAGCGCGGCCGCCGGGCGCAGGATCACCGGCAGGTGCCTGAGCTCGGGCTCCCTGGCGGCCGAGTCGAGCAGCGACAGCAGCTCGGCCTCGTCGATGCTGGGGCCGACGACGATGCAATCGGGACGCTCGCCACGCGCGGCGCTGAGCGCCTCGACGGGATCGGAGTACACGCTCAGATCGACACCGTGGTTGCGTCCGATCAGGCCACGGATCGCATCGGTCGTGACCCCGTCCTGGTCGATCACCACCAGCCGCGTGGTCGTGTGGATGATGTGTGGCAGCACAGCCGGCGGCTCGGGCGCATGGCCGATCGTTGCGGCCGACGCGGCGGCCGATACCGGCTCCGCGACGCTCAGCGGGAACGTCCCGAGCCGCAACGTAAGCGTGAAGGTGCTGCCGGCGCCGAGCACACTGCTGACGCCGAGCTCCCCGCCCAGCGCCAGCGCGAGCTCACGGCTGATCGAGAGGCCGAGCCCGGTGCCGCCGTATGTGCGGCTGGTGGTGCCGTCGGCCTGCTGGAAGGCCTCGAAGATCACGGCCAGCTTGTCCTCGGCAATGCCGATCCCGGTGTCGGTGACGGCGAAGGTGATCGCGTCCTCACCGGCGCGCGCGACGCGCAGCGTGACGCCGCCCTGGGCGGTGAACTTGAACGCGTTAGACAGCAGGTTGCGAAGGATCTGCTGCAGCCGCTGCTGATCGGTCACGATCATCCGCGGTACGTCGCTGTCAAGCACCACGTCGAGCGCCAGGCCCTTGTCGGAGGCGACCGGCTCGAACGTGCTGCGCACGTAGGCGCTGATGTCGGAGACGCGCAGCTCGGCGGGCAGCAGGTCCATCTTGCCGGCCTCGATCTTCGACAGGTCGAGGATGTCATTGATCAGCTCGAGCAGGTCGCTGCCGGCGGCGCGGATCGTGCGCGCGAACTCGAGCTGCTTGTCGGTCAGGTTGCCGCTCTCGTTCTCGAGCAGCAGCTTCGACAGGATCAGCAGGCTGTTGAGCGGCGTCCGCAGCTCGTGGCTCATGTTCGCCAGGAACTCGGACTTGTAGCGGCCGCTGACCGCCAGCTGCTCGGCCTTCTCCTCGAGGCCGATCCGCGCCTGCTCGATCTCACGGTTCTTGCGCTCGATGTCGAGGTTGCGCTCCTCGAGCATCTGCGCCTGCTGCTCGAGCTCGGCGTTCAGCGACTGTGACTGCTCGAGCAGTTCCTCGGTGCGCATGTTGGCGATGATCGTGTTGAGCACGACGCCGAGCGTCTCCATCAGCTGCTCGAGGAAGGTGCGGTGGATCTCTCCGGGGGCGCGCAGCCAGGCGAGCTCGATCACACCCAGCAGCTGGTCCTCGAACAGGACCGGCATGATCATGATGCTGGCCGCGGGGGTCGAGCCGAGACCGGAACTGATGCGGATGTAGTCCTCGGGCGCGTCGTCGATGCTGATCGTCTTGCGCTCGAGCGCCGCCTGGCCGACCAGTGACTCTCCGAGCGCGAAGCTCTTGGGCACGTCCTTGCGACGCTCGTAGCCGTAGCTGGCGAGCAGCCGCAGCTCCGGGTCGGCGGCGTCGTCGGTCGTCGACAGCAGAAAGAAGGCTCCATGCTGCGCGGTGACCGACGGTGTCAGCTCGGACATGATCAGCTGGCTGACGGTCGCGAGGTCGCGCTGGCCCTGCATCAGTCCCGAGATCCGCGCGAGGTTGGTCTTCAGCCAGTCGGTGTCCTGGTTGCGCGTCGTCGTATCGCGCAGGTTGGCGATCATCTGGTTGATGTTGTCCTTGAGCTCCGCGACCTCTCCCTGGGCCTCGACGGAAATCGACCGCGTGAGATCGCCCTGGGTCACCGCCGTCGACACCTCGGCGATCGCACGCACCTGCGTGGTCAGGTTGCCGGCGAGCTGATTGACGTTCTCGGTCAGGTCACGCCAGGTGCCGGAGACGCCCGCCACCTCGGCCTGGCCACCGAGCTTGCCCTCGGTGCCGACCTCGCGCGCGACGCGCGTGACCTCGTCGGCGAACGACGAGAGCTGGTCGACCATCGTGTTGATCGTGTTCTTGAGCTCGAGGATCTCACCCTTGGCATCGACGCTGATCTTCTGGCTGAGGTCGCCCTGAGCCACGGCGGTGGTCACCTGCGCGATGTTGCGCACCTGATCGGTCAGGTTGGCGGCCATGCCGTTGACCGACTCGGTCAGGCCACGCCAGGTTCCGGAGACCCCGGCGACCTCGGCCTGGCCACCGAGCTCGCCCTCGGTGCCGACCTCGCGCGCGACGCGCGTGACCTCGGCGGCGAATGACCGCAGCTGGTCGACCATCGTGTTGATCGTGTCGGCGAGCGCCGCGACCTCACCCTTGGCCTCGACCGTGATCTTCTGGCTGAGGTCACCCTGAGCCACGGCGGTCGTCACCTGCGCGATGTTGCG
>DATASU010000121.1:0-18197 GCA_036269095.1 Solirubrobacteraceae bacterium
CGGCCGCGAGCTCTTTGCCCAGCACTGCGCCGTCTGCCACACGCTTGCGGCGGACAACGCCGTCGGCAAGACCGGCCCCAACCTCGACGTGCTGCGGCCGCCCGAAGCGCTGGTCCTGAAGGTCATCGCCAACGGATGCGTCCAGCAGCCGACCGCGGCCAGCGCGAACAGCACCTGCCTCGGATACGGGACGATGCCCGCTGACATCGTCGAGGGCCGTCAGGCTCAGGACATCGCCGCGTTCGTCGCGCGGATCGCCGGCCACGCCTAGATAGGCGAGCTATTCGGCGCTGCTGAGGCTGCTTGGCGAATCGCTGAGCAGCAGCGACAGCGGTAGCTGCGGCGTGTTCGCTGCAGCGGTCATCTCGATCAACAGGTCAGCCTGGCGAAGCGTGGGCTGTTCCGAGGTGGGCTGTTGATCTGAGACTGTGAGCATTGTGCCTCTGGAATCGGGTCTGTCGGCGCGAAGCGTGAGGAGATCCGGTGCTCGATGGACGCATGTTGGCCGTGGCGGGGGCGTGCGATGATGTCCGCGATGGACCTGGATCCCACGAAGATCGCCGCGCTCGACGCCACGCTCGTCGAGTACACAGAGGATCTGCGACGGGCCGGTGAGGAGGATTCTGCGGTCACGCTGGCCTACACCCTCGGAGTTGATCGCGCCTGGCGTCAGGTGGTCAGGATGCTGCCGGTGCCGGCTGGTGGTTCCGTGCTCGATGTCGGTACGGGGTTTGGGATCCTGCCGTTCGAACTGGCCGCGAGCTCCGCGCTGCGTGCGGTCGGAATCGACCACAAGGCCGAGTACATCGAGCACGCCGCCACGCTGAAGTCCGAGCTTGCCGCGCTCGAGCTGTTCGAAGACGGAGCGGAGATCGATCTGCTCACCGGCGACGCCCGCGACCTGCAGTTCGCCGATGAATCGTTTGACCTCGTGTTCATGCGCGAGGTGCTGCAGTTCATCCCCGAGCCCGTGGTCGCGCTCGCCGAGCTCTACCGCGTGCTCCGACCCGGTGGGTTTGCTTGCGTGGGAGACACCGATGACCAGCTGTGGATCACATGGCCGCCTCCGAGCCCGGCGCTGTCGCGACTGGTCGATGCTGTGGCCAGCGTTCAGCGCGCACAGGGCGGAGACCGGCAGACCGGCCGCAAGTTGACGAGCCACCTGCGCGCCGCGGGCTTCAAGATCAACTCCCTGGTGGTACTCCCCGAGGCCCAGCATCGCGTCGTTGAAGCAGACGACGGCGAGCGCGCGCTGATCATCGAACAGCTGCGAGCGGCGCGTCCGCGCGTGTCGGCGGAGGGGCTGGCCGACGTACGCAGTTTCGATGCCGACCTCGAGGAGCTCGAGAGCGAGGAGCCGTTCGAGCAGTTCCGGCTCAACGCGAAGATCATCGTGCTCGCTGAGCGTCCGCCGCAAACCTAAGTGCTCCTAAATGTCAAAGGTCGTTTTCCGCAAACTGCGGGAGACCTTGTGACTTGCGGCACACGTCCATCCGTACGGCTTGTTACCCTCGCCGCTACGTCAAATGCTGAATTCCCGCCTGGTCCGCCACTAGTGAGGCGGTAGGGAAGCGGGGGACCCAAGTTGTTTTGGGGCGAATCGCGTTCAGGGAACGCGTAGTGCCGCTCTTTCAGGCACGAGCCCGTCAGCTAACCCCGCAAGCGCACCAACGAGAAAGAGGACGCGATCTCATGCCTCAAGCGGGGTCGACATTCACGGACTGGCAACAGGTGGAACGAGACAGCCTCCTGTTCGTCGACGACGACTTCGACTGGTCAGAGCCGCCGCAACGCAACCGCAGGCGCATGACCGAGAGTGCCGCCCGGCGCGAGCCGCTCGATGGTTACCGCGCGCGCTACGAGGAGCCGCGCTACGACGAAGCGCGCTACGACGAGCCGCGCTACGACGAGCCGCAATACGACGACGGTCCGTACGCCGGCGATGTCGCCCCCCAGCGCGCCGGCACGTGGGACCAGCCGACCGCGGTCCACAGCCATTTCGACGAGATGATGGAGGAGTGGAACGCGGCCTACGGCAGCGGTGTCGACCGCGATCTGGAGGAGCGCGACGGCGACCGTGCCTTCGATCTTTCCGACCGTGGGCAGGGCCCGTCGCAGGGCGCTCGGCGCACCGTGCTGATCACCGGCCACGGCGATGATCGCTACCTGCCGGCACCACGGCAGCGGCGATCGTCCGAGCTGCGCTTTCATGAGCGCTCCGGCTTCAGCCCCGACCGTGCCGGGCTATGGGCGGTGCTGCTCAGCCTCGCGCTCGTAATCGGCGCGATCGCCCACTAGCCGCTACCGCTCGCCGGCCGTCGCGCAGCGGCCCGCTCTCTCGCGCCGGGCGCTCCAGCCCTAGGGCAGCAGCGTGTCGCGCACGGCGCGCGCGTCCGCGCGTTCCGTTTCGCTCAACTTCATGGGCTCGACCGGCCTGACGACGCTCCAGTGCTTGCCGACCGGGCAGCGCTGAACCCGGAGCGGGCCGAGACGCAGCGCCTTGACCGACGCACCGGGGATCCAGGTGGTCGTGAACAGGTGGCCGCGATGGCAGCGGACGATCGTCCGCAGCCCCAGCAGCTTCCCGCTGCGGCGCTTCAGAAACAGTGCTTCGATCGCCGTCATCCCGCCACCGAGCGCCAATCCGCGCTGTCGCTTGCTGAGTTTCATGCCTACCAAGCTACTACCCGCTCGGCACGGGCGGCTACCTGCTTGACGCACGCCGAACGCGGCGTAGACTTATGAAGCGTAAGCAGGTCCGAAAAGTAAAGGGCCTGTGAAACAACCTCTCTTGACCGCCGACCATCCGGCTTGCGAAGGCCCTCGCGAGCCGGGTCGTCTCCACACTCCCCAGACTGCGCGGGTGCCCGACATGAAGACAGCGATGAGCAGATTCCAGATCCACGACGAGCTGACCGCGCCCGAGCGCTCGGCACCGGTGCTCCGCGGAGCGCTGGCCGGCGGCGGGCAGCTCCCGAACTTCCTCGGTGTCCTGGCCGGCTCCCCGGCGGCGCTGCGCGCCTACGCACGTTTCCGCTCGGAGCTGCGGCACGGCCGGCTGGGGCTCGCGACGCTCGAGCGGATCGCACTCGCGGTGGCCGAGCATCACGGGTCCGAGCAGAGCCTCGCGACGCACTCACGGGCCGCACGGGCGGCGGGGCTCGGCATCGACGAGATCGCGATGGCGCGCCAGTTCGACTCAAACGACCCGCGTGAGGCGGCGCTGCTGCGCTACCTGCGCGGGTTGCTGGTCGAAGGCCGTCCGCCGATGTACCTGCACGAGGAGGCACGCGAGGCCGGATGGGACGACGAGCAATTGCTCGAGGCGATCGCCGCGACCTCGATCGAGGGTTTCGTGTCGATGGTCAACGTTGCCGGTGAGGTGCCGGTTGACGGCTCCTCGGAAGAATCCCGACTGCTGAGGGCGGCGTAGCTAGAGTTCTCTTGGCATGGAGGCAACAACAGAGTTCGAGGGCGAAACGCCCACGGACGGCGGCGACGTAGCCAGTTGCTGCTGCTGCCCGTTCTACCACGAGGCCGTGGAGCTCGTGGGTCGCCGCTGGACCGGCGCGATCCTGCGGGTGCTGATGGAGCGGCCGATGCGGTTCTCCGAGGTTGTGCAGGCGGTACCCGATCTCTCCGACAGGCTCCTATCGGAGCGGATGAAGGAGCTCGAGTCGCGCGGCATCGTCGAGCGCACCGTGCACCCGGGTCCGCCGGTGCGCGTCGAGTATTCGCTTTCCGAGATGGGGCGCGAGCTCGGGCCGGCGCTCACGCAGATCCAGGACTGGGCTCAGCGCTGGCTGGCGGAACGCGCCGCGCGCTGAGCATGAACGACGAGGCCGAGTGAACGACGAGGCCGAGCGCCGGCTCGCACGCAACGAGGCGCTGTTCCGGGAGACCAACGAGGCGATCGAACGCGGACAGTGGCCGAGCGATCCGCTCAAGCTGGTGCGCTTCCGCTGCGAGTGCTCGCGGCTTTACTGCGATCAGGCCGTCGAGATCACGCTTGCGCGCTACGAGCAGGTGCGCCGCTCACCACGCCGGTTCGTGGTGGCGACCGGACATGAGCTCGCCGAGATCGAAACCGTGGTCGACCGCGGTGATCGCCACGTGATCGTCGAGAAGCGTGATGCCGCGGGCGAGACCGCGGCCGCGGCCGACCCGCGCCAGTGACCGGCGCCATTGACCGGCGTCAGTGACCGCCGTCAGTGACCCGCGTCAGCGAGCGTGGTCACTGCCGGCCGCAGGGAGCCTGAACACCATCCGCGCCTCGCTGCCGCCGTCGGCCCGCTCGGCCATGGTGAAGTCGTCGGCCGCGTCGGTGATGAACGCAAGCCCCCAGCCGAGACCGGGGCGCATCGGACTGGTGTTATAGCCGCGGCCGTCATCGGCCACCAACACCCACAGCTCGTTGCCGACCACGCGGGCGGTCAGGTGCAGGTAGCCGGGCTCGTTCTCTCCGTAGGCGTGAAGGACGACGTTGCTGAGCGCCTCTGAAATTGCCAACCGCACGCCGTCGAGCTGGTCACCGTCGATACCCAGCCCGCGCGCGTAGTCAGCCACCGCGTGACGGAGCTTCGGAATCACTTCGGGAGTCGCCGGGTGGGACTCCGTCAGGCTCTCGCGCACGGCGACCACGGGGAAATCGTATGCCTGCTCTCGGATCACTGCCATCTGGCCATGGGGATAGACGAAATCGAACTGGCTGGTTGCTTCCCGGTCTCCTGATGGTCCACGCGTGCAAACAAGTAACGTTCCGCCGCGATGACCGATCAGCCGGAGCTCACCGCCAAGGACGTCCTCGCCCGCGTCGAACAACAGGGGATCCGCTTCATCCGGCTGTGGTTCACCGACATCCTCGGGAACCTCAAGGCCTTCAGCATCAACAGCACCGAGCTGGCCGACGCGTTCGACGGCGGGATGGGCTTCGACGGATCGTCGATCACGGGCTTCAACGCGATCGAGGAGTCCGACATGATCGCGCTGCCAGACCCGCGCACGTTCGCGGTGCTGCCCTGGCGCGGCGGCGAGCACGCCGTCGCGCGAATGTTCTGCGATATCCGCACCCCCGAGGGAACCCCGTACGAGGGCGACCCGCGGCACATCCTGCGCCGCGCGGTGCAGCGCGCCAAGGACATGGGCTTCGAGCACTTCTACGTCGGTCCCGAGCTCGAGTACTTCTACTTCAAGGACTCGCGCTCGACCGAGGTGCTCGACGAGGGCGGCTACTTCGATCTGACCGCGCTCGACGCGGGATCGGATCTGCGCCGCGACACGGTGCTCGGTCTCGAGCAGCTGGGCATCCACACCGAGTACTCACACCATGAGGTCGGTCCCAGCCAGCACGAGATAGACATGCGCTTCACCGACGCGCAGACGATGGCCGACCACTGCATGACCTACAAGATCACGGTCAAGGAGTACGCGCTCAAGTACGGCTGTCACGCGACGTTCATGCCGAAGCCGCTGTTCGGCAAGAACGGCTCCGGCATGCACACGCACCAGTCGCTCTTCCGTGATGGCCGCAACGCGTTCTTCGATCCCGAGGATCCATACAGCCTCTCGGACGTCGGCAAGGCGTTCATCGCCGGGCAGCTGCGCCACGCGCGCGAGATCAGCGCGATCTTCGCCCAATGGGTCAACTCCTATAAGCGGCTGGTGCCCGGCTATGAGGCGCCGGTGTACGTCGCCTGGTCGCGCCGCAACCGCTCGGCGCTCGTGCGCGTCCCGATGTATCACCCCGGCAAGGAGCAGGCGACGCGCATGGAGCTGCGCTGTCCCGACCCGGCCTGCAACCCGTATCTGACCTTCGCGGTGCTCCTCCAGGCCGGCCTCGAGGGGATCGAGCATGGCTACGAGCTGCCCGACCCGATGGAGAAGAACCTCTACTACCTATCGCCCGAGGAGCGCCGGCGGCTCGGCATCGAGCAGCTCCCGGAGAACCTCGGTGAGGCGATCGAGCTCACCGCCCAATCGGAGCTCGTGCTGCGCGCGCTCGGCGAGCACACCTTCAATCGCTACATCGAGATCAAGCGCCAGGAGTGGGACGACTACCGCGTCCAGGTCACCCCCTGGGAGCTGGAGCGCTACCTCCCCGTCTTGTAGCGAGTCCGCGAACTTCCCGCCCGCGATCGGGATATCGGTCCTAGACCATGTACTCGATCGACCAACCACTCACACTCGGCAGGCCGCTGCGACGGCCGGGCCTTCAACAGATAAGCGGCGAGCCCACCGATTCCGCGGTGATCGAGCGCTCGCTGAGCGACCCGCATGAGTTCGCGCTGATTTTCGACCGCCACTGGCGGGCGCTTCACGCCTACTGCACGAGTCGCGCCGCGGCTGCGGGGGAGGACATCGCGGCAGAGGTGTTCCGCCGCGCCTTCGACCACCGCAAGCGCTACGACCGCCGCCTCGAGGACGCGCGGCCGTGGCTCTACGGAATCGCCACCAACCTGCTGCGCCACCATTTCCGCTCGTCGAAGCGCAAGGACCGGGCGGACCGCCGGGCGCTCGCGTTCGCCGAGCTCGAGACCACGGTGCAGCCGCTCGAGCAGCTCGAGGCGCAGATGCTCGGCCCGCAGTTGACGCAGGCGTTGCGGTCACTGCCGGTCGCCGACCGCGAGGCGCTGCTGCTGTTCGCCTGGGCCGAGCTCAGCTACCAGGAGATCGCGCTCGCGCTCGATGTTCCGCTCGGCACCGTCCGTTCCCGCATTCACCGAGCTCGCGCGCGTGTCCGCGAGCAGGTCGTACTCAATTCGCAAGGAGAAACACATGCCTGATCAGATCGAACTCGACTGGCTGGCGCAGGAGCGTCCCCAGCCTCTGCCGCTCGACGCGGCGATGACTGCGCGGGTGCGCAGCGAGCTGCTCGAGCGCCGCGACCGCGGCGCTGACACCGGCCGGCGCGGCCGCGCGGGCGTGCGTGCGTGGGTCTGGCGTGGGCTTGCCGGTGGCGTGACCGTCGGCGGCACCGCGGCCGCGGTGCTGGCGGTGATCAGCGTCGGCGGCCAGGGTGCTGCCGGCGTGCTCGCAACGCGTGGGCCGGCGATCAAGGCACATCACGCGCTGGACGCGAGCGACACGCGGCTCAAGCATCTCTCGTTCATGCTCGCCGACCAGGCGACACCGCCCGGTGACGCGACGCTGGTGCTGCGCCGGCAGGTCTATCCCAACAGTCCCGAGATCGACGGCGCCGACCTCTACGGCGACAACGGCGACTACTATTACTCGCCGACGCTCTCCGGACTGCCCGCGGCGATCCAGCAGGACCAGACCGTCAACACGGGCTCGGCCGACTCGGAGCAGCGGGACACCGCTGTGGCCGAGGCGGCACTGACCGAGCCGATCGCTCAGGGGCTAGCGCAGATGGCGACGGCCGGCGTCGACCCGAGCGCGAAGCACCTGAACGTCGTGACGCCGTCCGGGAACTCGCAGCTGAGCGCCGAACTGCGCCAGAAGCGGGCGCAGATGGAGACACAGGTCAAGAAGGAGAACCTGCGCGCGGTGATGAGCTCGCACGACGGGATGATCTGGGACAACGGCATGGACGCGCTGCTGGCAGGCGCGGGCAATCCCCAGGTGCGCGCCGGTGTGCTCAAGCTGTACGCCGCGATTCCGCAGATCAGCACCAGCGACGGCACCCTCAACGGGAAGCCGACGCTCGATGTGACCGCGTCGCTGCTGTCGAGCAACTCCGGTCTGTACCAGGAGCAGTTGGTGCTCGACGCGAACACGGGCGTGCCGCTCGAGATGATCGGCGGCAACAAGGGTCAGGCCCCGACGGTCACCGTGTACTACACGGTCTCGCGCACCACGATCGCCGCGGTTCAGAACGGCAGCGCCAGCTGACCGACGCCGCGTGAGCGTCTGAAGAGATGGGGCGGCCAGCGGGCCGCCCGATCTTCAGTAGGTCGCCAGGACCAGCCGGAAGTGCGAGTGCGTACCGCCTGCGATCAGGTAATCGAGGCGGTGCAGCACCTTCATCGCCGGTGCGCTCGCGGCGCTCGGATCGAGCGACGCGAGATCGGTGATCGGAGCGAAGTTGAGGTAGATGTCGGCCTTCGCTCCAGCCGGCAGCTGGGCGAGCGCCTGCTTGAAGGTCGGGTTGCCGCTCAGCGTCGAGCTCGGAGTCAGCAGCTGCTTCAGGTTGCTGTAGCCGAAGGTCACGGCCACTCGACCGCCGCTCGACGTGCTTGAGATCGGCAGCCCGCTGACCAGGTGCTTGACCGCCTTGGCCAACCGGCCTCCGGCGCTCGTGTTGTCCGGGGCCATCACCAGGCCAGCCTGCAGCGTCGTCAGCGATGTCCCGCTGACAGCGAGCTCGGCCGGACCGAGCGCCGGCAACAGATCCTGCTCGACGAAGCTCAGTGGACCGCTGGGCACGTGGCTGCCGACCGTGCCGCTGAGCGCCTGGATCGAGGCGAGCTCCTTCGACAGGTTGGACGTCAGTTGGGTCACGGTGCTGCCCTTGGCCAGCGCGCCGCCGAGCGTGATCGCCAGCCAGGCGCTGCCCGGCAGCGAGCTCACGTCGCTCGGTACGGCACTCGTCGGCGTGCTGGTCGTCGTCGAGGTCCCGTGTTCGATCAGGTCGATGCGGAACTGGTTGTGCAACGCCGCCATGCCGAACGCGACCGAGGAGCCGGGCGGCACCTGCTTGGCGCCGGTGCTGAGCGCGGTCGCCTCCGAGTGGTTCGGAAGCCTTTGCAGCAACGGCAGCAACTGCTCATACAGCTGGTGCAGCGGGACGTACACGCTGAACAGCTCATCGCTGCCGAGCTGTGCCATGTCCGATTTGAAGCCCGCGTCTGCGGCCAGCGAGGTCTTCGGCGTCGTGACCTCAGACCGGCCAACGGCGTTCTTGCCCCCGATGATCGCGTAGTGACCAACGACGTTCCATGCCTCGCCGGCGCTCTTCACATTCTTTGTCAGGTAGCTGGTGGCGGCCGCCGGATCCTTGGTCGGCACGACGACCAGCACGTCGTTCTCGAACGCCTGTGCGCCCCCGGCCAGGCTCGCCGGCAGCGCGGTGAGCGCGATTCCGATCTGCTGCCCCACCCAGGGCTTCAACGCCTTCCATTTCTTGCCGAGCGACTTCTCGAAACTGGCGCTGAGCTTCTGCGCGGACCCCTTCCCTGCGATCGAGTCGATCGCTTCGATCAGGTCACTCCTCATGCTGCCCTGTGGCTTGATCGTCACCGAGGCGTAGGCCACCGCGCTCGACGGCACCATGTTCGCCGGATCCGGCACGGACGGCGCAGTGTTGGCGCTGCCGCCACCACCGCTGCCGCCACAGGCCGCGACCACGACACCGGCAGCGAGTGCTGCCGCGACGATCCTGAATTTGCGCCCGGCGTTGATCGTGTTCATCGCGCAGCCGAGCATACGCCTCGCTCCGGAGGCGGCTGCCGGTTCTGGACTATGAGCCGAACGAGCGCACGCGGGCGGCGATCGCGCCCGCCAGCCGGCGATGGTCGGCGGCACTCCGGGCGGCATCGGCCGCGCTCGATCCGCGCTGGCGCAGCCGCCAGATGTCGAGCGCCAGCGGCCTTGCGGTGATCGCCGGCTCGAGCCGCGCGAGCTCCTCTCGCTCGAGCTCGACGCGCCGGCAGTAACCACTGAGCGCGAGGTCGACGCGCCGCAGGTCCTTGCCGCCCTCGGCCCAGAGCAGGAACGCCAGCGTCGAGAGTCGCGGGCCGCGTCCGGCGCCGGTCCAATCGACCAGCACCATCGCCGGCCCGGCGCTCGCGACGACGTTGGCGAGCACGAAGTCTGGGTGCGTGAGCGCCTCTGGCAGGCCCGCGCCGGCATCGGCGAACTCGAGCGCATCGGCCAGCTCGCCGTAGTGGGCCACGTCGCGGAAGGAGGCGTCGGCCTCGGCCTGCTCGAGCCATTCGCCGGCGGCCGCAAGCTCAGCGGCCGGCGAGCCGTCGACCATGTGGTGCCAGCCGCCGCCCGGCCTGTCCGGGGCGCCGCCGGACGGCAGCGTGTGCAGAACGCCGAGCAGCTCACCGAGCCCGCGGATGCCGCCGGCGTCCTTGATCGTCTGGCGGCGTTGCGCGCGCGGGACCGCCGCGACGGCCTCGGTGACGAGCACCGTGCAGTCGCCGAGCGAGCTCACCGGATCGTCGGTCGCGCAGCGCTCGGCTGGATAGTCGTTGGCGGCCAGCCAACGCAGGATCTCGGCGTCGCCCTCGACGGCGGTGCGTCGGCGCTGTGGCCCGAACACGCGCGCGACCCAGCTCGGACCGCCGTCGCGTCGCAGCAGCACCACGTCCTCGTCGAAGTTGAACAGCGTGTGCGCGCGGAAGCCGTAGCGCTCGGCGATGTGCGAGCGCAGCTCCTCGGCGCTGAGCATCAGAGCAGGGCCTCGAGTGCCGCGATCCCGGTCACCGGCAGCTTGCAGGCGAAGCGCTCGCACACGTAGGCCGCCTGCTGCCCGTCCACGAGTGTGCGGCCACGCAGCAGCGCAACCGCGGTTCCGTCGCTGCTGTCCGCGTTGGTGCCGGCGAGGACCAGGTGCGGGCGGTACCGGGTTCGGAGGGTGTCGGCCAGCGGGCCGACACCAACGATCGCAACCTCGCGCGGGGTCGCAAGGTAGAGGTCGAGCGCCTGCAGCAGGTGCCCGAACGCCAGCGGATGGCGCAGCGCGAGCGGCGCGTAGAGCGCCAGCACGCCCGCGGCCTGGCGCTCATACTCGGCGTCGCCGGAGAGCCGTGCGAGCCGCAGCAGCCCGAGCGCGGCCGCCGAATTGCCCGATGGGATCGGCGTGTCCTCGAGGTCCTTGCGGCGGCTGACGAGGTGCGGGACATCCGCGGCGGTCGTGAAGAAGCCGCCGTTCTCGCGGTCGGCGAAGCGCTCGATCATCGTGTCGGCGAGCGCGATCGCCTCGACGTACCAGCGCTCGTCGAACGTCGCCTCGTAGAGCACCAGCAGTGCCTGCAGCAGGTAGGCGTGGTCCTCGAGGTAGGCGGGAAGCGACGCCCGGCCGTCCTTCCATGTGCGCAACAGGTTGTTCTCGGAGTCGCGCAGCTCGGTGAGCACGAACTCGGCGCAGGCGCGCGCGGCATCGAGGTAGTGCTCGCGCCCGAGCGCGGCGCCGGCATCGGCCAGCGCGCTGATCATCAGCGCGTTCCACGCGGTCAGGCGCTTGTCATCGAGCCCCGGGCGGACGCGTTCGGCGCGCGCGCCAAACAGCTTGCAGCGGATCTCGGGGAGCCGCTCGGGAGCATCGCCGCGGGCCTCGAGCACGTTGGCGCTGTCCTCGAAGTTGCCCTCCGGGCCGGCGCCGAAGTAGCTGATCGCCGCCGCGCCGAGCTCGTCGCCGAGCACAGCGCGCAGCTCGTCGACGGTCCACACGTAGAACTTGCCCTCGACGCCGTCGGAGTCGGCATCGAGCGCGGAACAGAAGCCGCCCTCGGGGCCGCGCAGCTCGCGCAGCGCCCAGTCGAGCGTCTCCGCGCAGACCTCGGCGAACCGCTGCTCGCGCGTCACCTGCCACGCGTGCAGGTAGGTGCGCGCCAGCAGCGCGTTGTCGTAGAGCATCTTCTCGAAGTGCGGCACGATCCAGCTCGCGTCGACCGCATAGCGCGCGAAGCCACCGCCGACCTGGTCGTAGATGCCGCCGGCCGCCATCGCGTGCAGGGTCGCCGAGGCGAGCTCGACGTCGCCCGCGGCGAGCAGGAACTCGAGCGTCGCGTGCGGAGGGAACTTCGGTGCGCCGCCCCAGCCGCCGTGGACGCGGTCGAACATCTCCCCGAGCGCGTGCACCGAGTCCTCAATCGCGCTCGACGGTATCCGCGCCTGCTCGGCGCGCTGCAGCGAGCCACCGGCCGCGACCGCGTGCGCGAGTCGCGCGCCCTGCTCGCGGATCTGCTCGGGGCGCTCGCTCCAGGCGTCGGAGATCGCCTCGAGCACCATCCGCCAACTCGGCATCCCGGGCCGCTGCTGGGGTGGGAAGTAGGTCCCGGCAAAGAACGGCTGCTGGTCGGGGGTCAGGAAGACGTTGAGTGGCCAGCCGCCCTGTCCGGTCATCGCCTGGCAGGCCGCCATGCAGACGGCGTCGATGTCGGGTCGCTCCTCGCGGTCGACCTTGATGCATACGAAGCGCTCGTTCATCATCGCCGCCGTCTCGTCGTCCTCGAACGACTCGTGGGCCATCACGTGACACCAGTGGCAGGCGGAGTAGCCGATCGAGACCAGCAGCGGGCGGTTCTCATCGCGCGAGCGCTGCAGCGCCTCATCGCCCCACGCGTACCAGTCGACCGGATTGGCGGCGTGCTGCAGCAGATAGGGCGAGGTCTCCTGCGCGAGCCGGTTCATCGATTTGAGGCTACCCGTCGGACGCGTCCGCGTAGGCGCGCCAGCACAGCAAGGCGACGCCGGCGATCACGGCGCCGACCGCGCCGTAGGCGATCCGCGGCCCGAACAGGTCCGCGGCCCCGCCGGCGAGCAGCGCCGTGATCGGGATCGTTCCCGGCAGCGCCACCGTCCATGCTCCCATCACGCGTCCGCGCAGCTCCGGCGCCGCCCGCAGCTGCACGAGCGTGTTGGCGGAGGCCACCATCCAGATCGAGGATGCGCCGATGCCGATGATGCCGATGAACAGCACGAGCTTGCCGGGGGCCGCCGCCGCGATCAGCACGCAGATACCCGTCGCGATCGCGAGTGCACGCACCTGTGTTCCCGAGGGCTTGCGCCGGGACGCGAGCAGCGCGCCGGGCACCGCGCCGCTGCCGAACAGTGCCAGCAGCAGTCCATAGCCGCTGCCGCCCATGTGGAAGACGCGCGTCGCGAGCAGCGGAAAGAACAGCGTCGGGCTGAACAGCACGCCGCAGCTGGCACCGATCAGCAGGCACGCTCGCAGCAGCGGCTGTGACCACGCGTAGCGCAGGCCGGCCATCGCGCTCGGCCGGCCCTCGCCGGCGTCGCGAGGAGACTGGCTTTTCGCGGGCCGGTAGACGAGCAGCACAGTGAGCGGCGCCAGGAAGCTCAACGCGTTGATCAGCACGCACGCGGCCGGGCCGGAGATCGCCAGCAGCAGGCCACCGATCGCCGGGCCAAGCACGCGTGAGAGGTTGAGAATCACCTCGTACAGGCTGACCGCGCCCGCAAGTCGCTCCGGGCCGACCAGGTCGAGCACGTAGATCTGACGCGCCGGCGCGTCGAGCGCGTTGACGGTGCCGTTGGCGAGCATGATCGCCACCAGCGGCCAGTAGCTCGCCCAGCGCGTGACGATCAGTGCGTACAGCAGCAGACTCAGCGCCGTCATCAGGCTCTGGGTCCAGATCAGGATCGTGCGCCGGTCGTAGTGGTCGATCAGCGAGCCCGCCCACAGCCCGAGCACGAGCGTCGGACCGAGGCCCGCCGACGAGAGCAGACCGAGCTGGACACCGCTGCCGTGCCACCGCAGCACGAGCCAGCCGACGGCGACCATCTGCGTCATCAGCCCGGACGCGGAGGTGATCTGTCCGAGGAACCACCAGCGGAATGGGCGCACCGACAGCGCGGCGCGCGGGCCTCCGTGGAACGCTGTTTCGCTCGTTGCTGTCACGATCCATTCAGCCTAGGCACGAAACAAGTTCCACGCTCCAAGCTATGAGGAGGCCCACCTTGTACCGAGTCCCCGTCAATTCCGACACCGCGCCTGCCGCGGCCGGCCCGTATTCACACGCCGTCCGTGTGAGCGGCGAGCTGCTGTTCATCTCCGGACAGATCCCGCTCGACGCCGCGAGCGGCGAGCTCGTCGGGACGACGCCGGGCGAGCAGGCGCGCAAGTGCCTCGAAAACCTGCACACAATCGCCGGCGACGCGGGCTGCTCGCTTGAGGATGCCGTCAAGCTCACGGTCTACCTCACCGACATGGGCGCGTTCGCCGAGGTCAACGAGGTCTATGCCGGATTCTTCAAGAGCGACCCGCCGGCGCGCGTCTGTATTGCCGTGGTCGCGCTGCCGAAGGGCGCGCAGGTCGAGATCGACGCCGTGGTCGCCGTTGGCGCCTGAGTCCTCAGCCTCGGCGAGCCTCGTAACCGAGGACAGCATCGAGCAGGCCGCGCGCGCCGGTGAGGGCGTCGTGCGCGAGACGCCGATCATCACCACTCGCACGCTCTCCGAGCGCGCCGGTACGCGCGTCGTGCTCAAGGCCGAGAACCTTCAGGGCACCGGCTCGTTCAAGCTGCGCGGGGCGATGGCGAAGATCGCGGCGCTCGGCGACGCGACCGCACGTGGCGTCGTCTGTGGCAGCGCCGGCAACCACGCCCAGGCCGTCGCCTATGCGGCGCTCTCGCGCGGTGTCCCCTGTGAGGTGTTCATGCCCGAGGCGGCGCCGATCGCGAAGGCCGACGCGGTCCAGGCGCTCGGCGCGACGCTGCACCTCGAGGGCCGCTCGGTCGACGACGCGGTCGCCGCGGCGCGCGCGCGCGCCGCCGAGGCCGGGATGCAGTTCATCCATCCGTTCGACGATCCGGACGTGATCTCGGGCCAGGGCGGGGTCGGGCTCGAGCTGCTGCGCCAGGTCCCGGACATGGCGCGGGTCGTCGTGCCGGTCGGCGGCGGCGGGCTGATCAGCGGGATCGCCGTGGCGATCCGCTCCGCGCGGCCCGATGTCGAGATCATCGGCGTGCAGGTCGAGGCGTGCGCGCCGTTTGCGGCGTCGCTCGAGGCCGGCGAGCCGGTTGCGGTCGACTCGGTCCGCACGATCGCTGACGGCATCGCCGTCAAACGCCCGGGGGAGATAACGCTGAAACTGATCGACGCTTTCGTCAAGGAGCTGGTGGTCGTCGGCGAGGACCAGGTCGCCGAGGCGATGGTGTTCATGATGGAGCGATCGAAGCTGGTGGTCGAGGGTGCCGGCGCGGTTGGTGTGGCGGCACTGCTGGCCGGCAGGCTCGCGGGACCCGTCGATGGCACGACGGTGCTGGTGCTGTCGGGCGGCAACGTCGGTGCCGGGCTGCTGGCCGAGGTTGCCCGCCGACATGAGACCCAGGCTCGCCGCCGGCTGGTCCTGAGCGTCCGGCTCCCCGACCTGCCCGGGAGCCTGGCGGCGCTGCTGGGTACGGTCAGCAGGACCGGCGCCAACATCCTCGATGTCCAGCACCTGCGCGAGGGGCTCGACCTGCACATCCAGGAGACCGCGGTCCAGCTCGTGCTCGAGACCCGCGGGGCCGAGCACGCGACCGCGGTACGCGCCGCGATCGAGGCCGGCGGCTACCGCGAGGCGACCGAGATTCCCTGACGCCCAGGGTCAGCGCGAGGCGACGGAGATGCGCTGACGCGTCTCTTCGACGAGCGCGCTCATGATGCGACTGGTGGCGTCCGCCTCGGGATGCCACTGGACCCCGAGCACGAAGCTCGAATCGGGCAACTCGATCGCCTCGGCGAGGTCATCGCCGGTTGATCGCCCGGTCACGACCAGCCCATCGCCGAGCGCGTCGATTGCCTGGTGATGGTGTGACTTCGTCATCGTCAGCTCGCCGCCCGCGGCCTGTGCGGCCAGTGAACCCGCGACCAGTTCCACGTCGTGATCGTTGCCCTCGAACGTGCCGAGATTGCGGCGGTGATCGTCGTGGTGGAGGACATCGGGCAGATGCTGGATCAGCGTGCCGCCGCGTACGACGTTGAGCACCTGCATCCCACGGCAGACACACAGCGTCGGCATGTCGCGCTCGATCGCGCGCTCGAGCAGCGCGAACTCGAACTCGTCGCGCGCCGGAACGAGCCCCACGGTCTCAGCGTGCTGCTCCTGGCCGTAGCGTGCCGGATCGACGTCGCAGCCACCGGCGAGCACGAGCGCGTCGATGCGGTCGAGCGCCTCGTCGGGGTTCTCGACCAGCGCCGGATCGGGCGGCAGCATCAGTGCCAGCGCGCCCGCGCGCTGGATCGACTCGATGTAGGAGAACTGCAGCAGGGCGCACGGTCCGCCCACCCAGATGCCGTAGCTCGCGTTCTCGAGCGCGGTTGCGATTCCGATCACGGGGCGACGATTGCTCATCGTTTCAGCGTACTCACACGGTCAAAGCAACGCGCGGGCGGCGAGCGCGCCTGCGACGTCGTCGGTGATCACTCCGGCGACGCGCGCGTCGGACAGCAGCGACGCGTGCTCGGCGGCCATGAAGTCCCAGACGACGAGCTCGAGCCCGGCGTCGACCACCTCGGCGATCAACGGTTCCTTGACGAGCTTCATCTCCGGCAGCAGCGTGCGCGCGCCGGCCGCGCGCGCCCGGTCGACGGCCTGCATCGCGGTGAATTCGAGCAGCAGCCCGAGCTCGAGCGCGGGAGCTATCTCTGCGACCCGGGCGAGCAGCGGATCGAGGAACGAGGTGACCAGCAGCTGCCCGCCCTGGGCGGCGAAGAGCTCGAGCATCGGTGCCACCTGCTCCGCGTAGCCGTCCTCCTTGAGCTCGACGTCGAGCGCGATCCGTCCGGCCGCCCAGCCGAGCACCTCGGCGAGCAGCGGCGGCCGGAAGCCGGTGCGGAGCTCGAACTCGTCGAGCGAGCAGGAGTCGAGCGCCAATCCGGCGTGGTCGTGGTCGTGCAGGATCGCGAGCTGGTCATCACCGCTGCGGCGAACGTCGAACTCGATCATCTCGGCGCCGGCTTCGAGTGCGAGTCGGAAGGCGGCCATCGTGTTCTCGGTCGCGGCGCCGGAGTGGACTCCGCGGTGCGCGATCACGCGTGGGGTGGAGGGCATCGGGGCGCGACGGTATCAGTCGTCTCAGCGGCGTCGGCGGCTCGCTCAGGGGCCGCGGCGCCCGGTGTTTTGCGCGGCGGACAAAATGCGAACGGGCCGCGGCACAAATGTGAAGAAAATGTTGACGCCGACCGGCCTAAAGGTATATGAAACAGACCTTGACAAAATCGTCACAATTGGCCGGACGGGACCTATTAGGTTCCCTACGGTCAATCGAGACCGCCAGTGCCTGGTAGGTCAGGGAGACGACCAATCCCAATCCCTGAGGAGGGTCATGTCTGTTATGAAACGTCGCGTGAGCTCGTCGGCAGTTGCCGTCGTAGCCGCGACCGTTTGCGGTCTGGGCGTCAGCTCGGCAGCCGCGAGCGCGAAGGTGAACTGGGCGACAGTCACCTCCGCCAAGGCCGGCGGTGGAATGGCAGCGCTGGTCAAGGCCGCCAAGGCCGAGGGCAGCCTGAATGTGATCGCACTGCCGCCGACCTGGGCCAACTACGGCAAGGAGATCTCGGCCTTCAAGAAGAAGTACGGCATCAAGGTCACCAGCGAGAACCCGAACGGCACCAGCGCCGAGGAGATCCAGGCGCTGAGCCAGGACAAGGGCCGCAGCTCCGAGCCCGACGTGATCGACGTTGGCGAGTCCTACACGGCCGCGAACGGCTTCTCGAAGCTGGTGTCCCCGTACAAGGTCGCGACCTGGAGCAGCATCCCGGCGGCGGCCAAGGCCTCCAACGGCGACTGGTTCAACGACTACGGCGGGTACATCTCGTTCGGTTGCGACATGACCGTCGTCAAGACCTGCCCGACGACCTGGTCGGCACTCGAGAACTCGCAGTACAAGGGCGATGTCACGCTCAACGGCGCGATCGGTCAGGCCGCGGCCGCGACCGACGCCGTCTACGCGGCTGCGCTCAACACCGGTGGCTCGCTGACCAACGTGGCGCCCGGCATCAGCTTCTTCAACACGCTGAAGTCGGACGGCAACTTCAACTCGACCGACTGCAACTCCCCGGCCGAGATCGAGGCGCACCAGTGCCCGATCCTGATCAACTGGGATTACCTGAACAGCGCGAAGTCGTACGGCCTGTCGGCCAACATCGCCTCGCACTGGAAGGTCGTTGACCCGAGCGGCAAGATCTTCGCCGGGTACTACGTGCAGGCGATCAGCAAGTACGCCCCGCACCCGGCAGCCGCCCGTCTATGGGAGGAGTTCCTGTACTCGGCCCAGGGCCAGAACATCTGGCTCAGCGGGGGTGCTCGTCCGATCGAGCTGCCCGCGATGGTGAAGGCCGGTAGCGAGAACAAGGCGGCGTACGCCGCACTGCCCAAGGCCAAGGGCACCGTGGCGCTGCCGACGGTTGCTCAGTCCACCAAGGCTGGCACGGCGATCGCCACTGCCTTCCCGTCTTGACGTCGGGAGCTCAGGCAATCGCAGTAACTGACGGTCCCGCGGCGCCTAGGCGCCGCGGGATCCGCCGCTCCGCGGCCGGCGGCGGCGCGTGGCTCGGCATGG
>DATASU010000122.1:0-11926 GCA_036269095.1 Solirubrobacteraceae bacterium
CAGCCGCACGCTGTTCACGCCGGCACAGATCGATCTCGAGCTCGACGGCATCGAGGCCGGCCAGCAGCACGACGGCGGCTGGAACTTCGATTTCCTCGCCTGGTGCCCGGGCCAGCAACTCGACTGGCGTGGCGGCATCACGCTCGACGCACTGCGCACGCTGCGCCTGCACGGCCGGATCTGACATCAGGCGGGCTCACGGCACACCCCGATCAGGGGGTGATACCGCGTAGACGCCGCGGCAGCTGGGAATCTTTGCGCGGTATGACCGATGAGCGCAAGGCGCAGCGCGCCGAGGAGGTCGAGTCCGACGTAGCCGAACTGCTCGACGCCGCCGAGCAGGGCGACAGCAACGCCGGCGACGTGGCCGAGCAGATCCACGCCGCGGCCGCCGCGGAAGCCGGTGTCGACGATGATCTCGCCTACGGTCGCCCGGGCCCGCGCTTTGACCGGCGCTCGCCGTTCTTCATCGGCATGGGCGGCGCGGCAGGCGTCGCGATCGTGTTCGCGGTCGGCTCGGTGATCGTCGCCGTCGGCCAGGAGCTGCTGCTGATCGCGCTCGCGATCATCTTCGCGGTCGGTCTCGAACCGGGCGTGAACCTCGTCAAGCGCACCGGACTTCCGCGCTGGGCGGCAGTCGTGATCGTGCTGGTGTTCTCGCTGGGGGTGTTCGCGGGGTTCCTCGCGCTGGCGATCCCGGTGCTCGTGAACGAGGCGACCAAGCTCGCCGACGAGGTGCCGACCTACCTCCACAGCCTCAACAACCACCACACGTTCCTGGGCAAGCTCAACACCCGCTACCACATCGTCAGCGCGATCCAGAAGTTCATCAGCAAGGGCGGCTCCTCGGAGATAGCCGGTGGCGTGCTCGGGGTCGGCAAGGTCGTGCTCGACCTCGTCGGCTCCGTTGTCCTGGTCGTGATCCTGTCCGTCTACATGCTGGCCGATCTGCCACGGATCAAACGCGGCCTCTACCGCCTCGCTCCAAAGAGCCGGCGCGCACGCATGGTGCTGCTCACCGACGAGGTGCTCGCGCGCATCGGCGGGTATGTGCTCGGGAACCTGCTGACGTCGTTCATCGCCGGCCTCGGCACCTGGGTTTGGGCGCTCGCCTTCGGCATCCCCTACGCGCTGCTGCTCGGTTTCATGGTCGCGTTGCTCGACCTGATCCCGGTTGTCGGCTCGACCATCGGCGGGATCATCGTCGCGCTGATCGCACTGACTCAGAGCCTGCCGATCGCGATCGCGACCGCGCTCTTCTACGTCCTCTACCGCTTCCTAGAGGACTATCTGCTGACCCCGAAGATCATGGCGCGCACGGTCCAGGTGCCGGGCCTGCTGACCGTGATCGCCACGCTCATCGGCGGGACCCTGTTCGGGATCATCGGTGCGTTGATCGCGATCCCGGTCGCGGCCACGATCAAGCTGCTGCTCGAGGAGACGACGCTGCGCCAGCTCGAGACGCGCTGATCGGCCGCGATCAGATGCCGCTGCGGAAGACGCTCCAGTCGAGCACGCTGCCATTGATGTCGACGATCCAGCGGATCGTCTCATGCGCAACAACCCGGTAGAAGCAGACTGACTCATCGACGCAGCGCATTGCCATCCTGCAGTCCATGCGCTCGGCGAATTCCTTTTGCCTGTGTGAGAGTCCCAGGCGATCCGTGCCTTCGGTCATAAAAGTAGTGTCGGCATCGCCGACCATCCACGGATCAGTGCTCGCCAACGCACTCGCGTGCGTTTGCCCGCACACCGCTGCGTAGTTTCCCGCAGCGCGACCGCTTTTCCGCGCCGGAACGGGTCCGGTCCCGCGCTACTGGGATCCGCCGCCCTGGCGATCCAGGAACGAATACACGTCGATCAGATCCACGCTCGGATACGGGTTGAAGACGACGGTGTCGGTCGGCAGCCCCGATACGAAGCCGCTGTGATCTCGGGCCGAGGGCCAGGCCTGCCCTTCCCACCGTGCGAGCGCGTCGTCGGCGGGGCGCCGGCAGCACGACGGATCGGGGCAGGTCGAGACGGCACGCCGGCTGGTCTCCGAGCCCCGGAACCAGTGCGACATCGAGTCGACGGTGCCGATCGTGATCGCGTCGCCACGATCACGCGCGAGGTCGATGTGGGTGACACACCAGAACGTGCCCGTAACCGTGTCGGTGCGCTGGTAGTGGAGCTCGTAGGAGTCCTCGGACTCGAACGCCTGGCGCGAGCTCCACCAGCGACACAGACGCTGGCCCTCGATCGTGCCGTCGACATCCGCCGGGATCAGCACGCCGTCGTTCTCGTACGCCTTCCACAGGCGGCCCTCGTGATCCGAGCGCTGGAAGTGCACGGGAATCCCGAAGTGGCGCGTCAGCAGGTTGGTGAGCCGATGCGCCCCCATCTCGTATGAGATGTAGAACATCTCGCCGAGATCCTCGACCGAGATGTCGTGGTTGCGCTTGGCGTCGGCCAGCAGCTGCACAACCGAGCGCTCGGGCGCCAGCAGCGCCCCTGCGAAGTAGTTGGCCTCAACGCGCTGTCGCACGTAGCTCTCGAAGTCGGCCGGCTCGCCGTGCCCGAGCGCGAAGTGGCCGAGCGTCTGCGCGATCACCGAGCGCGAGGATCGCGTCCCGCCGGTTGCGTTGCGCTGCGGCACGTACACGACGCGGTTGGCCATGTCGGTGATCGACCTGGTCGACGGCGGCAGACCCTGGACCCTGGCGACGGTGAAGCCGAAGTACGCGGCGACCTCCGTCAGGTGCCGCTCGGAAACGGCCCCCGGTCCCGTGTAGCCGACGGCGTCGAGCGCACCGGTCGCGGCAGCCTCGATCTCCTCGAAGTAGTTGTCGCGCCGCCGCATCTCATCGCGCATAGCCGCGTTGGCCGCGCGCGCGCCGAGCGTTCCGGCGGCGAGATCATGCTCGGGCAGCACACGCGCGGTGCCGTCGTTCATCTCGCGAACGCGGCCGAACAGCGTCACGATGTGCTCGAGCGCCGCGCCGTCGAGTCGCGCCGACGGCTTCAGGTACGGCAGCCGCAACGATTTGTAGAGCGGATCCTGCTGGATCCGCGCGAGCGACACCTCGAGCTCGGCACGGCGGTTCGGCGCGGCTGACGACAGCAGCTCGCCGGGCTTGCAGCCGAGCGCGGCTGCAAGCTGATTGACGGTCGAGAGCCGCGGTTCGCGGTGCCCGTTCTCGAGCTGCGAGAGGTACGAGGCCGAGCTGCCGACCTTCTCCCCGAGCGCGTCCAGGGTGAGGCCGGCGCGCTTGCGCAGGTAACGAACTCGCTGCCCGAAGACCGCCGGATCCAACGAATCAGAGATCATTTCCGGAAAAGTTTCGCATTTCTTTTCACTTGTGGCAAGAGATGAAAACTTTCATTAGACAAATGTCGTTTTCGGGGGAAGCATCGCAAATGTGTCCGTTACTCAAAATATCTCCTTCACCCCGCACCCGTCCGCGGACGAGGTCCTGACTCCCGCAGCGGTCGATTTCCTGCTGTCCCTGCACCACCGCTTCGACAGCGCTCGCCGCGAGCTGCTGGCGCAGCGCGACGAGCGCCAGACCCGGTTCGACGCCGGCGAGCGCCCCGATTTCCTCAAGGAGACCACGGCGGTTCGCGAAGGTCAGTGGCGTGCGCTGGCGGCGCCCGACGCGCTGCGTGACCGCCGCGTCGAGATCACCGGTCCGGTCGAGCGCAAGATGATGATCAACGCGCTCAACTCCGGGGCGAAGGTCTTCATGGCCGATCTCGAGGACTCGAACTCGCCCACCTGGGAGAACGTGATCGACGGTCAGCTCAACCTTGGCGACGCCGTGCGTCGCACGATCGGGCTGACCACCCAGGACAAGGTCTACAGCCTGCGTCCCGCCGACGAGCTCGCAACGCTGGTGGTGAGGCCGCGCGGCTGGCATCTGGTCGAGAAGCACTTCAGCCTCGACGGCGAGCCGATCTCGGCGAGCCTGTTCGATTTCGGGCTCTACGCCTTCCACAACAGCCACGAGAGTCTTGAGCGCGGGTTCGGTCCGTACTTCTATCTGCCGAAGCTCGAGAGCCATCTCGAGGCCAGGCTGTGGAACGAGGTGATGGCGTTCACCGAGGATGCACTCGGGCTCGACCGCAGCACGATCCGTGCGACCGTGCTGATCGAGACGATCACCGCGGCGTTCGAGATCGACGAGATCATCTACGAGCTGCGCGAGCGCATCTGCGGGCTCAACGCCGGACGCTGGGACTACATCTTCAGTGTCGCCAAGCGCTTCCACGACGATCCGGCGTTCGTGCTCCCGGACCGCGTGCTGGTGACGATGACCACCCCATTCATGCGCGCCTACACCGAGCTGCTGGTCAAGACCTGCCACAGGCGCGGAACGCACGCGATCGGCGGGATGTCGGCGTTCATCCCCAATCGGCGTAGGCCCGAGGTGACCGAGGCGGCGCTGTCCAAGGTCTCCGAGGACAAGCGCCGCGAGGCCGCCGACGGCTTTGACGGCACCTGGGTCGCGCACCCCGACCTGGTCCCGACCGCCCGCGCCGAGTTCGACGCCGTGCTCGGCAGCGAGCCCAACCAGCTCGGCCGCCAACGTCCCGAGGTCGAGATCACGGCCGCGGATCTGCTGGCCGTCACACGACCGGAGGGCGGCATCACCGAGGCCGGGCTCGACACCAACATCGACGTCGGCATCCGCTACATCGCATCATGGCTGTCGGGAACCGGAGCCGCCGCGATCCACGATCTGATGGAGGACGCGGCGACCGCCGAGATCAGCCGAGCGCAGGTGTGGCAGTGGATCCACCACAGGATCCCGCTGACACCGGGCGGCGCCGTCGTGACCTCGGAGCTTGTCCGCCAGCGGGCGGACAAGACGATCGACGAGCTGGCCTCAGCCGGCTACGACCCCGAGCTGCTCGTCAGGGCGCGGGACGTATTCGAGCTCGTCGCGCTCGCCGAGGATTTCCCGCCCTTCCTGATCCTGCCCGCCTACGAGCTGATCGCCTGACTGCCGCCCGGCAGCTACCCAGCAGTTGATTCCAAGGAGCTGACCCAAATGACCACCCTGTCTGACATTGCCGATGCCGCCATCGAACGCGAGTGGGAGACCGATCCGCGATGGGCCGGGATCGAGCGCTCGTATGAAGCCACCGATGTGATCCGCCTGCGCGGCAGCGTGCGCGTCGAGCACAGCCTCGCGCGTCGCGGCGCCGAGCAGCTCTGGAGCCTGTTGCAGTCCGAGACCTACGTCAACGCGCTCGGCGCGATGACCGGCGGCCAGGCGGTCGAGATGGTCAAGGCCGGCCTGAAGGCGATCTACCTGTCGGGCTGGCAGGTCGCCGCCGACGCCAACCTGTCCGAGCAGGTCTATCCCGACCAGAGCCTGTATGCGGCCAACAGCGTGCCGACGGTCGTGCGCCGCATCAACAACGCGCTGCGTCGCGCCGACCAGATCGAATGGGCCGAGGCGATCACCGCCGGTGATCATGAGCCGCGGCGCAACTGGCTGGTGCCGATCGTCGCCGACGCCGAGGCCGGCTTCGGCGGGGCGCTCAACGCCTACGAGCTGATGCGCTCGATGATCGAGGCCGGCGCGGCCGGCGTGCACTTCGAGGACCAGCTGTCGTCGGAGAAGAAGTGCGGCCACATGGGCGGCAAGGTGCTGATCCCGACCGGCCAGCACATCCGCACGCTCAACGCCGCCCGCCTGGCAGCCGACGTCGCCGGCGTGCCGACGCTGATCATCGCCCGTACCGACTCACTCGGCGCCAACCTGCTGACCAGCGACGTCGACCCGCGCGATCAGGAGTTCCTCACCGGCGAGCGCTCGCCCGAGGGCTTCTACTACGTGCGCCAGGGGATCGAGCAGGCGGTCGCGCGCGGGCTCGCCTACGCGCCCTACGCCGACCTGATCTGGTGTGAGACCTCGACCCCGAACCTCGAGGAGGCGCGGATCTTCGCCGAGCGCATCCGCGAGCAGCACCCCGACAAGCTGCTCGCCTACAACTGCTCGCCGTCGTTCAACTGGCGCAAGCACCTCGACGACGAGACGATCGCCAAGTTCCAGCGCGAGCTCGGGGCGATGGGCTACGCCTTCCAGTTCGTGACCCTGGCCGGCTGGCACGCGCTCAACGAGTCGGCGTTCAAGCTCGCGCGCGGGTACGCCAACCACGGCATGACCGCCTATGTCGACCTGCAGGAGCGCGAGATCGCACTCGAGCAGCAGGGCTACACCGCGACACGCCACCAGCGCGAGGTCGGCGCCGGCTACTTCGACGACGTGATGAGCACGCTCTCGAGCGGCCTCTCCTCGACGCTGGCGCTCGCCGGCTCGACCGAAGAAGCCCAGTTCCAGGTGTGACACCTCACGTCCTGGTATCGCCACGCCGAAGCCTCGGGGAGAGAGCGAGTGCTTCGGCGTGGCCCAGGATGAGCCCGCCTCGGGGTCAGAAGTCGATCCTGGTCTCGGCCGGAAGCACGAGCACCGAGCTGCGGGCGCTGTTGAGCTCGTTGCGCACCTCACCCTCGACGATGACGCGCCCCTTCGGCGCGCCCTCGCGCGAGCCGACGACGATCAGGTCGAGCCCCTCCGCGCTCGCATCGACGAGCTCAGCGCTGAGCGACGCGGCGAGCGATGCTGCCGTGGCACGCGCGTCGTCGTTGACCGGGCCGGCGAACGGAACCGCGATCGAGCTGATCGCGCCGGCGGCGTTCGCACGCAGTCCAGCGGCAGCCACGGCGATCGCGACCGGGCCGCCGTCGATCAGGCGTTGAGCCGAGGTGCCCGGTTCGGCGCGCCCGAGCGGCGTGCGGTAGTCGGAGCCGAACACGATGATCGATGCAACCTGTTGCTCGGCCAGCCCACCGAGGACCTCACCGGTGGCGGCGCCGACCACGACGTGTTTGGTGACAGGGATTCCGATCACGGAGGCGCCGCGTTCGAGTCGCTGCTCGGCGTCGTACTGCGCGAGCTCCTCACGTTTGGGATCGAACTCTTTCGAGTGGCGCACGTAGGCAAGCGCGACGGAGGATCCGGTCTGGGCGAGCAGCTTTCCCAGTGCCAACGCGTCGTCGTCGTTGGCCGTTCCGTCGTAGGAGATGATGAGGTCAGCGGTCATACGAGAATCCTCCGTGAACGGCCCCGGTGGGCGCCTCGTACAAGTGGACAGCAATGCACGTCGGCCCCTATCCAGATGGCCGAGCGCGCTTGTCGGTCAATCCGTCCAGAAGCCGTCGACGATCTCACCGTCGCCCTCGACCCGCGCGCCGAAGATCAGCAGCTCGAGCCCATCTGATCCGGCCTCGAACCTCCGCGTCGTACCCGGGCCGACCCGGACGACGTCGAGCACGGCGAGCTCGACCAGCTGGTCGTCGAGCTTGACCCGGCCGCCGCCTGACAGCACCACATAGATCTCCTCGGCCTCACGGTGGCGATGGGCAAACGCCTCGCGCCGGCCCGGTTTGACGATCAGGAAGTTCAGGCCGGTCTGCTCGGCGCCCAACTCGCTGCGCGGGAAGCGCGCCTCCTGGGACTCCCCCACGCCGTGCTTCGCGGCCGAGTCCTCGACCTGGCGCAGATTCGTCTTCGCGTAACTCATGTGCTCGTCACCTCTCTCTGCGATCTACTCGATTGAGCGGAATGTCAGTCGAGCTTTCCCCTGTAGCCGGCCGGCGGCCCGTCCTGATGCCCGAGCAGTGGCTCGAAGCGCTGCGCGTGTACGGCGAACCGCAGGCGCCAGGCATCCGCGGGCGATTCGATTCCGGCAAGCCGGTCCAGACAACTCTCCCATCCCGCCGCGTTGCGCGCCGCCGCGTTGGCGGGAAGCTCATCGGTCAGTGTGAGCAGCGTCCCGCCGGCGTCGGGTGCGAGCTCAAACCGCAGCGTCTCCTCACCCCAGGTGAACACGAGCAGCCGCGGTCCATCGACCTCGAGCACTTCTCCGCTGAGCGTGAGATCGATGGCCTCGACCGGGAACACAAAGCTGAGCTCGGCGCCCGGCTCCCAGCGATCGATGATCACGTCGCAGGGGAACCATCGGCGCAGCTGCTCACGCTCGGTGAGCGCCGCCCAGACAAGCTCGGGCGGATCGGGCAGACGGCGCTCGAGCCGCACTGCGGGACGTGTCCCGTCCGTCACCAGCATCACATCGCTCATCTCGTTCTCCGTTCATCCAAATGATCTTCGAGCCGGTCCAGGTGCGTGCTCCAGAACTTCCTGTAGGACGCGAGCCAGTCGTCGAGCACCGCGAGCGGCGCGGGCGTGATCCGGTAGAGCCGCCGCTGCCCGTCGACGCGCGCGTCGACGAGTCCCGCCTCACGCAGCACCCGCAGGTGCTTTGAGACCGCGGGCTGGCTCGCCCCCAGGCGCTCGACGAGCTCATTGACGGCGCGCTCGCCGTCTCGGAGCGCGTCGAGGATCGCGCGACGCCGCGGCTCTGCGAGCGCCTCGAGTGCTGTCAATTCTGTTGGCATTCCAGCTAAGTATGCCGTGCTAGTTATATGCCTGTCAAGTTATGTAACAGCTGCCCAGGTGAACTGCCGCCTCGCATAGATGTCGGCCCCGCGTGAATGTCCCCAACCCGCGTGAATGTCCACACCCGTCACAGGCAGTCTCAGAACAGACTCTGCTGCGCGGGCTCGGGCAGGCGCGAGTCCCGCCCCTGGCCACCGGGCTGCTGGGTACCGGGCGGCTGACGATCACCGAACCGACGGCGGTCGCCGCGCCGGAACGCGGCGATGTCAGCGGCGGACGGATCGGGCCGCCACACCCGTCGTGCGCGTTCCCGCGCCGTCTGCGACGGCCCCTGCAACATCTGCGCCAGCCGCCGGCGTTCCTCAGGTGCCATGTAGGCGCCGCGCCGGTAGAGCCGCTCGTACTGCTCGACGAGCTCGGGGCGATACTCGGCGAGCCATTCCATGAACACCTCACGGACGCCGCGGCGCAGGTGCAGGGCGATCCCGGTGATGTAGTCGGCGCCCGCCTCGGTCGCGAGCCGTACGATCTCACGCACCTGCTCGGGCGAGTCGTTGATGCCGGGCATCAGCGGCGCGATCAGCACGCCGGCGCGGATCCCGGCGCCGGTGAGCTCGGACAGCGCCTCCAGCCGCGCGTGGGGGTTGGGACTGCGCGGCTCCGATGCACGCCAGGCGGCCTGATCGAGCGTCGGGATCGAAAGCGCGGCGCTGAATTCGGTGACGGCGCTGATCTCGCGCATCAGATCGAGGTCACGCAGCAGCAGCGGTGACTTTGTCAGCACCGAGCACGGGTTGCGCGCATCCCTGAACGCCTCCCACACGCCGCGCATCAGCTCGTAGCGTCCCTCGACCCACTGATAGGGATCGGTATTGGTGCCAAGCGCCACGTGCTCGCCTCGCCAGCGCGGCCTGCGCAGCTCGGCGCGCAGCAACTCCGGCGTGTTGACCTTGACGACGATCTCACGCTCGAAATCGCGACCCGCATTGAGGTCGAGGTATTCGTGGGTCGGGCGCGCGAAGCAGTTGTGGCTGACGACGCCGTTGGCGATGAAGTCGCCGGTTCCGGTGGTGATGTCGTAGAGCGCCATCGAGTCTCTGAACGGCTCGATCGAGACGACCTGAAGATCGGCGAACGTCTTGACCATCTCTCCGTCGATCGTGCGCTTGCGCGTGATCGCGGGATCCGTCAGATGGAAGAAACGCAGGTGCTCGCGCAGGCCCCCACGAATGCGGACGGCCCGCGCTCCGGAGACATTGGGCACATCGAGACACGTATCGAACCCGAACCGCCTGGCGGCGCGCTCAATCCACGAGAGGATCTCCGGGTCCTTGTTGCTGATTCGCAGCGCGACGGCGCTCCGGGAACCCGCCGCGTCGAAGATCCCGGCGAGGAAGCCGCGAAGCCACTCGACGCTCGGCACGATCGGCCAGGCGATCAGCTCCCTGATCTGGTCCACCTGAAGTCGACGCCCGGTGGAGATCGCGCCCGCCTGGCGCTGCCGGTCCGTAGCGGGCGTGTACTCGCGGAGGCTCGTCTCGATCTCGTCGGTGAACAGGTAGCAGCTGGCTCGCGACAGAGCCTCGGTGTCTGCCAGCGCGAGGCGAAAGGAGTGAATCGAAGACTCGCGTCCCGGGGCACGGTCATGGCCATAGCTGCCGACCGTCCCGTCACCACGGATCATCCCGGTGAGGTAGCCCCGACGATAGTCAGGCGTCTCCTCGTACCGGCGCGTAAACGCGCCGGTCCCGATCAGGTGGTTCTGCGTGGTCAGGTGCGGTCGCTGACCCGGGGCGTTGGTGACGTGTTTCCAACCGCGGTTGCTGAGGAAGCGGTGGTCGCCACTCGTGACCAGCTCGGTCCCGTCGGCCAGAGTCGTTTTGAAGGCCGGCTTGACGGACATCCATTTGGCGAGCACCTGCGTCCGCACGTAGCGCCGGTATTGACCCCCGATCGCCGTGCCGTAGATCGCGTCTCCGACCTCCAGCGACCCGAGCGGCTTGTGCCGCCCGTCGGCCATCAGGATCGGCGTACCGCCCCACCCGCAGTATTGACAGGCGTGAGTGCATCCACGGTACGGATTGATCGTCCAGCGGAACGGCATCTGGCTCGCCGGCGGCACCTGATTGAGGATCGATTTCGCCTCGACCTCGTAGAAACGGGTGTCGACCGCTTCCGGCGCGTCGAAGTGGCGGACCGTCACATCGCGGTAGCCGGGAAGCCTTGTTCCGGCCTCGTTCTCGACTGTCTGCTGTTCCCATCGCACGAACGTATGTTCGCATACGAGGCGGACGGCAACCAACGATTCCTAGTGATCGTGGTGGCCGTGGCCCAGTTTTCTCGCCTGTCCGGGCGGCAATCCGCCTGCGTGCGGCCCTGCCGGCTGCTGCCCGGGGCCGGGAGTGGTCGGGGTCGTGGCAGTGATGCCGAGCGATTGCTCGAGCACGGTGCCGAGCGTGGCCACCGCCGCGTTCAGCACCGGGATCGCCGACGCGCTGATCTGCCCGTGCTGGACGAAGTTGGTGAGATCGGTGCCGAGCTTCATCAGGCCGCCGAGCGCGGGGGCGCTCTGGCCGCGCTCGGCGGCCGCGGCAATCTGATCGGCGTCGCCGACGATCGCGTTGGCAGCCGGAGCGGCGACGGTCCCAGCCTGCGCGTCCGTCTGCATGAGCGAGTCCAGCGCCCCAGCAGCCGTCTGTGGCGTAGCGGTGCCGTTGGCCGACGTCGAGGTCGTCGCCGTGGCGCTGGTCGTCGCCGTCGAAGAGGTCGTCGCTGGCGAAGAGGTCGTCGCCGGCCGCTTACTCGCAGCCTTCCTGCCGGCACCCGAGTGTCCGACCACCCGGGCACGGCTCGGGCCCGAGCCACCGGTGAACGCGAGCAGCGCGATCACCGCGACGGCGAGGGTCGCGGCCCCGGTCAACGCAACCACCAACCGCCTGCGTGGACTCGCTTCGGCCGCCATGACCCGCGTCGGCGCCGGCATCACGCGTGTCCGATCCGGCATCACCCGCGTCGGTGCGGTCATCTCGCGGGTCCCCTCCGCGTCGGGGCGGGCGGCCGACGCCGACGACATCACGCGGGTGGCCTCCGCGTCGACCGGCGCAGCCGGGCCCGCGGCCGCGGCACCAGCGATCGTCGCGGGCAACGCCGTGACCAGATCGGACGCGTGCTGAGGTCGGACGTCGGGCTCCTTCGCGAGCATCGCCAGGGTCAGCGCGCTGAGCGCCGCCGGAATCGTGCGGTCGAGCTCACCCGGCGAGCGTGGCGCCGCGCTGAGCTGCTGGTGAACGACCGCCGCAACCAGCTCACCGTCGAATGGGGGCTTGCCCGTGAGCAGCGCGTAGAGCACGCAACCGAGCGCATAGATATCCGAGCGGGCATCGGCGGAGGCACCGCGGCACAGCTCGGGTGCCAGATACTGAGCCGAGCCGATCACCATCGCCGTCTGCGTCAGCGAAAGCCCAGAGACGAGTCGC
>DATASU010000123.1:0-19263 GCA_036269095.1 Solirubrobacteraceae bacterium
CGAGCAGAAAAGGGGAACCCACCGCGCCATTATCGCCCGAGCCGGCGGCCCGGCTTCACCGAGCGGCTTCGCCGAGGGACTAGTGTTCCGCCGCATGAGCACCGCCGACGTCAGCCGCCCCGACCACGCCACCCGGCAGCGGCACTTCATCTTCACCGACGAACACGACCACCTGCGCGACTCGATCCGCCGCTTCGTTGCCGCGGAGGTCAGACCCCACTCCGACGAGTGGGAGGAGACCACCTTCCCCGACTCGATCATCAAGCGGATGGGCGAGCTCGGCTTCCTCGGCCTGGACAAACCGGTCGAGTACGGGGGCCAGGGTGGCGACTACTACAGCACGCTGGTACTCGCCGAGGAGCTCGTGCGCGGCCACTCCGGCGGCCTGACGATGGGGGTCGCGGTGCAGACCGACATGGCGCTGCCGCCGATCCTCAAGTTCGGGACCGAGCAGCAGAAGCGCGACTGGGCGGCCCCGGCGATCGCGGGCACGAAGCTCCTCTGCCTGGGGATCACCGAGCCCGACGCCGGCTCCGACGTGGCCGGTATCCGCACCCGCGCGGTCTACGACGACGCCGGCGACGAGTACGTGATCAACGGCGCGAAGACCTACATCACCAACGGCCACCGCGCCGACGTGATCGTGCTCGTGACCAAGACCGACGCCGACGCCGGCTATGACGGCTTCACGCTGTTCCTGGTGCCGATGGACCTGCCCGGCGTGATCCGCGAGAAGCGCCTCGAGAAGCTCGGTATGCACGCCTCCGACACCGCGCTGCTGGCCTTCCAGGACGTGCGCGTTCCCGCGAGTGCGGTGCTCGGCGAGGTCGGCAAGGGCTTTCAGCAGATCATGTGGGAGCTCCAGGGCGAGCGCCTGATCAGCTCGGCGGCGGCGGTCGCCTCGGCCCAGGACGTCTTCGATCAGACGCTCGAGTACGCCAAGCAGCGGGTCGCGTTCGGCCGCCCGATCGGTAAGTTCCAGGTCACGCGCCACAAGTTCGCCGACATGGCGACCAAGATCGAGACCGCGCGCCAGCTCGTGTACACGACCGCCTGGCGCTTCCAGAACGGCGAGTACCCGGTGCGCGAGATCTCGATGGCGAAGCTCTACGCCTCACGGATCGCCTGCGAGGTCGCCGATGACTGCCTGCAGATCCACGGCGGCGCCGGCTACATGCGGGAGTACGGAATCGAGCGCGCCTGGCGCGACCTGCGGCTCAACCGCATCGGCGCGGGCACCGACGAGGTGATGCTCGAGGTCATCGGACGCTCGTACGGGCTCTGACGCCGGTGGCCCCGCTGGGCCCCCGGCTTTCCTGAGCGGGTCGCGATCTGACCCCCACCGGCAGGCGTGCCAAGATTGAAGCGTGGATTCAGTTCGCGGCCAGCTGCTGATCGCGGGTCCCACGCTTCAGGACCCGAACTTCTGGCGGACGGTGGTGCTCGTGGTCGAGCACAGCGACGACGGCGCGCTCGGGCTCGTGCTCAACCGCCCGTCCGAGTCGACCGTCGGCGAGGCGGTGCCGGAGCTGATCAGCGTCACCAATCCTGAGGACGAGGTCCTCGTCGGCGGGCCGGTGGGCCAGACGGCGGTGATCGTGCTGGCGGACTTCGAGGATCCCGACGAGGCCGCGCTGATCGCGTTTGACAACGTCGGCGTGATGGCGGGCGGCGGCCCGAGCGACGAGTTCGGCAACGGCGTCCGCCGCGCCCGCGTGTTCGCCGGGCACTCCGGCTGGGGTCCGGGCCAGCTCGACGGTGAGCTCGAGCGCGGCGACTGGATCCTCGAACCGGCGCAGTACGGCGACGCGTTCGCGCCGGAGCCGACCGAGCTGTGGGCCGTGGTGCTCGAGCGCAAGGGCGGCAGCTACGCGCTGGTCGCGCGCATGCCGACCGATCCGACGCTCAACTAGGACGCGATGCGCTCCGATTCCGACGCCGGCAAGCTCAAGCTCGCGCTCACGCTGATCGTGCTGTTCATGACGGCCGAGGTCGTCGTGGCGGAGCTGTCCTCGTCGCTGGCGCTGCTCTCCGACGCCGCACACATGCTGACCGACGCCGCCGGCCTGGCGATGGCACTGCTCGCGGCGCGGCTCGCCGCGCGCCCGGCCGGCGGTGCGATGACGTTCGGGCTCGGCCGTGCCGAGATCCTCAGCGCCTACGCCAACGGGATGACGCTGCTGGTGCTCGGGCTGCTGATCGTGTACGGCGCGATCGAGCATCTGGTCAAGCCGCTCGACGTGCACGGGACGCCGGTGCTGATCGTGGCGCTGGCCGGGATCGTGGTGAACCTGATCGTCGCGCGCGTGCTCGGCGGGCACGCCCACGGCCACGCGGGCCACGACCACGCTCACGAGCACACCCATGGGAAGCGCAGCCTCAACATCGAGGGCTCCTACCAGCACATCCTCACCGACCTGTTCGGCTTCGTCGCGACCGCGGTCGCCGCCGCCGTGATCCTGATCAGCGGCTTCCGCCGCGCCGACGCGATCGCCTCGCTGGTGATCGCCGCGCTGATGCTGCACGCCTCCTACGGCCTGCTCAAGGCCTCGCTGCGGGTGATGATGGAAGCGGCTCCCGAGGGCAGCGACCCGAACACGATCGGCCGCGCGATGGCCGCCCATCACGGTGTCGCCGAGGTCCACGACCTGCACGTCTGGGAGGTCACCTCGGGCTTCCCGGCGATCTCGGCGCACGTCGTCGTCGACGCCGGACACGATTGCCATGAGATCCGCCGCGCGCTGACGGCGATGCTGCGTGACCGCTTCGAGCTGGCCCATTCGACCCTGCAGGTCGAGCACGCGCGCGCCGCCCAGCCGCCGATGCAGATCGAGGTGGTGGCCCATGACAGCCGGCACTGAGGGCCCGAGCGCAACCGCGGAGGGGACCTTCCGGGGTACCCGCGCCCGTCGACTCGCATGGCAGAGCTGGTCGCCAGCGGGCGACCAGCAGCCCAAGGGCGTGGTAACGATCGCGCACGGTTACGGGGAGCACATCGGGCGCTATCAGCACGTGGCAGCACGCTTGAATGAGGCCGGGTTCGTGGTCTACGGGCTCGATCATCACGGGCATGGGCGCTCGGCCGGCAAGCGCGGGCGGGTCGCGTTGGCGGCGGCCGTGACCGACCTCGATCAGCTGATCGTGACCGTCGCGCGGGCGCGCCATCCGCAGGCGCCGCAGTTCCTGCTCGGGCACAGCATGGGCGGTGCGATCGGGCTGCGCTACGCGATCGCCCACCAGGCACGCCTGACCGGGCTTGCGATCTCGGCCCCGCTTGCCGCCGTCGACGGCGGCCCGGCGCTGCTCACATTCGGGAGGCTGATCGGCCGGCTGTTCCCTGCCGCCCCGGTCTCACGCGTCGACCCGCGGCTGGTGAGCCGGGACCATGCCGTGGTCAAGGACTACATCGCCGATCCGCTCAACTATCACGGGCAGATCCCGGCGGGCGTCGCGCGCGACTTCATCGTGCACGCCGGCACGCTCGGGACCGACGTGCGGCGAATCACGCTGCCGACGCTGCTGATGTGGGGCACCGCCGACAGGCTGTGCCCGACCGCGGGCAGCGAGCTCGTCGCCGGCGCGATCGGCAGCCGGGATCTGACCGTCAAGCGCTACGAGGGCCTCTTCCACGAGATCCTCAACGAGCCCGAGCGCGAACAGGTGATCGACGACCTGGTCGCGTGGCTCGAGGCGCACCTGAGCGCTTAGCGCTTAGCGCGTTGGGCGCTCGCGCTCGGCCAGCACGCTCGCGCGCGCGGCCGCGGCGGCCCGCTTCGGACCCGCCTGCTCGAGCTCCGCATGCATCGCACGGATGCGCTGCAGGATCTCGTCGGCCGCGGCCTGCTGCTGCTCGCGCGTCGGATCGTCGATCTGCGTGAAGCGAATCGGCTTGCCGTAGCGCACCACCACCTTGGTGAAGCGCCCGTGCTTCCAGTTGCGCACCTGATGCGAGCCGAGGATCGCGACCGGCACGACCGCCGCTCCCGACTCGACCGCCAGCCGGCCGATGCCGGCCTTGGCCTCGGTCGCGACCAGGCCGTTGCGCGAGCGCCCGCCCTCGACATACATGCCGATCGCGCCACCGCGGCCGAGGATCGTGAACGCGGTCTTGAACGACTCCTCGTCGGCGTAGCCGCGGCGCACCGGGAACACGCCGCCGTGGTTGTAGATCCAGCTCATCGGATGGCGTCCGAACATCTGTGACTTGGCCATGAACTGGATGTGGCGGCGCACGAACGCGCCCGCGAAGAAATGGTCGAGGAACGAGGCGTGGTTGGGGGCCACGATCAGCGGCCCGTTGGGCACGTTCTCGGCGCCGTAGGACTCGGTGCGGAAGAACACGATCGCGATCCAGACGGTGATCGAGCGCACGACCTCGTAGATCCATTCGGGCGGGTGGCGGCGCACGCGCGCGTGGTGGCGGTCGAACAGCTCCGTGGGGCGCGGGTCCTTGTAGACCTGCGCCTTGATCTTGACGTCGTCAGCCATCTGCGCCTCGCGCCTCAGCCGCTGAGTGGCAGCACCAGCGACGGCTTCTCGATGGTGTGATCGTCCTGCGTCGGGATCACCCCGGTGGCGATCGCCATGAACTCGATCACGTGCGAGCCCCAGCCGTGCGAGGCCTGGTTGAGCCGCACGCCGACCAGGCCACCGGCCTGCAGCGCCTCGGCCTCGGCCTGCATGCGTCCCATCGCCAGCTCGCGCGCGTCATAGAGCGCCTGCGTGAAGTTCGTCATCTCGATGTTGCGCCCGGCGTTGCGCATCGACTGCATCATCCCCTGGCGCGCGACGTGGTAGACGCAGTTGCCCATCACCAGGCCGACCGGGCGGTAGCCGGCGCGCAGCAGCGTCGAGAAGTCCTGGCCGCTGAGGTCGGAGGTGAACGGCCGCCCGCCGGGCGCGCGGTGCAGCTCGCCGCCGGCGTGCTTGACCGCCGTGCCGACGGCGATGAACTCGGCCAGGTCCGCACCCCAGTCGTAGCGGCCGATCGTCAGCCGTACGCCGACGACGCCATCGGCGCCGAGCTGGTCGGCCTCCTCCTCCATGCGCGTCATCGCGAGCTCGCGGGCGTGGTACATCGCCTGGGTCAGAACCTGCATCTCCATGTTCTGACTCCAGTTGGCCTGCTGGAAACCGATGTGGTAGATCGAGCTGCCGAGCACCAGCCCGAGCGGTTCGAAGCCGGCCTCCTTGACCAGCAGGAACTCATTCACCGACAGGTCGCTGGTGAAGAAGCCGCGCTCGATGTCCTTCTTCATCCGCTCCAGGCGTTCACGCCCGGACTCGGGAAGGCCCTCGAGCGAGCCGGCGCGGTACTCCTGCGAACCGCTGTCCTGGGCATCGTCCGGCTGCTGCGCCGGACTCGCTTGGTCCGGCTGGTTCGCGGCCGGGTCAGAACGACGATCGAGGAATCCCATGGGTGCTCCTATTGGTCGAGTACGAGCTGCTGAAGCGCCAGGCGCGTGCGCTCGCTGCGCTGCGCCTGCTCTGCGACAGCCTGCGAAAGCGCCGCCAGCCACTGGTCGACGTCGAGCGCCTCGGTCCTGATCGTGATGCCGCCGGAGACGCGGCAGCGTGAGGTCTGGACCTGGCCGCCGTCGCGGTGAAGCTGCAGGCGCTCGTCGCCGGCCTGGACGACGATGTCACTGACCAGCTTGGGGCCGCGGAATCCGCTCTTTGCGCGCTTGACCTGCGCCAGCCCCGGCAGCGCCAGCTCCAGCCGCGTCGCCAGCCCCTCGACGAACGCGGCGATGTCGGTCAGATCGGCGCGCAGCGCGGCCGCGACCAGATCGAGGTCGGGCCCCTCGGACTGGCGCTCGATATCAGTGGACGGGCTCTCCTCTGGCGTCACACCAGCAGCCTACGACAAGCGGATGTTCAGTGGTTCAGCGAACAGATCGTCGTGACGGTCCGACCAGCCGACCAAGCATCCAGAACAGGTTCTGCCTGGTCCAAAAGCGACCTGCGGACCGCCGCCGGGCCAATTCCCGGCGACTACACGAACTCACGAATAGCTCTGTGCCATCCATAGTTGGTCCTTCGATATAGAACAACTCAAGGATCCGACGGAAGTAGTCAATAACAATGCTCGGACGGAACCCGCTATTTGCGGGAATTTGGAGCGGCCGCGACGGCGTCGGAACGCGGCTGGCGCCCGCGGCTGATTCCATCCACGCCACGTTCCACGAACCAAGGAGAGCCAGTTGCCTGACGTCGAAGCCCACATCACCGGCACCGTCTGGAAGATCGAGGTCGAGGTCGGCGACACGGTCGAGGAGGGCGATTCGGTCGTGATCCTCGAGTCGATGAAGATGGAGATGCCGGTCGAGGCCGAGGATTCCGGCGTCGTCAAGGAGATCCGCTGCCACGAGGGCCAGGCAGTCTCGGAGGGCGATGTGCTGGTCGTGCTCGAGTAGCGGCGCGGTATCAGCGCCGCTGGAGCACGAGGCGCACCTTGGTGCCGGCCTTGAGCTTGCGCCCGCGCGCCGGGGTCGCCTTGATCACGACCGGCGGCCTGCGCCGGGCCTTGGCCGACAACCGCGCCCTCGGCTTGTGGTAGCTGGCCCTGCCGAGCGCGCAGTGCGCGCGCCGCAGCAGCGTGCGAGCACGCTTGAGCGTGTCGCCGATCAGCTTCGGGACCACGCAGCGCAGCGGCTTGCTGACGACCGGAGACGGCGTGGTGGTGGTCGTCGGCGTGGTGGTCATCGGCGTGGTGGTGGCCGACGCCGCGGCGAGAGCCGCGAGGTGGGCCTTCAGCAACGTCCCGTTCGGCGCGAACGCATTGCCGTTCTGATCGACCAGGTAGTAATCGCTGCAGTCGGGCGTGGCCCCGCTGGTCCAGCTCCAGGCCAGGTATCCCAGGCCGTTCTGATCGGCCCAGTTCATGAGATTCGCATCGAAGCTGTCGCTCGCGTCGGCGCAGGGGTTCTCGTCGAACTCGGTGATCGTGACCGGCACCTGCGCGGCCACCGGCGCGACCTCGCTGCTGAAGCAGCTCGTGTCGGCGCAGGCCTCACCCTCGTAGCTGTGCAGCGAGGCGCCCAGCTGATGGGCGGGATCGTCGGGCTCATAGGTGAGCCACTGGCTGAGGTCGTTGCTGTAGGAGAGCCCGCCGAGCAGGATCGGCTGAGTCGCGCCGGTGTCGCGGATCGCCGTCACCAGCGCCTGCATCCCGACCGCCTGATACGTGTCCGGGTTCGCGCCGGGGTCGGTGCCATCGACGGTCGTCGGCAGCGTGCAGCCGCCATTCTCCCAGCAACCCCACGTCAGCGGGTAGTTGGCGGCGTCGGCGTAGTTGGCCGCCGGCGAATAGGGCTCGTTGAACGCGTCGAAGACCACGGCCGGGTTGCTCTTGAAGGCGGTGGCGACCGAGGTCCAGAAGGCCGCCGAGTGATCATCGGCCATCGGCCGCTGGCCGTCGGCAACGGTCGCGTCGGGCGCCGACCAGTGCAGATCTAGGATCGCGTAGATCCCATCGGCGTTGAGATCGGCTACGTAGGTCTCGACCATCTGCTGGTAGCCCGATTGCGAGCCGTAGGACGGTTGACCGTTGATCCCGAGCCAGCAGTCCTCGTTCAGCGGCACGCGCACGGCGTTGGCGTGCCACGCGGCGATCGCCGCGGCGTCGGCGGCGGCGGCGGCCGCGTCGTCATCGCCGTTGGAGTAGGCCCAGCCCTGCTGGCAGGCGTACTCGGTGCCCTCGCGATCGACCCCGAGCAGCCGCACGGTCTGCCCCGCTCCGTTGACGAAGTGGTTGCCTGAGATCGCTATCGAGAGCGCAACGGCGGTATGCGCGATTGCCCGGACCCACATCCCGCCGGGGAATCTACCCGGCGCGAAGGACTCAGTCCTCGTCCCAGGGCTCGAAGTCGACCTTGCGGGCTCCGCAAACCGGGCAGAACCAGCTCGCTGGGATGTCCTCGAAGGCGGTGCCGGCGGGAATCCCGCCGTCCGGGTCTCCCTCTTCGGGGTCGTAGATGTACCCGCAGGACTCGCAGATGTACTTCACGCGCCGGAGGTTAGCGGGCGCGCGGTAGGGTCGAGCTGTGACTCCACGACCGGCCGCGACCGTGATCCTGCTGCGAGCGCGACTCGAGCTGCTGATGGTCAGACGCACGCCGGCCGCGCGCTTCATGGCCGGGCACTGGGTGTTCCCGGGCGGCGCGGTCGATGCCGCCGACGGCGAGGGTCAGGCCGGACTGCGTGCCGCGGCGCTGCGCGAGGTGCGCGAGGAGACCGCGATCGAGCTCGGACCGGAGCTCGTGCCGTTGGCGCGCTGGATCACGCCGGCGCAGTCGCCGATCCGCTTCGACACCTGGTTCTACCTGGCGGCCGCGCCGGCCGGCGCCGAGGCGCGCGTCGACGGCGTCGAGATCGTCGACTCGCGCTGGCTCACGCCCGCCGACGCGCTCGCGGCCGCTGCCGCCGGCGAGCTGCAGTTGGCGCTGCCGACGCAGAGGCAGCTCGAGCTGCTGCGCACGTTTGCGTCAGCCGCGGAGGCGATCGCCCACGCGCGTGAGCGCGTCGACGCGATCCGGCCGATCGAGCCCTGGATCGAGGGCGACGGGGACGACGCACGGATCGTGCTGCCCGCCGAGGACTGAGGCTGTCAGTCCGACTCTTCGTCGGTGATCACGTGCAGCACCGAGTTGATCAGTGCCAGGTGCGTGAACGCCTGCGGGAAGTTGCCGAGGTGGCGGCCACTGCGGGCATCGAGCTCCTCGGCGTAGAGCCCGAGCGGTGAGGCGTGCGAGAGCAGGCGCTCACAGAGCATCGAGGCGCGCTCGCGGTCGCCGATCTCTGACAGCGCCGAGACCAGCCAGAACGAGCAGATCAGGAACGTGCCCTCCTCACCGTGCAGGCCGTCATCGGTCTCGTCGGTGCGGTAGCGCAGCACCAGGCCGTCCTGGGTGAGTTCGTCGGCGATCGCCAGCACGGTGTTGCGCACGCGCTCGTCGTCGGGCGGCAGGAAGCGGTTGAGCGGGATCAGCAGCGTCGAGGCGTCGAGCGCATCGGTGTCGTAGTGCTGGCGGAAGACGCCCTTGTCCGAAACGCCCTTGGCGAGAATGTCCTCGCGGATCTGATCGGCGACCTGCTGCCACTCGTTGGCCAGCTGCTCCTCGCCCTCACGCTCGGCGAGCCGCGCGCCGCGGTCGGCCGCGACCCAGCACATCAGCTTCGAAGACACGTAGTGCTTGGGTTCACCGCGCGCCTCCCAGATGCCCTGGTCGGGCCTGTCCCAGACCTCGATCGCGCACCTGACCTGGTCCTGGATCACACCCCACAGCCGCTGCGGAATGTGCCCGCCGGTCTTGGTGTGCAGGTAGATCGAATCGAGCACCGCGCCGAAGACGTCGTTCTGGCGCTGGTTGTACGCGCCGTTGCCGATGCGCACCGGGCGCGCGCCCTCGTAGCCGCCGAGCTCGTCGAGCGTCGACTCGGCGAGGTCGCGCTCGCCGCCGACCCCGTACATGATCTGCAGGCCGCCGTCGTCGTTGCGCTGCAGGTCGGCGACGAACTGCATGAAGTCGTCGGCCTCCCAGTCGAAGCCGAGCGCATGCAGGCCCCAGAGCGTGAAGGTCGCATCACGCATCCAGCAGTAGCGGTAATCCCAGTTGCGCTCACCCTGCGGGGTCTCGGGCAGCGAGGTGGTGAGCGCCGCGACGGTCGCGCCGGTGGGCGCGTAGGTGAGGCCCTTGAGCGTCAGCGCCGAGCGATGCAGATGGCTGCGCCAGCGATGGTCGGGGAAGCGCCCGCCCGCGAGCCAGTCGCGCCAGTAGTGCTCGGTGTAGAGCAGCCGCTCCTCGGCGTCCTCGAGGTCGCGCGGGCCGTCGAAGCCGGTCGACCAGCCGAGCGCCACGTAGCGCTTCTCGCCCTCGACCAGCGTGTGACGCGCGCGGCAGCGGCTGCCCTCGATCCCGAGCCGCAGATCCGAGTGCAGGGCGATCTTCTCGCCGGTCGTGCAGGTCGCCTCGGCGGCACCCCACTTGCCGTCCTGGATCGCCCACTCCGCCGGTTGGCTGCCGTAGTTGAAGATCGGCTCGCAGATGACCTCGACCTGGACGCTGCCCTGCACGCACTCGATCACGCGCACGAGCATGTGGTCGGCGTCCTGATCGGTCGGCGGGCGCGTGCGCGTCTCATCGGCGTCGGGCGCGTCGCGCCAGGGGCCGATCGTGAGACCGTCGCGCACGACCATCCATCCCGACGGCGTCAGCCAGGTCGTCTCGAGCACCATCGTGCCCGGCACATAGCGCACCGTCAGCGGTACGACCATCCCGTAGGGGCCGACACGGAACGAGCCGGCACGGCGGTCGAGCAGCGCACCGAAGATCGACGGCGCGTCGAAGCGCGGCGTGCCCATCCACTCGACGCTGCCATCGGGCGCGAGCAGCGCGCCGGTGTGGCAGTTCGACAGGAACGCGTAATCGGCGATCGCCGGGAACGGTGATCCGCCGGTCAGCGGTTTGTCGTGCGGCGGGATCGGAATCGTCGGCGACATCGTCGCCGCGAAAGACTACTGGGCGATCCCGGGCTGGGTCTCGGGCTGGGTCTTGGCCGGGGTCTCGACCGGGGTTCGCAACCCGAGGTAGCGCCCGAGCACCACGAAACCGATCAGGCAGGCCGCACCGTCGAGAAGCCCACGGGCGATCCCGTCGTACGGGTCGTCGGCCACCAGCCCGGCCGCGGCCACCACGATCAGGATCACCGCGCTCAGCGCCAGCGCGATCCGGAGCGGAGTGATGCGGGAGTCCCGGCTACCGAGGTCGAAGCGCAGGTCACCGGCCGCGCCCGCGCGGCTCGGGCGCAGCGTCAGCCCGCGTAGCGGGAACCACAGCATCGCGAGCAGTATCAGCACGCAGATGCCGCTGACATCAGCCGGTCGCACATAGACCTCTCCGCGCGCGGCGAAGATGCCACTGACCGGCGCCGAAGCCGCGGTCAGGATCCCCGCAAGCAGCGCGACGCCCACCCGGCGGTGGAGGATCGCCGCGTCGGCCGCGGTGATCACCGGCACGCGACGCAGACGCCACGCCCGCAGCAGCGCGAGCACGCCGGCGGCCAGCGCCACCTGCGCCGCGAATACGTAGAGCGGCGCGACGATCGTCGCGCGGCGCGTGACAAAACCGACCTGATGAGTGCCCAGTGGCAGCAGAACGATGCGCGTCCCGATCAGCAGCACCGCGGCGAATGCGATACCGGTGAGCGCCAGCCCGGTGAACGCGACCACCGCGGCGCGCCGGGCCAGCCGCGTCGCCAGGTCGTCGGCGAACTGCCGCGCCAGCTCGCGTGGCGCGCCCAGCTCGGCACTCGGATTCTCGTGAAGGTGATCGGCGAACTCGGTGACGATCCGGCGGCGACGGAGAGCTGGAACCCCGGCGCGGCGCAGTTCCGCGTTCAACGCGTTCAGGTACGTCATGAGAGCAGCGCCTCGATCGTGCTCGAGAACAGGCGCCAGCGCTCACGGCTGGCGCCGAGCTCCGTTTCCCCGCGCCTCGTGATGCTGTACACGCGCCGGCGCCGGCCGCTGGCCGTCGACCACTCGCTCTTGAGCAGGCCTTCGGCCTCGAGCCGGTGCAGCGCCGGATAGACCGTGCCCTCCGGCAGCGCAAGGTCGCCGCCGCTGCGCTGCTTGAGCGCCTCGATCACCGCGTAGCCGTGCAGCGACTCACTCGCGACGACCGACAGGATCAGCCCGTCGAGGTGTCCCTTGAGCTCTTCCGCCTTCATACCTAGTGAGGCTATACCTCGTGTCGCTAGGTGTCAACTCCTGACTCTGAACAGGCGGTTCTCACCGACCAGCAGGTAGACCGAGTGGCCGAGCACGACCGCGGGACCGGGCCCGTGGTCGAAGGCCGCCTCTGCGTCCGTCTTCAGCGCGGCCGTCGCGATCGTCTGTGCCGCGCCGGTGGCGGCGTCGAAGTGCTCGATGTGACCACCGTTTTGAGTGAGGTCGACGCAGGAAATGCCGGCCTGCGCGTCGCCGGCGGTCGACGGCTGGCCCTCACCCATCTCGAAGCAGTCAGAGCCGGCCGCGACCGGCCGCGCGTTGAGTGCGGGGTGCGCCTCGTTGCCGGTGAAATGCCAGAGACGCGACGCGTGCCCGTCGGCACTCGTGTCGATCCAGACGCTGTGACCCGCGGCGACCATCCAGTAACCGCCGGAGCCGATCAGCAGGCGGCGTGGCACCCGCACGCCCGGCGTGAATCGATACATCGACCGGTACTCGCCCGCCTCGTCTCCCTTCATCTGATCCGGAGCCGGCATGCCGCCGAAGGTCGACTGTGCGATCCACAAGCCGTCGTCGTCGGTCGCCATCAGGCTGCGCGAGAACGATGGCATCGACCAGCGCTCGAGCACGCGTCCGGTCTGCTCTGACACCCGGAAGAGCTGGCCGCTGCTTGGCCCGATCTGCATGTTCGGCGCAACGAACGGCGCGTAGATCCAGAGTGAGCCGTCGCCGTAGATCGACTCCAGGCCACAGCTCGAGCACTGTGGGTAGCGGATGACGGTCGGGCCGAGCCGGTAGCCGCCGCGCGTGTGCGGTGCGATGAGCGCGATCCGCAGCCCGAGCTCCCACAGCGGTGAGCGCCGCGCGGCGACATAGCTCACCGGCAGCACGGTGCGTCCGTAGAGCGCGGGGTCAGCACAGCTCCCGCGGGTCGTGGAACTCACCGCGAGCGTCAGCGGGTCGACGCGGGCGGCGGTGCAGCGGTCGGTCACGGACGGTGTTCCGCCCTGCTTCCCGCCGGTCAGCAGCAGGCGGTTGCCGATCGCGGCCAGCTGGAAGTAGCCGCGGGGCAGCGGCAGCGTCGCGTCGCTGACGCGGACGCTCGCGCTGGCGTGACCGCCGGCGCCGGCCCTGGCGCCGGATCCGGCGCTACCGCCGTCGCGGAGACCGAGCAGCAGCGCCGCAGCGGCGGCGCATGTCAGCAGCATGGTCAGCAGATACCGCCGTCGGCGCCGCCGATGCTCGAGTTCGAACGCATCACCGAACAGCGCATCGAACCAGCGCCGCCGCGGCGGATGCGGATGTTCTGTCGAGCCCACAGCCATTGAAGCTAGTATTCTTGGTCTTATGACCGCGGATGTCAACGGTGGCGGCGAGATCAAGGTCGCGGCGGTGGACCGCAGCGACCCAACCCCGCTACACGACCAGGTGGCGGCAGCGATCCGGCGGGCGATCAGCGACGGCGAGGCCGGCCCCGGTGACCGCATCCCGCAGGCGCGGGACCTCGCCACGGTGCTCGGCGTCAACCGCAACACGGTGCTGCGCGCGCTGCGGCTTCTGCGCGACGAGGGACTGCTCGAGATGGGACGCGGCCGCACGATCCGTGTGACCGGCACCCCGGAGCAGGGCGCGATGGTCGACCGCGTGCGTGAGTTGATCGAGTTCTCGCGCCGGCAGGGCTACCGGCGCGAGGAGCTGATCGGCCTCGTCGAGCGGCTCTCGTGAGCGACCGCGGCAACGGTCGCTGAGCGCGCGCCGGCTGCCGGCGCGGCGATCACGAGCTGGTGCGACGCCGGAAGAACACCGAGGCAGCACCGATCGATATCACGAGCACCGCAAGGCAGTAGACGATCGCGAGTACCGCTTCATGCTCGAGGCTCGTGCCGTTGGAGGTGTGCCCCATCCAGAACCCGCGCATCGTTTCGATGACGGGCGTGAACGGCTGGTGTTCGGCGAAGACGCGCAGCGCCGACGGCATCGTGTGTGCGGGCACGAAGGCCGTGCTCACGTAGGGCATGAACATCAACACGAACGTCACCGAGTTGGCAGCCTCGACGCTGCGCGCCAGCAATCCGATCGCCGCCGCGAACCACGACAACGCCAGGACGAACAGCGCGACCATCGCGATCGCGGCAAGCCAGTGCAGCGGCGCGGCGCTCGGACGCCAGCCGATCCCGATCGCCACGCCGATCACCAGGAAGGTCGCGATCAGGTTGCGCACGAGGCTCGCGACTATCTGACCGACGAGTATCGAAGAGCTGCTGATCGGCATGCTGCGGAAGCGGTCGAGGATGCCGTTCGTCATGTCGGTCGCAACCGACACGGCGGTCGTTCCGGCACCGAATCCTGCGCAGAGCACGATCAGGCCGGGAACCACATAGTCCACGTAGGCACCACCGGTGCGCAACGCGCCTCCGAAGACGTACACGAACAGCAGCATCAGCACGATCGGCAGCATCAGTGCCGTGAAGAAGGCTTCCGGATCGCGCCGTGAGCGGCGCAGGCAGCGGGTGATCATCACCCGGCTGTCAAGGACGATCGGGGCGAAGCTCATGCGACCGGCTCCCGTTCGGTGAGTGAGAAGAAAACGTCGTCCAGGCTCGGGCGGCGGATCGAGATCTTGGCCGCGGGTACCCCGGCCGCGGCAAGCTCGCCGAGCATGCCGGCGACGGCCGCGGCTGACCCGTCGGTCGCGACCTCGATCGTCCGCCGGCGATCGTCGACCGCCGCCGGGCTCACGATCCCGACAGCCGCCCGGACATCATGCGAGTCACTGAACTCGAGGCAGAGGACCTCCCCATCAAGCGTCGCCTTCAGCTCGTGGGCGGTCCCGGCCGCCACGACTCGCCCACGATCGAGCAGGGCGATCGTGTCGGCGAGCTGATCGGCCTCCTCCAGGTACTGAGTCGTGAGCAGGACCGTGACACCGTCGCGCGTCAGTTCCCTGATCGTGTCCCACAGCTGTTCGCGGCTGCGCGGATCGAGACCGGTCGTCGGCTCATCGAGGAAGACGAGCGCCGGTGTCGTCACCATGCTGATCGCAAGATCGAGCCGGCGCTTCATGCCACCCGAGTAAGTGCCGGCCCGCCGATCGGCGGCTTCGACCAGGTCGAAGCGTTCGAGCAGATCGGCGATCGTCGCCGCCATGCGTCGATCGGGGACACGGCGTAGCCGGGCAATCATCTCGAGGTTCTCGCGGCCGCTGAGCACCTCATCGACCGCGGTGAACTGGCCTGTCAGGCTGATCGACCGCTTGACCTCGAACGGGTTGGCCAGCAGGTCGTGACCGGCCACCCGCGCCCTGCCGGCGTCCGGCCGCATGAGCGTCGCGAGGATTCTGACCAGCGTCGTCTTGCCCGCTCCGTTGGGCCCGAGCAGGCCGAGCACCGTGCCCTGCTCAATCGCCAGATCGACGTGGTCGAGCACCATCCGTCCCGCAAAGGATTTACAGAGCCCGGTTGCTTCAACTGTGTATGTCATACACATAACTGTATATGGCGCACGCGGTTATAGTCAAGGAATGCCCAAATCCCGCGCGGAGAAGCCGTCGACGGGGCGCGAGCCGCCGCCGCAACCGACGGAGGCGGACGCGCGACCGGCGCTGCCGCCGGGGCTGGACATCCTCTGGGGCAAGCGCGATCGCGGCCAGCGCGGACCGAAGCCTGGGCTCACGATCGACGCGATCGTCGATGCCGCGGTGATGCTCGCCGACGGCGGCGGGCTCGAAGCGGTCTCGATGGCAAGCGTGGCCAAGCGCCTCGGGTTCACCACCATGTCGCTGTATCGCTACGTGACCAGCAAGGACGAGCTGCTGCAGCTGATGTGGAACGCGAGCGCGCAGGGCGCCGAGAGCCTGGTCCTGAGCGGTGACGGCTGGCGAGCGCGACTTCGCGACTGGTCGGTGATCCAGCGCGACATGCTCGATCGCCATCCGTGGATCACGCAGATGCCGATGGCCTCGCCGCCGATGGCGCCCAACTCACTTGCGTTTGTCGAGCGTGGTCTTGGCGCGCTGGACGGCACCGGCCTGACCGACGCCGACAAGATCCGTGTCATCGGGTTGCTCAGCTCGTTCACGCTCAGCGAGGCCCGCATGGCATACGACGCGCGCCGCGCCGGGGAAGCGGCATCCGCGTCGCAGTCGCCGCCGACCAGCTTTGAGACGATCCTTCGGCTGCTCGTCGACGAGGCCACCTACCCGCGCCTGCACCGCCTCGCCTGGGCCGCCACGGAGGACGTGCCACAGGACGAGCGCGCCGAGTTCCTGCACGGGATCGATTGCATCCTCGACGGCGTTCAGGCCTTGATCGACCGCGGCGCGTGACGGGTCTGTGCGCCGGCCGCTGCGGCGCTAGGTGTCGCTGTTGAAGTTCGGCAGCCCGACGGCGTTCAGCCAGTTGCTGACGTGCTGGTTGAGCACGGCGAACTGGTCGGTGAAGATCAGCACGCCCATGCCGACCAGGATCACGCCGCCGGTGCCGATCACGAGCGGGTAGTGGCGCTTGATCACGTTGAAGGCGGACGTCGCCTTGCCGAACGCGAGGCCGGTGATCAGGAACGGGATGCCGAGACCGGCGCAGTAGATCGCGAGCAGGAAGGCGCCGTGCAGCGCGCTCGAGGAGAGGCCGGTCGCGCTGATGATCGCGCCGAGCGTCGGGCCCTGGCAGGGCGTCCAGGCGACCGCGAAGACGACGCCGGTGAGCACCGGACCTGACTCGCCGGCGCGCTCCATCAGTGACTGCACGCGCCACTCACGAGCGATCCGCGGGATCAACGGGCTGAGCACGAACAGCAGCCCCATCACGACGATGATCGCGCCGCAGACCTCGCGCGCGGTCGCGCCGGTGAGGGTGCCGCGCAGCGCCTGCTGACCGAGCAGGCCGAGCGCGATGAAGATCGCGCTGAAGGTGCCGATGAACGCGAGGCTCGGGCCGATCACGCGTCGCGCCCTGATCTCGGCGGTGTCCTTGACGCCCGACACGGCGGACAGGTAGCCGGGCACCAGAGGCAGCACGCAGGGCGACAGGAAGCTGATCAATCCGGCGCCGAATGCGACCGGGATTCCGACACCTGCAAGTGGATTCATCGCGCGACCAGCGTACATCGGGGGGGTTAATTTGCGGCCCTCAAAGCCTCTATTAACCATGACGAATGAGCAAGCGGGCGGTGGCGTTGGGCAGAACCGCGGCTTCGAGGGGCCAAATACATCCCAGAGCATGTATTTGGCCCACCGGATTGCGGAGATGGCGAAGTGGCAGGGCGGGCACGTGACGAGGAAGCAACTCCGGGCGATGGGGCTGTCGCGAATGGCGATCGAGCATCGAGTCACGCGCGGGTCGCTGATCCGCGTCCACCACGGCGTCTATGCCGTCGGCCACCTCCCGACCACCGCCCGCGACCGGGCCCACGGGGCGCTGCTGGCGGCGGGCGCGCGCGTCGCGCTCGCGGGCCGGCCGGCGCTCGCGCTGTGGCGCAACGACCGCGACTGGCCGGACGATCTGGAGCTGATCAGTGCACGCGACGTGAGGCCGGAGGGGTTGGCGGTGAAGCGCGTCAAGACGCTGCTCCAGCGCGACATCCGCCGCGTCCAGGGCCTCAGGGTCACGAGCCCGGCGCGCACGGCGCTCGACATCGCAGCGCACATCGACGCCCACAACCTGACGATCAAAGAGCTGACCCGGATCGTCAACGACCTCAGGCACGTCAACCGCCTCAGGGTCTCGCAGCTGCGCGATGTCACGACCCGCAACCCGCGACACCCCGGCACCAAGCACCTGATCAGCATCATCGGCGACGCCCAGCGACAACCAACCCGCTCGGAGCTCGAGAACGCCTTCAAGCGACTGATCAAGCGCCACAGGCTCCCGACACCGGAGATCAACGCAGAGGTCGGCGGTGAGACGGTCGACGCCTACTTCCGCGACCACGACCTGATCGTCGAGCTCGACGGCCGCGAGGTCACGCACGCCGACGACTGGCGGCCCGCGTTCGAGAACGACCGCCGCCGCGTCGTCGAGATCATGAAGCAGACCGGCATCCCCACGATCCGCTTCACCTACGACCAGATCACGCGCTTGCACCAGCGCACCGCGAGAGATCTGAAGCAGATTCTCGACGCCCGCCTCCGGGGCGCACCGGATCCCTGACCATCGTCCATTTCGGCCCAACCGACGCTGGTAGCGTCCAGCTATGACCGCACCCACCGTCCAGAACCTGATCGCCAACGAGTACGTAGCCGGCAGCACCGGCGAGACCGAGCCGATCATCAACCCCGCCACCGGCGAAACGATCGCCCACGCGCCCCTCTCCTCCGTGACCGACGTCGACAGAGCCGTCGACGCCGCCGAAGCCGCATTTGACGCATGGGCCGCCACCCCGCCCAGCGAGCGGGCCCTGGCACTCCTCCGCCTCGCCGACGCGATCGAGCAGCACGCCGACGAGCTCAACCAGATCGAGTCCGACAACGCCGGCAAGCCGATCGCCGCGATGCGCGACGACGAGCTCCCGTTCTGCGCTGACAACCTGCGCTTCTTCGCCGGCGCCGCGCGCACGCTGCAGGGTCCGACCGCCGGTGAGTACCAGGCCGGCTACACCTCCTTCATCCGCCGCGAGCCGATCGGCGTGATCGGCCAGATCTCGCCGTGGAACTACCCGCTGATGATGGGCGTCTGGAAGATCGGCCCCGCGATCGCGGCCGGCAACACGGTCGTGCTCAAGCCTGCCGAGACGACCCCCCTGAGTACCCTCAAGCTCGCCGAGCTCGCCGCCGAGTTCCTGCCGCCGGGCGTGCTCAACGTGATCACCGGTCACGGCAACCCCACCGGCCAGGCGCTCGTCACCCATCCGAAGGTCGCGATGGTCAGCCTCACCGGCAGCGTCGGCACCGGCAAGTGGATCGCCAAGGCCGCGGCCGACAGCCTCAAGAAGGTGCACCTCGAGCTCGGCGGCAAGGCGCCCGTGGTCGTGTTCGACGACGTCGACCTCAGCACCGCGCTGGAGACGATCGCCGCCACCGGCTACTACAACGCCGGCCAGGATTGCACCGCCGCCACCCGCGTGCTCGCGAGCGACCGCGTCTACGACCAGGTCGTCAGCGGCCTCGCCGACCAGGCAGAGACCTACGTGATCGGCGACACCCGCTCCGAGGACACGACACTCGGCCCGGTCAACTCGGCAAGGCAGCGCGAGCGCATCGAAGGCTTCCTCGAGCGCAAGCCCGGCCACGCCGAGGTCGTCACCGGCGGCAAAGAACCAGACCGCCCCGGCTTCTACCTCGAGCCGACGGTCGTCGCCGGCCTGCAGCAGTCCGACGAGATGATCCAGAACGAGATCTTCGGCCCGGTGATCACGGTCCAGCGCTTCAGCGACGAGGCCGAGGCGATCAGGTGGGCCAACGGCACGCCCTACGGTCTCGCGGCAAGCGTCTGGACCCGCGACATCGGCCGCGCGCTGCGCGTCACCAACGCGCTCAAGTTCGGCGCCGTGTGGGTCAACAACCACATCACGATGGCCACCGAGATGCCCCACGGCGG
>DATASU010000124.1:0-9580 GCA_036269095.1 Solirubrobacteraceae bacterium
CATGTCGCGACCGCGGATCTCAGCCTGAACCTCCTCAGGCATCGGGAACGCGGAGCCGATCTCCAGCTTGACCTCCTCTGCGGTCTGCTGGCCGATGAGAAGCTTGTACTCGCGCTTGACGTAGTTGATGATCGCCTCGTCAAGCTCGTCGCCGCCGACGCGGATCGACTGCGACACGACGATCCCGCCGAGCGAGATCACGGCCACCTCGCTGGTGCCACCGCCGATGTCGACGACCATCGACCCGGTCGGCTCGCCGACGGGCAGGCCCGCGCCGATCGCGGCAGCCATCGGCTCCTCGATCAGGTAGGCCTGGCGAGCGCCGGCGGAGAGGCAGGCCTCCTCGACCGCGCGCTTCTCGACGCCGGTGACGCCGGAGGGCACACAGACGACGACGCGGGGATGCGCCCAGCGGTTCTGGTGGACCTTCTGGATGAAGTGACGGAGCATCTCCTCGGTCACCTCGAAGTCGGCGATGACGCCGTCCTTCAACGGGCGGATCGCGGAGATCGTCCCGGGGGTGCGACCGAGCATGCGCTTGGCCTCGATGCCGACGGCGTGCACCTCACCGGTGCGCGAGTCGACGGCGACCACGCTCGGCTCGGAGAGCACGATGCCGCGGCCGCGGACGTAGACCAGCGTATTTGCAGTTCCGAGATCGACGGCCATGTCGCGGCCACCGAAACCTGTTAGGTACGTGAAGAAACCCATTCCTGGACGAGAGATCGAGGGGTTCAGACGGGCGGCGAGCGCGTTCTGACCGAACCCTGAGCCAATTCCCATCCGTCGAGCCCGAGTGTACTCGAACTCGACCGTTTAACTGCCTTTATTGCCGCTAAATCGCTTAAAAAAGCAGCGATGGCAACAGATCGAGCAGCGTAGCAACCGGAAGGCCGACAACATTGAGGTAGTCACCGTGGATCGACTCGACCAGTGCCGCACCGCGTCCCTGGATCGCGTAGCCCCCCGCCCTGCCCTGCCACTCGCCGGTGTCGGCGTACCACGCGATCGCCGCTTCGCTCATCGGCCTGAAGCCGACCTGCGTGACGGCCGCCGCGGTGCGCTCACCATCAGGCTCGATCAGGCAGATGCCGCTGACGACGCGATGCCTGCGCCCCGCGAGTGCGGTGAGCGTCGCCACAGCCTCGGCACGGTCGGCCGGCTTGCCGTAGATGCCGTAGTCGAGCGCGACCAGCGTGTCGACGCCAAGCACGACCAGCCCGGCGCCAGGCCCGGCCTCGTCGGGCTCGGATGCGGCGGCCCGCGCCTTGCGGCGGGCGTTCTCGACCGCGACCGCTTCGGGCCGGCCCTCCGTCAGCTCATCGACGCCGGTGACACGCACCTCGAACGCGACCCCGAGCTGCTCGAGGATCGCGCGCCGCTGCGGCGAGCCGGAGGCGAGGACCAGCCTGGTGCCTCCGGCCATGGCCACTACCGTCCCTAAAGCTCCGGGAAGAAGATCCCGATCTCACGCACGCCCGACTCGGGCGAGTCGGAGCCGTGCACCATGTTGGTGCCGATCGCGACCGCAAAGTCGCCGCGGATCGAACCGGGCGCCGACTGCAGCGGGTTGGTCGCGCCGATCACCTGGCGTGCGGCCTCGACGGCGGACTCGCCCTCGAGCACCATCGCGACCAGCGGGCCGGAGGTGATGAAGTCGACGAGCTCTCCGAAGAACGGCTTGCCGTTGTGCTCGGCGTAATGGCGCTCGGCCGTCTCGCGGCTCAGCGTCTCGAGCTTCAGCGCGGCGAGCGTCAGGCCCTTGCGCTCGAAGCGGGCGATGATCTCGCCGGTGAGGTTGCGGGCGAATGCATCGGGTTTGACGAGAATCAGAGTGCGCTCAGCCATTTGGCGGAACCTTTCAGTTCAAAGTTGGATGGGCGGCTTGCCCGCGCGCAGGTTAGCGGGCGCTCGGAGCCGAGCCATCGAGCGCGCGGTTGACAGCAGGCCGGCTAAAGCAGATCGCTCGGGGGCGGCGCGACCATCGTCTGCTGCGGATCGCGGCGTGTGCGCCGCCGCCGCTGGCTCGCCATCGCCGGATCGAGGCCGCGATCGGTCTCGCAGTACGGGCAGATCTGCCAGTCGGATTCGAGCGGCTTGCCGCAGTTGGAGCAGGGATCCTTGAGCTTGCGCAGGCAGTGCGGACAGCGCAGGAACTCCTTCTCCACCTCGTGGTCGCAGTACGGGCAGCTGTGGGCACCTATCTGTGAGAGGCGGGCCTGCGCGGCGCGGATCTCGAGGTCGCGCTCATGCACGTCCTCGAGGTACTCAGGCGGTCGCACGATCATGTACACGACCGTCCCGATCAGCGGGAAGAACGAGGTGACCACCGCGCACGCGACGAGGATGTTGTCGCTGATCCGGCGCCGGGCGTCGGCCCAGGTCCAGTAGATCAGCGCAAGCCAGACCACCGCGAGCACCACCAGAGCCAGGTCGACGGCCAGGCTGAGCGTGTGATTATGGATCCCGAATATGCCCGCGATGGGGGTCATTGAAGGCCGAGTGTAAACGTAGGAGCAGGCGAATACGCAGGATCTCTGGCGCATTCGGCGTGCCCGAACTCACCCCGGTCCCCTGCGTGCGAAACGTTTTACCCGGATCTCAGAGAAAGATGCGACCGAGCATGTAGCCGACCCCGAAGAACAGCAGGATCGTGAACGCGACACTGAACGCGACCAGCCCCATCATCTTCAGGAAACTGGGACGGTTTTCGCGGTCGTCGTTCACAGCATCGACGCGCGACGGGTGCCGTGGCCGGCCTCGTCGTGCAGGAGGTCGGAGATCAGGTAGAGCGAGCCGGTGGCGACCACGACGCCATCCTTGCTTGCTAGCTCGCGGGCACGGCGCAGCGCCGCGTGCGGCTGGGGCACGATCTCGGAATCGATCGTGATCTCAGGGGCGAGCTGGTCGAGCTGTGAGCTCAGCGTCGGCGGCGGCAGCACGCGCGGGTTGTGGCTCGAGGTCAGCACCAGCGCGTCGCACAGCGGCGCGAGCGAGCGCAGCATCTTCGACGCGTCCTTGTCGTCGAGGATCGAGACAACGGCGACGACCCGCCCCTCCCCGCTCCGCGCGCCGGCGATGATCTCCGGCAGCGACTCGGCGAGCGCGGTGACGCCGTCGGGGTTGTGGGCGCCGTCGAGCAGAGTCAGCGGTTCGCGGTCGACCGCCTGGAGCCGGCCGGGCACACGCACGGCGGCGGCGGCCGCCTCGACCGCGGACTCGTCGAGCTCGCCGAGGAACGCGCCGGCGGCGGCCCGCGCCAACGCGAAGTTGCGCCGCTGGAACGTGCCCAGCGCGCCGACGGCCGCGTGCGGGTCGGCCTCGGCCTGCACGATCAGCGCGCCGCGCTCGCCGGCGATCTGCTCGGCGACCACGAGTGCGTCGGGGTGCATGCCCGCGCCGAGCACGAGCGTGCCACCGGGCCGCACGACGTCGAGCTTCTCGCGCGCGATCGCGGTGATCGTCGGACCGAGCCAGCGTGTGTGCTCGAGCCCGACGCTGGTCAGCACCTGAACCTTCGACGGGATCACGTTGGTCGCGTCGTAGCGGCCGCCCAGCCCGGCCTCGATCACCGCCACGTCGACCCCGTCGACGGCCAGCTCCGAGTACGCGGCCGCCGTCAGCAGCTCGAACTGCGTGACCGGGTCCTCGCCGCCACCGGCGCGGTTGACCTGCTCGGCGGCGCGCAGCGCACGCTCGATCGCATCGGCCATCTGCTGCGGTGTGATGTCCCGGTCATCGACGCGGATGCGCTCGTTGAAGCCGACGAGATGCGGCGAGAGGTACGAGCCGGCACGCCGCCGATGATGCGTCAGGATCGCGGCGATCATGCGCGTCGTCGAGCTCTTGCCGTTGGTGCCGACCACGTGGATCGACTCGAAGCTGCGTTCGGGGTGCCCGAGCGCGGTCATCAGCCGGCGCATGCGGTCGAGCCCGAAGCGCATGCCGAACAGCTCGAGCGACAGCAGCCGCTTCTCGGCCTCCTCCGGGGTCATGGAGCCACCGCGGCGATCACAGCGCTTCCAGTTCGGCGCGCAGCGCCTCGAGCTTGGCGCGTTCGGCCGCAACCACGGCCTCGGGCGCCTTGTCGACGAAGCCCTTGTTCGCGAGCTTGCCCTCGGCGCGCCTGATCTCGGACTCGAGCTCCCTGCGCTTGGCGTCGCGCTTGCGCGTCGCGGCGTCGAGGTCGACGTCGCCCGACGCCAGGATCTCGATCACTCCGCCCGGAATCACGATCGCCGCCGCCGCCGCGTCGCCGTCGCCGTCGGCTGCGCTCAGCTCGAGCCGGCCGAGCCGCGCCAGATGCGCGACGGTCTGGTCGTAGCCGTCGGCGCGCAACCGCGCGGACAGCACCGCCGAGGGCTTGACGTCGGCGGCGTCGCGCCAGGTGCGGATCGCCTGGATGGCGGCGATCGCGCGCTGGACCTCATCCTCGGCCGCGCTGTCAGATATGGCCGCTGAAGCCCCGGCGAAGCGGCCAGCCAACAGACCTTCCGAGCCCGGGATGAAGCCGTAGATCTCCTCGGTCACGAACGGGATCAGCGGATGCGCGAGCGTCACCGTCTCGGTCAGCACGTGCAGCAGCGTGGCCGCGGTGTCGGGGTCGCCGTCGTAGAGCCGCGGCTTGACCAGCTCGAGGTACCAGTCGCAGAGCTCCCCGTAGACGAAGTCATAGAGCGCGAGCGCCGCACGGCTGAACTCGAAGCTGTCGATCGCCTCGCCGACGGCGGCGCGGGCGCGCTCGAGCCGCGCGAGGATCCAGTGATCCTCGGGGGCCTGCGGGCGGGCCTCGGCGCGAGCGGACCGATCGACGCGCTGGAGCACCAGCCGCGAGGCGTTCCAGAGCTTGTTGTTGAGCTGCTGGGCCTGGGAGACCTTCTCCTCGTTGAAGCGCACGTCCTGTCCCGAGGACATCGCCAGCAACCCCCAACGCACGGCGTCGGCGCCGTAGGCGGGGAACTCGCCGGGGTCCTCACCGGGAGCGCTGGCGAACACCGGCGGGCGCGGGCCACCGTCGATCAGGTCACGCGGATCGATGCCGGTGCCCAGCGACTTCGACATGCGGCGGCCGTCGGGCGCCTGGATGATCGAGTGCACATAGACGTCGCTGAACGGGATCTGACCGGTGAACTCGATGCCCATCATCACCATGCGCGCGACCCACAGGAAGATGATGTCGCGGCTCGTGACCATCGCGTCGGTCGGATAGAAGGCCCTGAGCTCCGCCGTCTGCTCGGGCCAGCCGAGCGTCGCGAACGGCCACAGCGCGCTCGAGAACCAGGTGTCGAGCACGTCCTCGGCGCGTTCCCAGCCGGGACCGTCGGGTGGCGTCATCGCGACGTGCGTGCGGCCGTCGTCGTGGTACCAGACCGGGAGCTGATGGCCCCACCACAGCTGGCGCGAGATGCACCACGGCCGGATCTTCTCCATCCAGTCGAGGTAGACCTTGCCCTGGCCCTCGGGGTGGAAGCGGATCTCGCCGCGCTTGACGACGTCGATCGCGGGCCGCGCCAGCTCGTCCATGCGCATGAACCACTGCAGCGAGATCAGCGGCTCGATGCGCTCACCGGAGCGCTGGCTGAACGGGACGGTGTGGGTGTAGGACTCGCGGCGCTCGATCAGGCCGAGCCCGTCGAGCTCGGCGACGATCGCGTCGCGTGCCTCGGCGGCCCTGATCCCGAGGTAGCGCTCGGGCACGTCCTCGCCCTCCATCCAGCCGTCCTCGCCGATCACGCTCGGATGCGGCAGCCCGTGGCGGTTGCCGATCTCGAAGTCATTGGGGTCATGCCCCGGCGTGATCTTGAGCGCGCCGGTGCCGAAGTCGGTCTTGACGTAGTCGTCGGCGATGATCTTGAGCTTACGTCCGACGATCGGCAGGATCGCGGTCTCGCCGATCAGGCGCTGGTAGCGTTCGTCGTCCGGGTTCACGGCGATCGCGACGTCGGCGAGCATCGTCTCCGGGCGCACCGTCGCGACGGTGATCGCACCGTGGCCGGAGGCGAGCGGATAGTCGATGTAGTAGAGCGTGTCGGTGACCTCGCGATCATCGACCTCGAGGTCGGAGATCGCCGAGAGGCTGCCCGGGTCCCAGTTGACGAGGTAGCGGTCGCGGTAGATGTAGCCCTTGTCGTAGAGGTCGACGAACACCTTCATGACCGCGCGGGCGTAATCCTCATCCATCGTGAAGCGCTCTTCGCTGAAGTCGACCGAGGAGCCGAGGCGTCTGATCTGCTCGATGATCTCGCCGCCGTAGCGCTCGCGCCAGACCCACACGCGCGAGATGAACTGCTCGCGGCCGATCTCCTCGCGGCTCGAGCCGAGGCTCTTTAGCTCCTTCTCGACCACCGTCTGGGTGGCGATGCCGGCGTGATCGGTGCCGAGGATCCACTTGCTGCGCTTGCCCTGCTGGCGGGCGCGGCGGATCAGCGTGTCCTGGACCGCGTTGTTGAGCGCGTGCCCCATGTGCAGCACGCCGGTGACGTTCGGCGGCGGGATCGCGATCGAGTAGTTCTCGGAGGCGTCACCCTCCGGCTCCGGGTGGGTGATCCCGGAGTCAAGCCAAGTCTGGGCGATACGCGGCTCGACGTCAGCCGGTTCGTAGCGCGTCTTCATCTCGAGTGTGTCCATTCGACGCCGAGTTTAGGCGCCGAATGTGGGCCGCGTTCAGGCGGCTGCTTCGCCCTCGTCGTGCTCGTGGTCGACGGCCTGCGTGACGAGCGTCGGCGGCGTGCCCTTGTCGATCGTGTCGCGCGTGACGACGCACTTCTTGACATCGCGGCGCGACGGCAGCTCGAACTGAACCTCGAGCAGCACCTCCTCGATTATCGAGCGCAGGCCACGTGCCCCGGTCTCGCGCTCGAGCGCCTTGTCGGCGATCGAGTTCAGCGCCTCGTCGGCGAACACGAGCTCGATGCCGTCGAACTGGAAGAAGCGCTGGAACTGCTTGACGAGCGCGTTGCGCGGCTCGGTCAGGATCTTCATCAGCTCCCCGCGTGAGAGCTGATGGATCGCCGACATCACCGGCAGACGGCCGATGAACTCGGGGATCAGCCCGTACTGGATCAGGTCCTCGGGCAGGCAGTGCTCGAACATCTCGCCGAGGTCGCGCTGATCCTTGGACTGGATCGTCGCGCCGAAGCCGACACCCTGGTGGCCGATGCGCCGTTCGATCACGCGGTCGAGGTTGGCGAACGCGCCACCGCAGATGAACAGCACGTTGGTCGTGTCGATCGACAGGAACTCCTGGTGTGGATGCTTGCGCCCGCCCTGCGGGGGAACGCTCGCGGTCGTGCCCTCGAGGATCTTCAGCAGCGCCTGCTGGACGCCCTCGCCGCTGACGTCACGGGTGATCGAGGGGTTGTCTGCCTTGCGCGCGATCTTGTCGACCTCGTCGATGTAGATGATCCCGGTCTCGGCCTTCTTGACGTCGTAGTCAGCGGCCTGGATCAGCTTCAGCAGGATGTTCTCGACGTCCTCGCCGACGTAGCCGGCCTCGGTGAGTGCGGTCGCGTCGGCGATCGCGAACGGAACGTTGAGGATCTTGGCGAGCGTCTGCGCCAGCAGCGTCTTGCCGCAGCCGGTCGGCCCGAGCAGCAGGATGTTGGACTTCTGCAGCTCGATGTCGTTGTCATCGGACTGCAGCATCTGCACGCGCTTGTAGTGGTTGTAGACCGCAACCGAGAGCGTGCGCTTGGCCTGCTCCTGGCCGACGACGTACTCGTTGAGCACGTCGTAGATCTCCCGCGGCTTGGGGAGATTCTGGAGGTCGAAGTTCGGCGGAGCGGTGAGCTCCTCATCGATGATCTCATTGCAGAGGTCGATGCACTCGTCGCAGATGTAGACGCCGGGGCCGGCGATCAACTTCTTGACCTGGCGCTGCGATTTGCCGCAGAAGCTGCAGAGCAGTTGCTCGTTGGAGTCGGTCGGACGTGCCATCGATTACCTCTCTGAAAGGTTCCTACGGTCAATCGGGACCCGTGAGGCCCAGCACAAGGCTAACAATCCCCCGCCATTAGGCAAGGACGATGTCAGCACGTCAGTGCTGGGTGATCACGCGGTCGATGATCCCGTAGTCCTTCGCCTCCTCGGAACTCATGAAGTAGTCCCGCTCGGTGTCCTTGGCGACTTCCTCGACCGGCTTGCCCGTGTGCTGCGAGATGATCTCGTCGAGGCGGTGGCGCAGGTCGATGATCTCGCGCGCGTGAATCTCGATGTCGGTCGCCTGGCCCTGGAAGCCCGCCGACACCTGGTGGATCAGAATCTTGGCGTTGGGCAGCGCCATGCGCTTGCCCGCGGCGCCGCCGCCGAGCAGCAGCGCGCCCATCGACATCGCGATGCCGACGCAGATCGTCTGCACGTCGGGCTTGATGAACTGCATCGTGTCGTAGATCGCCAGGCCGGCGTAGACGGAGCCGCCGGGCGAGTTGATGTACAGCGAGATGTCCTTGTCCGGATCCTCGGACTCCAGGTGCAGGAGCTGGGCAACGATCAGGTTGGCGATCTGGTCGTCCACCGGCGTTCCGAGGAAGATGATCCGCTCGTTGAGCAGACGTGAATAGATGTCGAACGCACGCTCCCCGCGGGAGGTCTGTTCAACGACCATCGGAACAAGTGGGCTCATGCTTTTCGCTTCTTTCGCTTCCAGGGGCGGATTCCTGCCGACTCTAGCAATCGGGTTTGTCCGCCCCTGAGGGGGTTAATCGGCCGACTTCGACGGTTTCTTAGCGGCCGGTTTCTTCGCTGGCGACTTCTTCTTCGAAGCGCTGTCGCCGGCTTGCTTTGCCGGCGACTTCCCAGCCTTTGCCGGCTTTGCGGCGTCGGCCTTGGCCGGGGCGACCGTCTTGGCGTGCTCGACCAGCCACTCGACCGCCTGGCGGTTGGCGAGCTCGGCCCGCAGCCGCGCCACGCGACCGTTGGACTCGAGCTGCTTGAGCAGCTTCTCGGGGGTGGTCTTCTCGCGTTCGGCGGTCGGTTGCAGTGCCTCGATCAGCTGTTCGTCCGAGGGCTCGATCTTCTCAGCTCCGACGACTGCGGCGATCGCGGCCTCGCGGCGCAGCGTCTGCTCCGCCTCCTGCTCGGCGTCGTGTGCGAGCTGCTCCTCGTCCTGACCCGAGATCTGCAGGTACATCTCCTTGGAGATGCCCTGGCGCGCCAGCGAGTCCATGGTCTCGTGGACGATCTCGTGTGCGCGCGCGTGCACGAGCTGATGCGGCACGTCGATCTTCGCGCCCGCGGCGACGGCGTCGAGCACGTCGCGCTCGAACTCACGCTCGATGTTCTGCTGCTCGTACTCCTTGAGCCGCGAGGCGATGTCCTCGCGCAGCTCCGCGATCGTGTCGAAGCCGGCCGCGTCGGCGGCGAAGTCGTCGTCGAGCTCGGGCAGGCGCTTGACCTTCACCTCGCTGACGGTGACCTCGAAGGTCGCGGGCTTGCCGGCCAGCTCCTCGGCCCCGTACTCGTCGGGGAAGTTGACCTCGATCAGGCGCTCATCGCCGGCCTTGGCACCGACGAGCTGCTCCTCGAAGCCGGGGATCAGCCGGCCCGAGCCGAGCTCGAGCAGCTGGTCGCGGCCCTCGCCGCC
>DATASU010000125.1:0-3675 GCA_036269095.1 Solirubrobacteraceae bacterium
GCGGTTCCGACTCGAGGGTCGGTGCCGAGTTGGGCAAAGACGCTGTTGTCGGAGGTGGCCGTTGCAACCGTCATCGGGATCCAGCCGCTGTACACGTTGCCGAAGTTGTGGACCGGGAAGCTCCCGGTGCCGTTGTCCGCCGCGAACGCATTGCCCTTGTACGGATTGCTGTTCGTCTTCACGAAGTGAATCGTGATCGGCTTTGAGTCCTTCTCCGAATAGGGCGTGATCACGCCCTTGGAGAGCGCCGCCGCGAGTGTGAAGATCTTGAAGGCGGACCCCGGTTGGCGGTAGCCCATCGTCGCGAGGTTGAAGGGCGATTGGTTGTAGTCACCGTTGCCGCTGACCATCGCTCGGACCTCGCCGGTCTTGTTGTCGATCGCGACCAGCGATGCGCTCGGTAGGCCAGGGCTGTCAAAGAGCTGCTGGTCGACGACGCTCTGGGCCTGGTTCTGCATGCTCAGGTCGATGCTCAGCTTGATCTTGAGGCCGCCGTAGTACGACTCGTACTGGGCCTGCTTCGCGGTCAGGCCCTCGTGCTCGAGCGCGGTCACCACCTGCGGCTCAACCCAACTGGTGAAGTAACCGGCGGCCGTCGGCTGTTGCTCGGGTGCCTTGATCTGGGCGGCGGTTGGGAGTGGCGTGTTCCTCGCGGTCTGGTACTGCGTCCAGGTCAGGTAGTGCTGCTCGTACATGTCCTTAAGCACCACGTCGTTGCGCCGCGCCAGCGCTGCCTGCGGGTGCAGGATCGGGTCGAACTCGGTCGGGTTGGCCACCATCGCGGCCAGCAGCGCCGCCTCTGCCGGAGTCAGCACGGCGGCGCACTCCTTGCGGTTCGGGTGCTCAGGATCAGCGTTGCCGCAGGCGTTCTTACCCCCCTCGGCGGGGTTCGCGGCGTCGTAGCCGTGGTTCCAGCCGAAGTAGACGCGTGCGGCGGCCTCGATCCCGAGCGCGCCGTTTCCGAAGTAGATCGTGTTGAGGTACTCGGTGAGGATGTGCTTGTGCTTCCAGTGGTGCGAGAGCTGGAACGCCATGCCGGCCTCAACGAGCTTTTCGGCGACCGTGCGGTGACCCTCCTCCGAGCGAACGTTCTTGATGAACTCCTCGGGAATTGTCGAGCCGCCCTGGACCTTCCCTCCTGTGAGATCCGACATGCCGGCACGCAGCAGACCGCGCACGCTGATGCCCGACTCACTCCAGAACCCGCGATCCTCGACCGACACGATCGCATTCTTCATGTTCGGTGAGATCTGGCCCCAGTGATCGATCGCCGGCGTGCTGGCAGGGGCAAGCGGACCGATCGGAGTGTCGTTGACGTCGTACATGTAGGACTCGACGTGCTTGCTGAACTGCACCGTGTTGTCCAGCTGCGGTAGATCCGAGGCGATCGAGGTCAGCGCGCCGAACATCATCGAGATCACGGCAAGTGCGGCAAAGCCCGTGAGCACGAACAGCAGTCGCAGCTTCCGTACCCGCGGCCGCGGGGGCCGCGCTGCGCGTTCGCGCCTGCGACGCCTGCGACGGTCACGGCGGTGCTCGCGCGGGGCGATGACGATCGGCGCGGGATCGCCTTCGCCATCTCTCTGGGTGTAGTTCTCGACGCTCATCCGAACGAAGCTCTGGCGCGCGAGCGTCAGCGGAGCTCGCACACCACGTGGCCCACGCTGGCGAGATACGACCGCGTGCGGGGGCCTGGCGGCTGCGACGAGAGTCTAGTCGTAAGCCGCTCGCCCCGCGAGCGGCCACCGGGCTGACTCGGCCGCCGATGCAGCACATTGCATCGGCCTCCGGAGCATTGCGGCCGCGCGCAGCGGTGCGGTGGCGGCCCGGGCAGCCGGGTGCCCGGCATGCCCATTACGATTGCGCCGATGCCCGCCACGCCCTCCGACGCAGCCGCCTGGCTGTCGCGCAACGCGATCGATTGCCTGCCGGAGGGCGCGCTTGAAGCCAAGCTGAAGCTGGGCCGGCCGCTGCGCGTCAAGCTTGGCGTCGACCCCACCGCGCCCGACATCACGCTCGGGCACACGGTGGTCCTGCAGAAGCTGCGCGAGTTCCAGGACGCCGGTCACACGGTCGTGCTGATCATCGGCGACGGCACCGCGCGCGTCGGCGATCCGAGTGGCCGCTCCTCGACACGGCCGATGCTCACCGACGAGCAGATCGAGGCGAACGCCGCCAGCTTCCAGGAGCAGGCGATGAAGGTGCTCGACCCCGATCGGCTCGAGGTCCGCTTCAACGGCGACTGGCTCGAGATGTCGATGGGTGAGCTGTTCCGGTTGCTGTCGACGACGACGGTCGCCCACATCATCGAACGTGAGGACTTCGCGAAGCGGCTCGCGGAGGGAACTCCGGTCTCGATGCTCGAGCTGCTCTATCCGTTGCTCCAGGGCTACGACTCGGTTGCGGTCAAAGCCGACGTCGAGCTCGGCGGCACCGACCAGAAGTTCAACCTGTTGATGGGCCGCGACGTCCAGCGCGCTTACGGGCAGCCCGAGCAGGTCGTGCTGACCACGGAGCTGCTCACGGGCACCGACGGCGAGCGCAAGATGTCGAAGTCACTCGGGAACTACATCGGTGTCACCGAGCCGCCCGAGGAGATCTACGGCAAGACGCTCAGCATCCCCGACACCTCGATGGAGATGTGGTACGGGTTGCTGCTCGGCCAGGAGCTGCCGGTGGAGCTGGCGCCGCGAGATGCCAAGCGCGCGCTTGCGCGAGCGCTGGTCGAGCGCTTCCACGGGCCCGAGGCCGCGCAGGCGGCCGAGCAGGCATTCGACCGCGTGCACGTGCAGCACGCGATCCCCGACGACGTTCCCGAGATCGAGGTCGCACCCGTCGACGGGATGGTGCACATCCCCGCGCTGCTCGCAGCCGCGTTTTCCGTCTCGACCTCCGAGGCGCGGCGCGCGCTGGGGCAGGGCGGGGTCAAGCTCGACGGCGAAGCGCTTGCCGGCGACGCCCTCGACGTTCCCGCGGGGGAGATAAGCGGCCGGGTCGTGCAGCTCGGAAAGCGGCGATTTGCACGTGTTTTGGTCGTCTAGGGAAAGATTTCCGGCGCCGCGACGCATTCCGTCCGGCGGTACGCTACCTTTCTGCAGGCAGTGAGCGCGGCCACGCGCCTCCCAAGTTGGGTGAGTTTGCGCCCCCAAGCGAGAGATGTGGCTATACTCTTCTGCCCCGAGCGCCGCAAGGCCTCGGCGCATCCTCTGGAAGGAAACCCCTTCCGCACGGAGGCGACGGTCTTTGAAAACTCAACAGCATGCGCACCTCGGCCTGCCTATGGCCGAGAGTGTGTCCAGGTTCGACGCCGTCGTCGGACGGTTCCCTCGGGAGCCGATCGAGCGACGGCGCCAAGATTGAACCCGTCTCGTCTCCCGGAGCTCCCCTTGTGTACTTGGAGCTCCCGAAGGCCGCTTGTAGCGGTCGGGCGTTGGAGGCGAGGGTCTCTTCCACCAGGGAGAGACCCAGGTTTCTCTCGTCAGGTCTCGCGGCATAGTTCGTGAGGCCGCTACGGCGAGTGAATTTTCCTGACAGCTCTTTGTGAAGTTCTTCACGGAGAGTTTGATCCTGGCTCAGGACGAACGCTGGCGGCGTGCCTAACACATGCAAGTGGAGCGACGAACCGGGCTTCGGCCCGGGGCAGAGCCGCGAACGGGTGAGTAACACGTGGGTAAC
>DATASU010000126.1:0-23765 GCA_036269095.1 Solirubrobacteraceae bacterium
GGCATCGCCGTGCTGCTGGCAACGCGCGACGTCGGTCAGATGTTCCGGGTTGCCGGACGCGTCGTCGTGCTGCGCCACGGCCGCGTGGTCACTGAGATCAGGCCGGCGGACTCGCACCCCGACGACGTCGCCGCGCTGCTCGCCGGTGGCACCGTCGACGGTTCCGCGCGCCGTCAGCTGACGCGCCTGCACGGCCTCGCGGACAGCCTTGCCGTCGCCGATCCGAGCTCCGGTCTGGCGATGATCATCGCCGCGCTCGCCGCCGCCCTCAACCTCGATCGCGGGCGCATCGACGTGATCCGCGCCGACTCGACGCCGGCCTCGGCCGAGCGCGTGATCGTCAACGACAGCAGTTGGCTGGTTCCGGTCGTTGGACCGAACGGCACCAGCGCGCTGATCACGATCGAGCGTGGAGGCGCCGACCCACCGACGCGTGACGAGGAGGACCTGCTCGGGCTCTATGCCGGCTATGCCGCCGCAGCGATCGAACGCCAGGACGCCGAGGAGGCCCAGCGTCAGGCAGCGGCGCTACGGCGCTCGCGTGAGCTGCAGCGCCAATTCCTCTCGCGCCTCAGCCACGAGCTGCGCACGCCGCTGACCGCGATCCGCGGGTACGCGTCGAGCCTGCTGGCGCCTGACATCGTCTGGGATGAGGATTCGCAGCAGCGCTTCCTCGAGACGATCGCCACCGAGTCCTCGCGACTCGGGCGGCTGGTCGATGATCTGCTCGACTTCTCGGCGATCGATTCGGGCGTGATGCGGTTGCAATTCGACTGGTGTCAGCTCGACCTCGTGATCGATGCCGCGGTCGCCTGCCTGCCCGACACCTGGCGCGACGCGGTCACGTTCTCACCGACTGGCGTGATCCCGCCGATCTGGGCCGATCACGACCGCCTCGAGCAGGTGTTCGTCAACCTGCTCAACAACGCGCTCCAGCACAATCCGGCCGGCACGCACGTGGCGATCGCCGCCCGCCACCTCGCCGGCGGACGGCTCGAGGTCGTCGTCAGCGACGATGGCCGCGGCCTTCCGGCCGAACTGCGCGATGCTCCGTTCGACTCGGCCCGGCGCCACCGCTCGAACACCGCGGGCGCCGGCCTCGGTCTCTCGATCGCGCGCGGCATCGTCGTCGCGCATCAGGGCACGCTCGAGCTCGTCGACAGCGAGCACGGCGCCGCATTCAGGATCGTGCTGGTGCTCGAAGGGCCGGAGGCCTCGCCCGAGCCCGCCCACCCGGCACCGGCGGTCAGAGCCGCGAGGCACGTTGGTGTCGATGTCTGACCAGCAGGAGGCGACGCGGGCGCTGCTCGTCGAGGACGACCCCAACATCGTCGATCTGATCCGCTCGAATCTCTCGGTCAGGGGGTTCGACATGCTCGTGTCCGCCGACGCGGATCGAGCGCTGCGACTGCTCGAGACCGAATCGCCGGACATCGTGCTGCTCGACCTGATGCTGCCCGATGCCGACGGAATGGAGCTCTGCCGTCAGATCCGCGAGCGCTCGTCGGTGGCCGTGATCGTCGTCTCGGCGCGCGGCGGTGAGCGCGACAAGGTGACCGCGCTCAACATGGGCGCCGATGACTACATGACCAAGCCGTTCAGCGTCGAGGAGCTGCTCGCGCGGATCACGGCGACGCTGAGACGCACGCGTGCGATCCAGCCGGCGGAGCCGCAGGCACTCACGATCACCGCCGGTGATGTCGTCATCGACCTCGCCCGCCAGCAGGTCACGCGCGGCGGCGAGGCGATCCACCTGACCCCCACGGAGTTCGCGCTGCTGCGCGAGCTTGCGCTCAATCGCGGCAAGTTGCTGACCCACGCGCATCTGCTGCGTCGTGTCTGGGGCTCGGCCTATCAGACCGAGACCGAATACCTGCGCGTCTACGTTCGCCGCCTGCGCTCGAAGCTGGGTGACGATGGCGCCCAGTTGATCCTCACCGCGCCTCGCGCGGGATACCGCTTCGCGCCCGAATAGTTCCGTTAAGACCGAAAAGCCCGTGACCCCAGGCGCTACATGCATGGGCGCGCTAACAAGCCGAAAACGCGTTAACACGGTTTTTACGCAGAGCCAGTCTTTGTTCACGCCTTATTCATAGGGGCGTCCATAACATCGATTTTCGTAAGGGGAGAGGTCCGGTGTCAGTCTGCCGCCCTCGCCCAGGAGAGAGGCCATAGGAGGTACCTAGTGAGCTTGCTGCGCAACAGCAAGGTCGGAATTGTTTCGTGTGCGCTCGCAGCCAGCGTCGGCGTCGCCGCACTCAGCGGTACGGCGGACGCGAAGGTCAGCGGCCACGCTGCGTCGATCTCGATCAATTCCTTCACCAACAGCTTCAGCGGGATGTCGGTGCTGAAGCCGATCGTCGCCGAAGGTAAGGGCAAGATCGCGGCGATCATGCCCGACACGACGAGCTCGACGCGTTATGAAGAGTTCGACCAGCCGGACATCAAGAAGGCGCTGCTCGCCGCCGGCATGCCGGCATCGGACATCATCACGCCGCAGAACGCGCAGAAGTCCGACACGACGTTCATGACCGATGTCGAGGCCGACATCTCGAACGGCGCGACGGTCATCCTGATCGATCCCGAGGATCCGGGCACCGGTGTCAAGGCACAGAAGTACGCCAAGGCGCACGGCGCGAAGATCGTGCAGTACGACCGCCTCAGCTCCGGCGCCGGCGCCGTCGACAGCGATCCGTACGTGAGCTTCAACAACGTCACGGTCGGCAAGCTGATCGGCCAGGGCTTCGTCTCATGCGAGAAGTCGTGGCTGAAGGGCAGCCAGGCGCAGTTCATCGAGATGCACGGCGCGCCGACGGACAACAACGCAACGCTCTTCACCGAGGGTTACGACAGCGTCCTCAAGCCGCTCGAGAAGTCCGGCAAGATCAAGCTCCTCCAGAACACCCCCGGCACGTGGAACCCCACGACCCCGAAGCCGGACGCGCTTGACGAGTTCGAGGCCGCCTACCAGGCGACCGGCCAGAAGGCCAACTCGGCCGTCATTCCGAACGATGAGAACGGCGCTCCGATCATCAACTGGCTCAAGACCCAGGGCGTGAAGCCGGACACGTTCCCGATGACCGGTCAGGACGCAACGCTGGTCGGCCTGCAGAACATCATCTCGGGCTACCAGTGCGGCACCGTGTACAAGCCGATCTACAAGGAAGCCGGCGCCGCCGTGGCGCTCGCCATCTACCTGCGTGCGGGCAAGAAGGCTCCGGCCGGCCTCGAGAACAGCACCACCACGGACCCGAGCAGCAAGAAGCAGGTTCCGTCGGTCCTCGAGACCCCCGAGTGGGTCACCGGCAAGACCATGAACGCGACCGTCATCAAGGACGGCTTCGTCAAGGCCAAGCAGCTGTGCTCCGGTAGCTACAAGTCGGACTGCACCAAGTACGGGATCAAGTAGTACTGGTACTGATCCACCGTTGGCGGGAGAATCCCCGTTCGCCGGACTCTTTCGAGTTCGGCGGGCGGGGCCTCCCTCGTCTTTCCTGCGATAACGACGGACAACCTACGCAATGAGCACAACTGAAAGCACGAACGGAGCGCTGCTGTCGCTGCGTGGGATCACCAAGCGATTCGGACCGGTTCAGGCGCTTAGCGATGTCACTTTCGACATTCCCGCAGGGCAGGTAACGGCCCTGATCGGAGACAACGGCGCCGGCAAGTCGTCGTTGATCAAGACGATCGCCGGTCTCTGGCAGCCCGATGGTGGCGAGATGCTGTGGGAGGGCAAACCCATTCGCAACAGCGGTCCGCGCGAGACCGAGGAGATGGGCATCAAGACGATCTACCAGGACCTCGCGCTCTGCGACAACCTCGACATCGTCCAGAACATGTTTCTCGGCCACGAGAAGCTGCGCCACCGCCAGCTCGACGAGGACACCATGGAGGTCCGGGCGCGCCAGACGCTCAAGGACCTATCGGTTACCACGGTGCGTTCGATCCGGCAGCCGGTCGCGTCGCTTTCCGGCGGCCAGCGCCAGTCGGTGGCGGTCGCCAAGGCATTGATCAACGACGCCAAGCTCGTGATCATGGACGAGCCGACCGCGGCCCTCGGGGTCGCGCAGACGCGCATGGTGCTCGACGTGATCAAGACGCTCTCGGGCCGCGGCGTCGCCGTGCTCGTGATCTCGCACAACCTCAACGACATCTTCGAGGTCGCCGACCGCATCGCCGTCCTCTACCTCGGGCACCTGGCCGTCAGCGGCCCGGCCACAGATTTCAACCGTCAGAATGCGGTCGAGTACATGACGACCGGTAACGCGACCGCATCCGCCGGCGCTGCATGACACGAATCTTCGAAAGAGACACACCGTGAGCACCCCTCCTGCAGAAATCGAACCCACCGAAGGCTCTGAGCAGGCCCTCAGCGATGCCGAGCTGAAGACGGCCGCGCCCGAGGTCCTCGCGAACACGCTCGGTGAGTACCTCGAGGCCTGGTGGCGCCGGATCAAGGGCGGTGAGAGCGGCGCGCTGCCGGTGCTCATCGGCCTGATCGCGATCGGTGCGTTCTTCACGATCGAGAACGGTGAGTTCCTCAGCGACGGCAACCTCGTAGCGCTGTTCATCGAGGCCTCGATCTACATCGTCATCGGTGCCGCCGAGACCTTCATCCTGCTGCTGTCGGAGATCGACCTCAGCCTCGGCTACGGAGTCGGCGTCGGCGGCTTCATCATCGCCGAGCTGATCGCGCCCCCTGTGAATTTCCCGTGGTGGCTGGGCATCATCGGTGGCGTCGTCGCAATGGGCCTGTTCGGTCTTTTGCAGGGCATGCTGATCACTCAGCTGGGATTGCCGTCGTTCATAGTCACGCTCGGTGGCCAGCTCGGTCTGCTCGGCATCATGCTCGAGCTCGCCATCGTCGACCCCACCGCCGTGGGCGGCGTCATCGACGTCAACTCGGGCCCGATCAACGATCTGACCGGAAAGTCGATGAGCCCCGGCCTTGGCTGGATCGCGATGATCGTCTGCGTCGCCATATTCGCGGCGGTCAGCCTCGGCCGCAACCGATCGCGGCGCTCACGCGGCCTGCACACGACCCCACAGGGTGTGACCGTCCTGACGATCGCCGCTGTCGCAATCGCGGGCGTCGTGCTGATGTACATCTGCAACGGCGACCGCAGCCACCTCGGCGTGATCGAGGGCATGCCGTGGGTGATCCCGTTCGTGCTGATCATCATCCTGGCCTACTCCTGGCTGCTGTCACACACGCGCACCGGACGCTACATATACGCCGTCGGCAACAACCCCGAGGCCGCTCGCCGTGCCGGCATCAACGTCAAGTGGATCGTCACGTTCGGCTTCATCATCTCGAGCGCGACAGCGGCGCTGGCGGGGCTGATCTACATCTCGCAGCTCGGCAGCGTCTCAACCGACATCGACGGCGGCACCCTGGTGATGTACGCGGTCGCATCGGCCGTCGTCGGTGGCACCGCGCTGTTCGGCGGCCGCGGCCGGATGGTCAACGCACTGCTCGGCGGTTTCGTGATCTCGGTCGTCTACAACGGCCTCGCGATCATGGGCGTCAGCCCGGCCGTAGAAGACATGGCGACGGCCGTCGTGCTGCTTGCCGCCGTCTCACTCGACGCGATCGTGCGGCGCCGCGCGATCGTCCGCTAGCACAGCGCAGGCATCTGAAGTCCTGCTCTGGGGTGGTCCGGTCGCTCGACCGGGCCGCCCCGGCTGCTTTTCACGTCAGCGTTCTGCCGCGTGCGCGTTTCCCTACCCTGGTTGTGAGCATGTCTGAGCCCGATGCCGCCAGCGACGCACGCGACGCGATCACCCAGCTCACGCGACGCACAGCGCTCACCGGTGGTGCCGCGGGACTTGCCGCCGTGCTGCTCGAGGCCTGTGGCAGCACCGCGGGGAGCGGCACGAGCAGCGCCGCCGCGGCCACCACGACCACGCCCCCGGTCACCTCGGTCTTCGGTGTCAACGGCGGCTACCACTTCGCGTTCATCAATCACGCGACCGCCGACACCTTCTTCAGGCCGACGGTCAACGGCATCGAGGATGCCTGCACGCTGCTCAACTGCTCGTTCTCGTGGACGGGCTCGAAGTCGAGCAACGTCGGTGAGATGGCGACCGCGATCAGGACCGCCGCGGGCAGCGGTCAGGTCGACGGGATCGCCACCACCCTGATCTCGCCGCTGCTGGCCACGCCTGTGAACGCGGCGGTCGGCGCGGGGATTCCCGTGATCTCCTACAACGCCGATGAGCCGAACACCGATCGTCTCGCCTACATCGGGCAGGACCTCGAACTCAGCGGCCGCAAGATGGGCCGCACGATCAAACAGCTGATCCCGGGTGGCGGCAAGATCGCCGTGTTCATCGCCGTGCCCGGCTCGGCCAACCTGCAGCCGCGCCTCGACGGGATCAAGCAGGAGCTCAAGGGTTCGAACATCAGGCTGATCGCGCCCGCGTCCGGAGCCGCCGAGCAGCAGGACAAGACGACGATCGCCGCGTTCGTCAAGCAGCATCTGAGGTCCTATCAGGGCTACTTCGCGGTCGACGGCGGCAGCACCGAGGCAGTCGCGCTCGCACTCAAGCAGTACGACCTCAGGGGCAAGGTCGTCGGTGGCGGATTCGACCTCACACCCAACACCGAGACGCTGCTGTCCGAAGGCTGGATCCAGTTCGCGATCGACCAGCAGCCCTACCTTCAGGGCTTTCTCGCGACGCTCGAGCTGTTCATGTACAAGGCCACGCGCGGGCTCACAGGGATCGCCGACGTCGACACCGGCCTCAAGTTCCTGTATCCGCACACGATCAAGCCGTACGCGACCACCAGAAGCCGCTACGAGGGGACGAGCACCTTGGTCGGCATCCACAGGCCCTGAGCAGCGCACTTGACCAGACGCCCCACGGTCGGATTGCTGGGACTGACCGGCCCCGCGCCCGACGCTGAACTCGCCGCCCACCACGAGGGCTACCTCGCGCAGGTCGGACGCCGGCTCGCGGCCGTCGCCGACGTCGTCTCCGGCACGCCCGTTGCCACGGCCGACGAACTGCCGGCTGTGCTCACCGAGCTCGAGCGCGTCGGCGTCGACGCGATCGCGCTCGTGACCCTCGGCGCCACGCTTCCCGGCGACTGCTGCGGCGCGCTCGGCGCTGCGGCCACTCCATTGCTGATCGCCGGCGTCCAGCCCGAACGCGCCGTCGGCGAGGACTGGAGCGAATACGACCTGCGTTTCAACCACGGCATCAGCGCCGCACAGGCGCTTGCCGGCCAATGCCTGGCCGCGGGCGTCGGCTTCGCCGTGCTCACCGGGGACTGGCTCGGCGAGCGCTTCGTCGCGCGCTTCGCGGACTGGAGCCGCGCCGCCCAGACGCTGCGCGCGCTCGGCAGCGACGTCCGTCAGCCCGATCTGATCGGCCGCGCGGCAGCTGTCCTGCTCGATCATCACGGCCGCTGCGGCATGCCCGCGCTCGACTGGAACCGCGACGCGATTCTGCTGCGCCCCTCCCCCGGGTTCGCCGCTGAGCCCGGATCGCTCACGACCGCGGCAATCAGCGTTCTGCCGGGCGGCGAGCTGCGCCTGGTCGTAGGATCAGGCGAGCTGCTCGGAGCGGCCGATCAGCCGCAGATCGAGCAGTCACACCTGTTCTTTGCTCCCGACGCCGGGCTCGAGTCCTTCATGGACACGTGGCTGGAGTTGGGATCGCCTCCGGAGTGCGTGATCGCCGGCGGCGATCGGCGCGAGCGCTGGTGGCGCCTGGCCGAGTTGCTTGAAATCGAATACGAGGAGATCTGATGACCGCTTTCCGTGAGCTGCGTGAGGCCGTGCTCGAGGGAAACCTGGCGCTGCCGGCCCACGGCCTGGTGACGCTCACCTGGGGCAATGCGAGCCAGATCGACCGCGACCGGGGCGTGATCGCCATCAAGCCGAGCGGCGTCTCCTACGCGGCGATGACCCGCGAGGACATCGTGATCGTCGATCTCGACGGTGAGATCGTCGAAGGTCAGCGCGGCCCGTCGACCGACACCCCGACCCACCTCGAGCTCTACCGCCGCTTCGACGAGATCGGCGGCATCGTTCACACGCACTCGACCTGGGCGACGGTCTGGGCTCAGGCGCAGCGCGAGATCCCGTTGTACGGCACGACGCACGCCGATCTCTGCGCGGAGCCGATTCCGGTGACCCGCGCGCTCAGCGAGGACGAGATCAGCGACGGCTACGAGCGCAGCACCGGGACCGTGCTGATCGAAGCGATCGCCGACCTCGGCCCCTCGCGGATCCCCTGCGCGCTCGTGCGCGGCCACGCGCCCTTCACCTGGGGCCCGACGCTCGCCAAGGCCGTCGAGGTCTCGGTGACGCTCGAGGAGGTCGCCCGCATGGCCTTCCTGACGGCGACGCTCAACCCGTCGGCGGGGTCACTCGACGCCGCCGTGCGCAACAAGCATTACGAGCGCAAGCACGGGCCCAACGCCTACTACGGGCAGCGCTAGGCGGTTTTGGGCGCCCCGCTGGGCGCCCACGGCAGCTACCAGCGGTCGTGGACGTGGGCGCGCAGCAGCCGCTCGTAGATGTCGGCGACGCCGCTGAGCTGCTCCTCGCGCAGCCGCGGGAGCTCTGCGACCGCGGCGTTGGCGCGCACCTGTTCGGGGTTGCGGGCGCCGGGGATCACGCTGCTCACGCCCGGCTGGTCGATCACCCAGCGCAGCGCGAACTGTGCGAGCGTGACACCCGGATCGACGAGTCGCTTGAGCTCCTCGACGGCCTCGAGCCCGACGTCGTAGGGCACGCCTGAGAAGGTCTCGCCGACGTCAAAGGCCTCGCCGTGACGGTTGTAGTTGCGATGGTCGTCGGCCGCGAACGTCGTGTTCGCGTCGTAGCGACCCGAGAGCATGCCCGACGCCAGCGGCACCCGCGCGATGATCCCAACGCCGGCCTCGGCCGCCGCCGGCAACACCTGCTCCAGCGGCTTCAGCCTGAAGCAGTTGAGGATGATCTGCACGCTCGCGACATGCGGCCGCGCGATCGCCGCAAGTGCCTGCTCGCAGGTCTCGACCGACACGCCGTAGGCGCGCAGCCGACCGTCGCTGACCATCTGGTCGAGCGCCGCGAACACCGCGTCGCTCGCGTAGACCTCGTCGGGCGGGCAGTGCAGCTGGACGAGGTCGAGCGCCGGCACGTCGAGATTTGCGCGCGAGCGCTCGTTCCAGGCCGCGAAGTTCGCGGCCGAGTAGTTCTCGAGCCGCTGCTCGACGCGGCGTCCCATCTTCGTCGCCACGAACACCTCTGGATGCCGCTTGAGCAGCTCGGCGTTGAACTGCTCGCTGCGTCCGTCGCCGTAGACGTCGGCCGTGTCGAAGAACGTGATTCCCGCATCAACCGCGGCCTCGAGCGTTGCCTCGGCATCGCCGGGGTCGACCGAGCCCCAATCGGCACCGAGCTGCCAGGTACCGAGACCGATGACGCTGAAGCTGCGCCCGAGGCGCCCAACCGTACGTTGTTCCATCAGTGCGATTCTGCCAAGCGGCGGCTGTGTTCGACGATCCGCACGATCTCCTGCGGGTCTGTGCTGACGTGCAGGCCGGTCAGATCGTCCGAATCGATGCGGCCATCGGGCAGCGCCCGCTCGCGCAGCCAGCCGAGCATGCCGTCCCATTCGCCGTCACCGATCAGGATCGCGGGAAAGTTCTGGACGGTGCCGGTCTGGATCAGCGTCAGCACCTCGAACAGCTCGTCGAGGGTGCCGAACCCTCCCGGCGCGACGACGAACGCCTGCGCATAGCGGACGAACATGACCTTGCGTGCGAAGAAGTGATGAAAGCGCAGGCTGACGTCGACATAGGGATTCGACCCCTGCTCGTGTGGCAACTCGATGTTGCAGCCGATCGAGACCGCGCCGGCGTCGCGGGCGCCGCGGTTGGCGGCCTCCATCAATCCCGGTCCGCCGCCGGTGATGATCGCGTTGCCGGCCTCGCCCAGCGCCGCGGCAACCGAACGCACAAGCCGATAGGTCGGATGGTCCGGACCGGTGCGCGCCGAGCCGAAGATCGTCACCGCCGGCCCGATGTTCGACAGCGCGTCAAAGCCCATCGCAAACTCCTGCGCAACGTGCCGCAGCAAGCCGACGTCGTGCGCCTGACGCTCCGGAGTCTCGTTGCCCAACCACGAGAGCAGCTCCTGGTCGTAGGTCTGCTGCCATCCGGACTCGTCAAAGCCGGGCCCATGTCTGATGTCATCGCTCATTGCTGACAGAGTAGGAGGCATGGCCGCCCTCGACGCCGTGGACCTGTCGCTGAAGCTGTCCAAGGAGGAGGCGCTCGAACGCCTCGAGCGCGCGCAGAAGCGGCTGCTCGCGTTGCGTCTGCAGTGCGGCGGCCTGATCGGCGACGGCCGGCTCGGACCACCGCTGTTGGTGTTGTTCGAGGGCTGGGATGCCTCCGGCAAGGGCGGAGCGATCAGACGCCTGACGGGGCTGCTCGACCCTCGCCATTTCCGGGTGTCCGAGTTCGCGGCGCCGAACGAGCGTGAGCAGCGCCACCATTTCATGTGGCGGTTCTGGCCCGACGTTCCCGGCTGGGGTGGCATGTCGGTGTTCGACCGCAGCTACTACGGACGTGTCCTGGTCGAGCGTGTCGAGGGCTTCGCGAGCAAATCCGAATGGAAGCGCGCCTATTCGGAGATCGTCGGGTTCGAGCGCAGCCTCAGCCAGGAGGGAACCGTGATCGTCAAGTTCTGGCTCCACATCTCACCCGAGGAGCAGCTCGCGCGCTTCAACGCGCGCGCGGCCGATCCGCTCAAGGCCTGGAAGCTCACCGACGACGACTGGCGCAACCGCGAGAAGCGCGGCGCCTACGAGCAGGCGATCAACGAGATGCTGCACGAGACCGACCACCAAGCCGCACCGTGGACGCTGATCTCCGGAGAGAGCAAGGGCTACGCGCGCGTTGCCGTCATCGAGGCGGTGATCGCTGCGCTCGAGCGCGGCATGCGTGCCGCCGGGCAGCAGCCGCTGGCGGTCGAAGCAGACCTCTGAGGCAGCTCGCCGCCGCTAGCGGCCGAGAGTGCGCACGAACTCGTCGCAGCGCTCGGGAAGCGGCGCGATCACGGTGCGGGCGCCGGAGAGGCCGCCGCGCAGCTCCTGGTCTCCGACCTCGACCGGTAGCAGCGTGTCCTGCAGTTCGGCGAGCATCTCGTCGGCCGCCTGGATCGCGTCGGCGGCGTGCTCGAGTGAGACGCGCGGATCCTCGGGGGGCGGTGCCGGAGCGGCCGGGAAGTTGCGCCCGGGCAGCCCCGAGCGCTGCGCAAAGTCGCTGTGGGTGCGCTTCAGCTGCCCGTAGGCACCCTGCAGCGGACGGAAAAGCTCGGTCTCCATGCGCTCGCCGGCGTCGTCGTCGAGGTGCTCATAGGCCTCGCCGAGCGCCGCGATCGCAATGCTCAGTTGATCGACCGCTGCACCAGCGTCGTCCAGGATCTGTGTGCGTCCTTCTTCGGTCGTGTAGCCCATGCGCCCAGTGTGCCTTACAGGACGTTTTTTTGCTGATCGACGGTGACCGGCTGGGTGTCGCCCAGGTCACGCAGGGCCGCGCCGAGGATCCCGTTGACGAACCCCGGCGCATCGGCGCCGCAGAATTCCTTCGCGGTCGCGACCGCCTCGTTGATCGCGCCCTCCGGCGGGATCGCCTGGTCGCCGGGAAGCAGCTCGGGGCGCGTGAGCTCGAGCAGCCCGACACGCAGGATCGAGCGCTCCAGCGGCGCTATCCGGCCGAGCGTCCAGCCACTCGCGTACCGGGTGATCAGTGTGTCCAGCTCCGGTTGGTGTTCCTTGACCTCGGTCGCGAGCACGCGCGTGAAGTCGTGCACGTCGCGCGGGAACGTCTCGGCCAGTGGCCGCTCGAGCAGATCGCTCTGATAGAGCGCCCAGATCGCTGCCCGGCGCTGCTCGGTGCGGCGCGCCATCAGGCGCGCGACACGTAATCGCCCGAGCGCGTGTCGACGCGCACCTTGTCGCCGATGTTGACGAACAACGGCACGTTGATCTGCGCCCCGGTCTCGAGCGTCGCCGGCTTGGTGCCACCGCCGGAGGCGGTGTTGCCGCGGAGGCCCGGCTCGGTGTCGGTCACGTCGAGGTCGACGGCGCTCGGCAACTGCACGTCGGCCGGATTGCCGTCGATGTAAAGCACCTCGACCTCGTCCGATTCCTTCATCCAGCGCAGCGGATCGGCGAGCGTCGTCTCGGCGATCGTCAGCTGCTCGTAGGTCTCGGTGTCCATGAAGTGCGCATCGGTGCCGTCCTTGTACAGGAACTGCATGCTGCGCACCTCGGTGCGGACGGGCCGGAATTTCTCGCCGGCGCGGAAGGTGCGGTCGATCACGTTGCCGTCGGAGGCGCGACGCAGCTTGGTGCGCACGAACGCCCCACCCTTGCCGGGCTTGACGTGCTGGAACTCCATGATCTTGTAGATGGTGCCCTCGACCTCGATGTGAGAGCCGTTGCGAAATTCGGATGTGCTGATCATGCGGTGCCTGAGTGTAGTGGGCCTTTACGGGCAGCCCATTCATTCGGCGACGGGAGGGCGTCACCCTTGACCTCGGCGTCAATCGAGGTCAGGTGCTGTATCTCTCGCGCGGTTGAGAGCGGCGCTCAGTCAACCGCCCGCAGGCCCTTGGGGATCTGCGTGAGGATGCGGACGCCGTCAGCGGTGACAACGACCAGATCCTCGATGCGAATGCCGAACCTGCCGGGCAGGTAGACGCCGGGCTCGACGGTGACGACCGTGCCGGCCTGCAACGTGTCCTCGGCGCGGAACGACAGGGTTGGCGCCTCGTGGATGTCGAGCCCGACACCGTGGCCGAGGCCGTGGCCGTAGTGACCCTCGTGGCCCGCGCCGTAGATGATGTCGCGCACGGCCTTGTCGATCTCCTTGCCGTTGCCCCCGGCGCGGACCTCGTCGAGACCGACCTGCTGGGCGCCCAGCACGAGCTCGTAGGCCTCGCGCGCCTCGGGCCCCGGTTCGCCGACGGCGACCGTGCGGGTGCAGTCCGAGCAGTAGCCGGCGTACTTCGCGCCCCAGTCGATCACGACCAGCTGACCCTGCTCGATCTTGACGTCGCGCGGGGTCGCGTGCGGGAGGGCGCCGTGGGCGCCCCCGGCGACGATCGAGTCGAAGCTCGGCGACTCGGCGCCGCGCAGCCGCATGTCGTGCTCGAGCGCGAGTGCGAGCTCGCGCTCGGTGCGCCCCGCCAGTCCATCCGCCAGCAATGCCTCGAACGCCTGATCGGCGATCTTGGTGGCCGCGGTGATCAGCTCGATCTCCCCCTCGTCCTTGACCACGCGCATGTTCTCGACCAGGCCCTTGACGGCGACCAGCTCGGCCCGCTCGGGAAACAGCTCGCGCATCCGCTCATAACCATCGACCGTCACCGTCTCGGACTCATAGCCCACGCGCAGCGAGCCCTCGGGCAAATGGTTCAGCGCGTCGGTGATTAGGTTCTGAGCGACGGTTATACGCTCGAACTCGGGATAGACCTCGTCCTCGGCCTGCTCGGTGTAGCGGAAGTCGGTCAGGAACACGTGTGTCTGGGGGCCGATCACGGCCAGTCCGTTGCTCCCCGTGAAGCCCGTGAGATAGCGCACGTTCACGAGGTTCGAGATCAGCATCAGATCAACGGTTGCCCCGTCGAGTGCGGCGATCAGCCGCGCGGCCCGTGTGCTCATCCGGAGAGCTCCTTTTTCATTAGTTCGAGTGCGTCGCGATAGCCGCCGACCCCCTGACCCGAGACCGTCGCCAGACAGAGGTCGCGAACGACCGATAGCCGCCGCCACTGCTCGCGCTCATTGACCGCCGACAGATGCACCTCGATCGCGGGCACGTGGGCAAGTTCGAGCGCGTCACGGATCGCCCAGGCGTAGTGGGTCCAGGCACCGGGGTTCAGAATCACTCCGTCGGCGAGATCACGCAGCGCGTGCAGATGCTCGACGAACTCACCCTCATGGTTGGTCTGGAAGAAGCGCACGCTCAGCCCGAGCTCGCGCGCCCAGGCGTCGACCTGGCGCTCGAGTGCCGGCAGGTCGAGCGTCCCGTAGTGCTCGGGATCGCGGCGCCCGAGCTGGTCGAGGTTGACGCCGTGCATCACCTCGATCCGGTTGTTGACGAGCGCGCTCATTCGTAGAGCTCCCTGATCGCGGCCCGCAGCTCCGACGGAGGCACGATCTGACCGTACTGTGGGCGGCCGGCGGCGGGACACAGCACGAACGGCACCGGTCCCTCTCCCACGCGCTTCTTGTCCCGCGCGGTCGCAAAGATCACGTGCTCGAGCTCGACCTCGCGGTCGAGCGTCACCGGCAGTCCGGCCTGTGTCATCAGCTCCATGACCTCGTCGCGCAGCACTTCGGCACCGGACAGCCGCAGCTCGGCAAGCAGCCCCAGCCCGACGGCCTCACCGTGGCGGTAGCGCGCGTAGCCGGTGGCCGTCTCGATCGCATGACCGACCGTGTGGCCGAGGTTCAGGAGCTGGCGCACGCCGGTGTCGAGTTCGTCCTCGGCGACGATCCTCAGTTTCGCGAGCGCGCAGCGCGCGATCACGTCCGGGTCGTCGGCCGCGGCTCCCGCGCTGATTCTCTCCCAGAGGACCCCGCCGGTGATCAGCCCGGTCTTGACGACCTCGGCGTAGCCCGCCGCGATCTCCTCCGGAGGCAGCGTCGCGAGCGTGACCGTGTCGACGATCACCGCGCTGGGCTGGTGGAAGGCACCAACGTAGTTCTTGGCCTCGGCCAGGTCGACGCCGGTCTTGCCGCCGTAGGCCGAGTCGACCTGCGCCACGAGCGTCGTCGGGACCTGCACGACGCGCATGCCGCGCTGGTAGGTGGCCGCGCAGAAGCCGGCAATGTCACCGATCACGCCGCCGCCGACGGCGACCGCGACGTCGGTGCGGGTCACGCCGGCACGCACCATCTCGGTCCAGATGATCTCGGCGTGTGCGACCGTCTTCGACTGCTCGCCGGGTGTGATGCGAATTCCGGCCAGCGCCGGATCGAACAGCTCACCGTAATGGCGACCCGCGTTGTAGTCGCTGATCACGACCCGCCGGCCGGTGACGGTGGCCGGCCAGAAGCGGTGCTCGGTCGCGATCCCGTGCCCGACGTAGACGGGGTAATCGCCCGAGGGTGTCGTCGCCCAGATCAGCCGTGCGGCCCGCGGCGGCAGCCCCACCGCCGCGTCGAGCACGTCGCCGATCGCGGTGGAGCGGCTGCCGGGAACGATCACGTCCGCGAGCTCTTCATACTGTGGCCGTCGTTGCTCGTAGAGCTCCTGGAAGCGTTGCGGGTCGCGGGCCAACGGGCGCACGCCCGCGGTCGTGCTGACGCGCTCCCACGCCTGGTCGACCTCGACGTCGAGCCACACGACACGCGTGTCCGCGAGCGCCTCGCGCACGCGCTCCGAGCCGATCGCTCCGCCGCCGAGCGCGACCCCCTGCAGCTTCGGATCGTCGAGCAGCTCGAGCGTGACGCGCTCCTCGATCTCACGGAAGGCGGCCTCGCCGTCAGCCTCGAAGATCTGCTGAACCGACCGTCCCTCACGCGCGGCGATCACCTCGTCGACGTCGGCACCGCCGGGACCGAGCGCACGCGCGGCGGTCGACTTGCCGGCACCCATGAACCCGATCAGCGCAACCTTGGGTTCCGCGCCCGGCCCGGTGGCCACAGGCGCTATGCCGTCGCCGGCCTTCATCGCCTCCAGCCGATCCGCTCCTCGTAGGCGGCGACAGCGGCCCTGACGTCGTCGATGTGGTCGCCGCCGAACTTCTGCCGGTAGGCATCCGCGAGCACGAACGCAACCATCGCCTCGCCGACGACGCCGGCCGCCGGGACGGTGCACGAATCGGTGCGCTCGCGCAGCGCCTGCGCCGGCTCGTGTGTATCGATGTCCACCGATCGCAGCGGCTTGGTGAGCGTCGGCAGCGGCTTCATCGAGCCGCGCACCACCACCGGATCACCGGTGGTGATCCCGCCCTCGACGCCGCCGGCGTGGTTGGTCTCGCGGTAGTAACCGCGCTCGTCGCTGTAGAAGATCTCGTCGTGTGCCTGTGAGCCGGGCAGTCCGGCGACCTCGTAGCCGTCGCCGATCGAGACCGCCTTCATCGCCTGGATCGAGAGGATCGCCATCGCCAGGCGCCCGTCAAGCCGCTGCTCCCAGGAGATGTGTGAGCCGAGCCCGGGCACGACCCCGAAGGCACGGACCTCAAAGACGCCGCCGAGCGACTCGTTCTGCTTGCGCAGCGCGTTGATCTCGTTGACCATCGCGCGGGTGGCGTCGGCGTCGAGGCAGCGCACCGGCGACTCGTCGACGTTGGCGAAGTCCGCCGCTGTCAGGTCCTCGCGCCGCGGCGCGCTGACCGAGGTGATCTGCAGCACATGCGAGAAGACCTCGACTCCGAGTGCCCGCAGGAACTCCTTGGCGACGGCGCCACCGGCCACGCGCGCGGCCGTCTCACGCGCGCTGGCGCGCTCGAGGATGTCGCGGACATCGGTGAGCCCGTACTTCTGCGTGCCGACGAGGTCTGCATGTCCCGGGCGCGGCAGGTGCACCTCAGGGGTGTCAACGTCGACCGGCCAGGGGTTCATGCGCTCCTCCCAGTTGGAGTAGTCGCGGTTGTGAACCTGGATCGCGATCGGACCGCCGAGCGTGCGTCCGTGACGGACCCCGGCGGTGACGTCGGCGCGGTCCGTTTCGATCTTCATGCGGCCACCGCGGCCGTGGCCGAGCTGGCGGCGCGCCAGATCGCGGTCGAGCGCGTCGCGCTCGAGCTGCAGGCCGGCGGGCAGCCCCTCGACAATGCAGGTGAGTCCGGGGCCGTGCGACTCGCCGGCCGTGATCAGCTTCAGAGACATAGGGTCCTCAGGTTACGTGGCCAGGTGCAAAGATGGCCCCGCGAGCAGCGCGACGACGCCACCAAGCGCCAGAAACGGCCCGAGTGCGATCTTGGTCTTGCGACCGACGCGGAGACCCCTCACGATCAACACGCCGATGCTGAAGATCGCGCTCGCGCCCAGGCCTGCGACCAGCGCCAGCAGCACGTACCTGCCGAGGTAGAGACCGAGCACCAGGCCGAGCTTGACGTCGCCCATCCCGAGCCCGCCACCGGGGAGCACCGCGAACAGCAGCAGAAACGCACCGGCGGCCAGTCCCGCCAGCAGCTGCCCCGGGACCCCGGACGGGTGCAGGAGCAGCCCGATCGCGAGCGCGGCGATCGCCGCCGGGAAGGTCACCATGTTCTTGATGCGGCGCTCCTCGAGGTCGCTCACCGTGACCCGCACGAGCACCGCGATCAGCACCAGACCGAGCACCTTCTGCGCCGTGGTGTGGTGCACGGCGAGGTCGGCGACCCACAGTGCGATCAGCACGACCGTGCCGATGATCCGCAGCGGCTCGTTGCGACCGATGCCGCGCTTCGGTGCTGCCTCCGGGTCGATCTGCTGGGCCACGATGCCGAGCGGCCCTGCGGCTAGTCCGCAGCCGCGGTCTGGATCTGTTCGCCCGTCTGAGCGTCGCGGCCCTGGTGGAACCTGCCGTCGCCACCGCACCACGGACACGTCACCTCGTGCGGCGTACCGCCCTTGCCCGAGATCACCCTGCCGCTACCGCTGCAGGCGGTGCACTCGCTGCGATCGTACTCGTCCTTCTTGCCGCCGTTGGGGGTGCTCGTGCTCATGGGGCCGAGGATAGCCCCAGCGCGGTGCGCATCGCCTGGACCGGTGCGGTGACGCCGGTGAACAGCTCGAACGCGACCGCCCCCTGACCGATCAGCAGCTCGAGCCCGTCGACTGTCGCGACACCGCTCGCCCGGGCCGCTCGGATCAGCGGCGTTGCGCCCTCGCGGTACACGAAATCAGCGACAGCGCGATGCTTGTCGAGCCGATGCGTGCTGGGCAACAGCGCCTCCAGCTCATCCTGCTGATGCAGCCCGACCGACGTGCAGTTCACGAGGATCTCGGCTTCAGCCAACGGCAGCGCGGTCACACGCGCCTCGAACGCGGACGCGAGCTCGGCCGCCCGCGCGGGCGTCCGGTTCCATATCAGCAACTCGCCCACGCCCGCGTCCCTCAGTGCCCAGGCGGCGGCGCGGGCACTGCCACCGGCACCGAGGATCAGCGCCGAGGCGCCTGCTATCGCGACGCGCTGGGCGAGCGCGTTCGTGAGTGCCGGCGCATCGGTGTTGTCGGCCCAGATCTGGCCGTCGTCCTTGAACAGCAGCGTGTTGGCGGCACCGATCTCCCGCGCGCGGTCGCTGGCCGCGTTCGCGAGCGCGAGCGCCGCCTGCTTGTGCGGAATCGTGACGTTGGCGCCGCGGAATCCGGCGGCCGGCAGACCCAGCACCGTCTGCCCGAACAGCTCGGGCGGCACCGGCAGCAGCTGGTAGTGCCAATCGTCGAGCCCGGTCGCGCGCAGCGCGGCGTTCTGCATCGCCGGCGAGCGGCTGTGCGCCACCGGCCAGCCGAGCACTCCGAGCCTGTTCAAGGTCTGATGGGCCGATTCATCAGGGCGTCTTGCCCTTGCAGAACTCGGCGTTTCGATGATCCCGCGCCGCCTTTGTGACCGCCGAGCTCCACAGCGCCGACCAGTGCAGGAACTGCTGGTAGTTGGCGGTGAAGCGCAGCGCGCCGTTGCCGCAGACCTTGTTGATGAAGTACAGGGCGGCGGTCTTTGCCGGGTGTGCGGCGGCGTTGATGGCCCTGAGGTCGGGGCTGTCGATCGGCGTCGGCGGCAGTCCCGGGTGGTTGGTGGTGTTCCACGGCGACTTGCTGTGCAGATCTTTCTCGGTGAGCGTCCCGTAGTTGCCGGTCGCGTAGGCGACGGTCGAGTCGAGCCCGAGGTCCATGTTGAGCCGCAGGCGGTTGTAGATCACTGCGGCCGCCCTCGGCAGGTCTTCGGGGATCTCCGCCTCCTCACTGATCAGCGAGGCGATCTTCAGCACGTCGTAGGCCGTCAGGTTCTTGGACTTGGCGTAGCCCAGCTTGACCTTCGCGAACTCCTGCTTGAAGCGCTTGAGCTGGTCGGCGACCAGCCGGCTGAGCTTCACAGGCTTGCGCAGGTTATAGGTGTCCGGCCAGAGGAAGCCCTCGAGCGTCGGCGTGTGCTTCGGCGCGCCATAGAGCGTCGGGTCAAGCAGCGGCGAGTGGAGCGTCGCGCGCATGTAGCCGCCCTTGACCCCGTCGTCCTTGAGCACCGCCTGCACCTGCCGTCGCGAGCGCCCGGGGATGATCAGCAGGTTGGCGTACTTGATGTTCGGTCCGGCGACGAGCTGGTCCAGTGCCGAGCTGTAGCTCATCCCCAGCTTCATGTCGTACTGGCCGGCGTGCAGCTTGCTGCGGTCACCGTCGATCGTCGCTGAGAGCTTGAAGAAGAAGCTCGACGAGATCACGCCGTCACGAGCCAGCAGCGAGCCGATCTCGCTGACGCTCGAACCCTTGGGAACCGTGACCTTCACGCGGCCGTGCCCCGAGCCGGTGAACGGCTGGAACAGCGAGACCAGGAACCAGACGAGCACGAATGCGGCGACCAGCACCAGCAGTGCCACGATCCGGCGCAGCAGAAACACGCGCGGTGACCGCGACGGCCGGCGGCGCCGTGGCGCGCGCGACGGTGTGATCGTCGCGCGCGGCGGACCCGCCGCCCCCGACGAGCGTCGCGACCTAGCCATGGGCATGCCGATCGAGCCAAGCTGACAGCAGGTGCGCGGCGGCTCGCGAGTCCTCGCTGGCGCGCGGTGACCGTCCGCTGCCGCGGCCGTCTCGTTGAGCGAGGCGCGTCGTGAAGCGCTCGTCGTAGAGCTCGACCGGCACGCCGTCGAGTCGCTGCTCGAGTACCGACGCGAACTCACGCGCCTCACGCGTCTGCGCGGAGTCCGCGCCCGACAGGCTCAGCGGTAGCCCCACGATCACTCGTTCTGCCTCGATCTCGCGCACGAGCGCGAGAAGCTTACCCATACCCTTGCGGCCTGCAGGCTTCAGCACGGGTTCAAGCGGCGTGGCAAGCACACCGGTGGGGTCGCTGACGGCCACGCCGCAGCGTGCGCTCCCATAGTCAAGCGCGAGCACGCGCACCGGACTCCAGGCCTTCAGGCCCCGAGCGCAGCCTCGATCGCCTGCCGCGCCGTGCTGATCGCAGCCGGCAACTTCTCGACCTGGCGGCCGCCGGCGCGCGCGGCGGTGTCCTTGCCGCCGCCACCCCCACCCACCTCGGCGGCGGCCACGCGCACGATCTCTCCGGCCCTGACGCCTCGCGCGACAAGCGCGGGCGCGACGGCGGCGACAAGGTCGACCTTGTCTCCGTCGGGCACGATCGCGCCGAGCACGATCGCGGCGTCTCCGAGCTTGGCCTTGAGCCGATCGGCGAGATCGAGCAGCTCCTGACCGACGATGCCATCTACCGTGGTCGCGATGAGGGTGGCGCCATTCAGCGGAATGGCGCCGGCAAGCAGAGCCTGCTCGTCCAACGCAGCCGCGCCGGCACCCCCGGCCTTCAGCTGCTTCTCGAGCTCCCTGACGCGGTTGCGCAGCTCGACGACGGCGGCCGGCACCCCCTCGGGCGTGACCCGCAGCGTCTTCGCGGCCTCGCCCAGCGCGTGCCCGTGCTCGCGCACGGTCCCGATCGCGACCGGCCCGGTAACAGCCTCGATGCGGCGCACATTGGCGGCGCTCGAGGTCTCGGTGAAGATCGCGAGCAGCCCGATCTCCGCGGTCGAGTGCACGTGCGTCCCGCCGCAGAGCTCGCGTGAGAAGGAGCCGTCGCCGACCTCGACCATCCGTACGATCTCGCCGTACTTCTCGCCGAACAGCGCCATCGCCCCGAGCGAACGGGCCTCGTCGAGGGTCGTCGTGATCGCGCTCACCGGATGGGCGCCGAGGATCCACTCGTTGACCTGGTTCTCGATGTCGCTGAGCTCCTGCAGGCTGAGCGCGGAGTTGTGCGTGAAATCGAAGCGCAGCTTGTCGGGGCCGACATAGGAGCCGGCCTGGTGAACGTGGCTGCCAAGGCGCTGGCGCAGCGCCGCGTGCAGCAGGTGCGTGGCCGTGTGGTTACACGCGGTCGCATGTCGCGCGGCACGGTCGACGCGTGCATGCACGCGCTCGCCGGGCTTGAGCGTCCCGCGCTCGGTAACGACTGCGACGACCTGGTCGTCGCCGAGCCTGACGACGTCGTCGACGCGCGCGAGGCAATCGCCGTCCTCGCATTCGATGTAGCCGGCGTCGGCCACCTGGCCGCCGCCGGTGGGATAGAACGGTGACTCGAGCAGCTTCACCAGCACACGACCGTCGCCGTCCTGCAGCGCGCCGACCGTCGTCTCGACGGTGATCACCTCGTAGCCCTTGAAGTCCGTCTTGAAGCCGGCGCCGCCGGCCAGCGCCGTGGCCTGCTCGCGCAGACCGGCGGCGTCGGAGACCCGCGCTCCGCCCTCACGCGACTGCTGGCGCTGCTGATCCATCAGCTGCTCGAAGCCCTGCTCGTCGACGCCCAGTCCCTGCTCGGTGACGAGCTCGAGCGTCAGGTCGATCGGGAACCCGTGCGTGTCGTGCAGACGGAAGGCGTCGGCGGCGGCGATGCCCTCGTCGCCGCGATCCTTGGCACGCGCGATCAGCTCGTCGAGCAGCTTCGAGCCCTCCTCGAGGGTGTGGCCGAAGCCCTCCTCCTCGGAGTTGAGCCAGCGCGCGATCGACTCGCTGTTGTGGACGAGCTGGGCGTACTCGCGCCCCATGAGCTCGGTCACGGCCGACTGGTAGCGCTGCAGGAAACCGGGGTCGAGCCCGAGTGTCTTGCTGCCCTGCAGGATCGCGCGGCGCATGATCCGCCGCAGCACGTAGCCGCGATCCTCGTTGGAGGGAACGACGCCGTCGGCGATCAGGAAGGTGGCGGCACGACTGTGGTCGGCGAGGATTCGCAACGCGCGGTCGACTTCGAAGCTCGTGCCGTAGCGGTGGCCGGAGAGCTCTTCGCCCAGCGCGATCAGCGGGGCGAACTGGTCGGTCTCGAACACCGTCTCCTTGCCCTGCTTGATCGCGGCCATGCGATTCAGGCCGAGCCCGGTGTCGATGTTCTTGTTCGGCAGCGGCGTCAGCTGCCCGGGCGGGTTCTGGTCGAACTGCATGAACACGAGGTTCCAGAACTCGAGGAAGCGTTCGTTCTCGCCACCGGGAAGGTCGTCGGGCTTGCCGCGCTCGACGCCGAGGTCGAGATACAGCTCGGAGTCGGGGCCGCACGGGCCGGTCGGGCCCGATTCCCAGAAGTTCTCCTCGCGCGGGCACTCGACGATCCGCTCGCGCGGCATGCCGACCTCGAGCCAGAGGTCGATCGCCTCCTGATCGGGACCGATGCCAAGCTCCTTGTCGCCGCCGAAGACGGTCACCCAGATGTCGTCCTGGTTGAGCCCGAAGCCGTTGCGCGACAGATCCCACGCGAAGCTGATCGCGTCGCGCTTGAAGTAGTCGCCGAAGCTGAAGTTGCCCAGCATCTCGAACATCGTCAGGTGGCGCGCGGTCATGCCGACGTTCTCGATGTCGACCGTGCGGAACGCCGGTTGACAGGTCGTGAGCCGCTTGGCGGGGGGCTGTTCGGTGCCGGCGAAGTACGCCTTGAGCGGGTGCATGCCGGCGACGATGAACAGCGCCGAGGTGTCGCTCGCGGGTGGGATCAGTGAGGCGCCGCGCTGTGCCAGGTGGCCGCGCTGCTCGAAGAACTCCCGGTATGTGTCGCGGATCTCGTCAGAGGTCATCGCCATGGCCGGGTGCAGTGTATGGGCTCTAGCCGCTCCAGCTCGGCTGGGCGCCACGGGCAAGCTTCGTCGCCGTGCCCCCGGCGAAGCCGACCGACTCGACCTCTCCATGGTTCGGGGGCTGCTCAAAGCCGCCGACGTCGATCAACAGCTGCCGGCCGTCGCTCGAGATCTGCGCGCCCTGTACCTGCTGCGCGTCCGGCGACTGGCCCGCGACCCTCAGCGGCTTGACCTGCAGCGGTGAGAGCTGCACGGTCCAGGCGTAGGAGGTGTCCTCTCCCCCGTACTCGGCGATCAGCCGGTTGCCGTCCGCGGACGCGGACAGCGGCGACAGGCCGTCGAGCAGCGCCGGAACCTTCAGGTGCGTGAGCTGCGTCATCCTGCCCGCCGAATAGAGCCACAACTGGAATATCGGAGCTCTGCTCACGCCGCGTGGCGTCGAGCGGTCAAAGACGATCCCCGCCCGCGTCCACAGCGGGTCGAAGCTGTTGCCGTTGGTCGTGAGCTCGGCCGCGCCGCCGCCGGCGACCGCCGCGCTGTAGAGGTTCACCGGCGATGAGGTTTGCTGCGAGCTCGCCTTGCCGAACACCAGCTGCGTCCCGGCCGGGTTGAAGCTCGCGCCGGAGATGACACCCGTTGCCACGAGTCTGCTCCTGAGCGTGCTCGTGTCGATCAGCTCCAGCGCGCCACCGCCGGTGGTGGTGGTGTCGGACAGCGAGACTGCGACGTAGCGCGAGTCCGGTGACCATGCGAGCGCCGTCGCTGTGTCCTTCGCGGCGTTCACATAGCCACCGAGCAGCTTCCCGCCCGTGCTGTAGAGCTCGAGCGCGACGCCGCGCTGGGCGAAGCGCTGGACCGCGATGAAGGCGCCGTCGGGTGAGAGCAGCGCCTCATCGCCGGCGGCGAGCCGCCGCGGGCGGCTGCCGTTCGCGTCGGCGATCCACACCGACGAGCTGTTGCCGCCGCTGACGTAGGCGATGTAGCTCTTCGACGGGTGCGCCGACGCGGACGCCGCGGCAGCGCTGCCGATCGCGG
>DATASU010000127.1:0-13644 GCA_036269095.1 Solirubrobacteraceae bacterium
ACCATCGGCACCACCAGTCCGGTGTCCGCAAGCGCGTCCTTGAGCCGGCCGATCTGGCGCTCGCGCTCGGCATCGCTCGAGCCGAACGCAAACAGGTCGTCGTCGTGCAGCGTCACTCCCCAGGCACCGAGCTCGGCGAGCTTCTCGACCACGTGCACGACGTCGAGCGCCGGTCGCGTGGGGCCGCCGAAGGGATCGGTGCCGTTGTAGCCGACGGTCCACAGGCCGAACGAGAACCTGTCATCAGGGGTGGGTTTCATGCGTGTATTCCTCAGGCGGGAGTTGTGAAATCGGTCAGATCGGCAAGCGCTGCGGGCGGCGGGTCACCCCACCGCCCCACAGCGCAGATTCGCTCGCGCTAGCGCAGGCCCGCGGTCGCGCGGCGCCGGACGAGCGAGTCGAGCATCACCGCGGCGATCAACACGCCGGCGGTGATGATGTCGCTGGTTCCGGTACCGACGCCCATCAGGCCGAGGCCGTCGACGACGACCGCGATCACCATGCCTCCGAGCAGCGCGTTCAACGGCCGCCCCTTGCCACCGAACAGGCTGGCGCCGCCGATCACGGCAGCCGCGACCGCGTAGAGCACGATCTGGCCACCGTCGATGTCTGTCGAAATCGAACCGAGCCGGGACTCGTAGACCATGCCCGCCAGGCCCGCGAGGCCACCGCACGTCGCAAAGCCGATGGTCCGGATCAGCGGCACGTTGACGCCCGCACGGCGAACCGCTTCGGGATTGGCGCCGATCGCGTAGATGTAGCGGCCGAGCTTGGTGCGCGACAGCACGAACGCGAACAGGCTCAACACGATCACCACGAACGGCACCACCCACGGCACGCCCGAGGGTGTGTTGCCGTTGCAGATCAGGACGAGGACGATGCCTCCGATCGCGGTCAACGCGATCGTCAGCAAGGTCACACCGGTCGGTGACGATGCGAGGCCGTTGACGCGCTTCTTGCGCTCGCGCGCGAGCAGTCCGACGGCCATCAGGATCAGTGCGACCACAAGCACGATCCATGAGAGCGCCGGGCTCATCACGCTCCCGGCGAGCTTGTAGACGGGGCTCGCGCCGTTGAGGCTGATGACGCCGCCGAGTGCGGTCTTGTCGATCGTCGCGAGCTCGAGCATGATCCCCTCGAGCGCCAGCAGGCCGCCGAGCGTGACCACGAACGAGGGCAACCCGAAGCGCGTGATCAGGAAGCCCTGGAGCCCGCCGAAGGCGAACACGAAGCCGACTCCGGCGATCACACCGATCCACCACGGCAGGTTGACCGGCGGTTGGTTGAGCTCGGCGATGATGAACGCGGCGACGGCGCCCGCGTAGCCGACCGACAGGTCGATCTCGGAGAGCAGCAGCGCCGGGAGCTCGGCCGCGCCGAACATCACATAGATCGATGCCGCGACGAACAGGTTCACGAGGTTGGTCGAGCTCAGGAACGTCGACTGCTCGAGTTGGAAGAAGACCATCACGGCGATCAGGCCGCCGATCGTCGGCAGGGCGCCGCTCTCGCCGTTGCGCAGCCGTCGCGCCCAGGCGCTGAAGTAGTCGTTCAGCGACTGCGCGAAGACCTCGGCCGGCAGCGCCGAGAGCGCCGCCTCGCTGAGCTCCGGTTCCGGTCCGACACCGACAATCGCGTCGGGTGCGTCGGCGAGGCGCGCGTCGACGCCACCGCCCAGATCAGGATCAGACACTTTCTCTCCTCAAGTCCATTTCCAGCGGGCGCTCAGGCGGCCTGCGCTGCGGTTCCGGTCGTCATGTACTCGACGACGCTCTGGCGGTCGAACTGGTCGACCGGGCCCTCGATCGCCAGCCGGCCCAGGTAGAGCACGGCGATCCGGTCGGCGACCTCGAAGACGTCGTTGAGGTTGTGCGAAATCACGAGCACCGCGACGCCGCGTGAGGCGAGCTGCTTGATCAGCTCGAGCACCATCGTCGTCTGCGCGACGCCGAGCGCCGCCGTCGGCTCGTCCATGATCACGAGCTTCGCGTTGGACATCACGGCCTTCGCCACCGCCACCGACTGGCGCTGCCCACCGGACAGCGAGGCGACCGGCTGGCGGATCGACCTGACAGTCACCACATGCAGGTCGCGGAGCGTCTCGCGCGCCTTGATCTCCATCGGTGTCTCATCGAGCATGCCGCGGGCCGTCAGCTCGTGGCCGAGGAACATGTTCTGGACGATGTCCAGGTTCTCGCAGAGCGCCAGGTCCTGATAGATCGTCGTGATCCCGAGTGCCTCAGCATCCTTGGGACCGTGGAGTTCGACCTGGGCGCCCTCCCAATGGATCTCGCCGCCGTCGGGCCGCCACAGCCCGGCGATCGTCTTGATGAGCGACGACTTGCCGGCGCCGTTATCACCCACGAGCGCGGTGACGCTGCCCGCGGGAACGTTCAGGTCCACCTCGGTGAGTGCGCGAACCGGCCCGAACGTCTTGCTGATGCCGCGCAGCGAGAGCAGCGGTCCGTGCCCTCCTCCACCGGCTGAGTCCGCCGCCGCGGCGGACGAATCGTCAGAAATGCTCATCCTGTCCTCAGTTAGGGCGGCTGTGCCCACCCGAGCCACGGGCGGGCACAGCCGCGGTGTCACATCCCCAATACGACCTTGAGACGCCGGTTAGATTCCGGCCGCCTTGCAGGCCGTGGCCATCTTGGTCACGCCATCGAACGTGCCCGAGCAGATCTGCTTGGTCGGGACGAAGTTGTCCTTGACGACCGTGCTCTTCATGTTCGACTTGGTCACCCACTCGGGGGTCAGCAGCGCCGACGGGACGGGCTTGTTGTGCTCGTTGATGTCGGCGGTGGTGCCGTTGACCAGCGACTTCGGCGGGGTCATGCCCGCACGCAGGTAGGTCGCGAGCGCCACGGCGGCCTGAGCCTCCAGGTAGATCGGCTTGTAGACCGTTCCGCACTGTAGCCGGCGAGAATCGCCTGCAGTGCCGGCAGCGTCGCGTCCTGACCGGTCGCCGGGAACGTGTCCGGCTTGATGCCCTTCTGGATCAGGTAGTTGATGATCGGAGCGGCCGTCTCATCGTTCGGGTTGACCATCGCGTTCGCGGTCGGGTGAGCGGTGTAGGCGGTCTGGAACTCCGTCAGCGCCTGGTTGTTGTCCCAGGTGCCGGCCGTGTACGGCGCGGTCAGGTTCGTGTAGGCACCCGACTTGAACTTCGGAGCCAGCACGCTGTTGTAGCCCTGGTAGAACAGCGTCGCGTTGTTGTCGGTCACCGCACCGTGCATGACGATCACCTGCGGCTTGCTGACGTGCCAAGCCGAGACGCAGGACACAAAGCCCTGGCCGATGAGCTTGCCGACCTGGACGTTGTTGAAGCTGACGTAGTACGGACGCGTGCCGCCGAGCGTCAGGCGGTCATAGTCGATGACCTTGACGCCGTGCTTCTTGGCGTACGCCTCGACCTTGGCGCCGGTACCGGAGTCCTCAGGCGTCGTCAGCAGCACCTTGGCGCCCTTGGTGATGTCGGTCTGCGCGTCGGTATAGAACGTCGAGTCACTGCCGCCGGCGTTCTGGACGAGGATGTCGGACGACGGGATACCCGCGGCCTTCATCGCCTTGATCAGATCGGGCTTGTCGAAGTCCTGCCACCGCAGCGAGCTCGTGGTGTCCGGCAGGATCGCCGCGATCGAGCCCGTGCCCTTGGCGGCGATCGCCTTCAGCTGCTTCATCGCGCTGAAGTTGTTGGTGAGCTGCGACAGCGAAATCGACGCTGTGTGCGCCGTCCGGCTATGCGCCACAGACGCGCTTGCGGTTGCGCCGCCGGAGACGGCAACACCCAGTCCTGCGGCCGCCACGGCAGCCACAGTCATCTTGCTCTTCAGCAAGTTCACATCTACCTCCTTATTCCCTCCTCACACAGGAGCACCGACCCGTCGAAACGTGCTCGACCGCAGCCGATGACCCCCCTTCGCGGCGCGAGACTACATCAGCCAATCGAATAACGGCAAGTAGTCGAACAAATATCAATGGTTTGTTAATGAATCGCCCAGTAGATGGCCGTCCATTCGACGACCGAGCAAAGGCCGAAGCGCCCGCACCGCGGATCAATAGAGGCCTAATGCAGCGGCGGCGGGCCAAGGTGGCCACCTGTCCCTTGAAGCGTCAGGGCCTGTGCGCGCTAACAAGGAGAGATGAGCAGACATTCACCGGATGAGCGCCCCTAAGAGCCAGCAGAACGCAATTTGGTTAATAACCGAACAAATAGATGCCCTGGCTATGCATCCTTATGCACGGCGTAGCCATGGGTCCGTGGGGCCAACAATGACCGCAGAGGCCGCCGGCAAGCACCCACCGGCAACGACCCCAGAGGCCCGGCGCCGCTCGGCCGCTAGGCAGTCAGGCGGTCGGCGATCAGGCTCGGGTTGTCGATGATCCGGCGGATCACGAGCCCGGCCGCGCCACGCACGGCAGCTTCGGCGCCCAACTGCGAGACGACCAGCTCGACGCCGGCCTGCTGGTAGCCGACCGCTCGCGCGCTCAGCTCAGCGGTGACGTCGGCGGAGATCCAGGGCGCGACCTCGGCATAGAGGCCGCCGAGGACGATCGTCGGGATGTCGAGCACGTTGACGAGGCTCGAAAGCGCGGTGCCGAGCGCCGAACCAGCTCGGCGCAGCGCCTCGAGTGTCTGTGCGTCACCACTCTCCGCGCGTGAGACGAGCTCGGCGATCGGGCCGTCGGGCACCCCCAGCGCGGTCCCGGCCGGTCGCGCGGCACCGGCCTCACGCAGCAGCGCGTCCTGGCCGGCGATCTGCTCGAGGCAGCCGCGCGCGCCGCAACTGCAGAGGGCTCCGTCGGGCTCGACGGTGACGTGACCGAGCTCGCCGCTGAGCCCGTTGACGCCGCGCCAGAGATCGCCGCCGGTGACGATCCCGGCGCCGACGCCGATCTCACCCGACACGCGCACAAAGTCGTTCCCGATCCCGGCGTTCGCGTACCAGTGCTCGGCCAGCGCGGCGAGGTTGGCCTCGTTGTCGACGAGCGTGATCTCGATCGGAATCGCGAGCTTGTCCTGGACCATCTCGGCGACCGCGACGCTCTCCCATCCGGGCAGGTTCGGGACGCGGCGCAGCACGCCGTCGGTGCCGACAAGACCGGGCACCGCGACCCCCACGCCGACGATGTTCGACGCATTCGGGCTCGACTCGTTCAGCATCCGCTGGGCGACGTCGACGCTGCGTCTGATCACGGTCTCGGCCGCGACGCCACGGTTGTCACCGGCCACGATCCGCACCGACCGCGCGCGACCGGTGAAGTCGAGCAGCGCGGCCGCGATGTAGTCGACGTTGATCTCGATGCCGAGGCCCGCAGGGCCGTCGGCGTTCAGCCACAGAGCGTTGCCGGGCCGCCCCACGCTTCCGCGGTTCGGGCTGCCCTCGACGATCAGCGCCGAGGCCACCAGCGTGTCGACCAGCGCCGACACGGTCCCCCGCGTGAGGCCGGTCTCAGCGGCTATCTGCGCGCGGCTCACGCCCTCGCCGCGGGCGATCTCCGCGAGCACGAGCGCGAGGTTGTGACGCCGCAGCGACCCCGCGTGCGCGGGCAGTCCGGATACGCGTGGCGTCGACTTGAGCCGATCAAGCCTGTGCACCTCACCGGTAATCCGCCTATCTCGCATGCTCCGCCGCCATTACAACAGGTAGCGGAGGATCAGTCATGCGGCGGCGCTCTCCGACCCGCCGTAACGCGTCGCTGACGGTCCGCAACCGACTCTCGGGACCTGCGTTGACAATGCCCCAGGCGAGAGCTATAAACCCGCCCTGACAACGTTGTCGATAACGTTGTCATTCTCTCACGGAACCACGGTTCCGTAGCCGGCTGGACGACGCGAGAGGCGCTCAGCCGGAGCCTCAAAGGGTTGAGGAGAAGGGGAAGCTCGTAACCCGCAGGTTGAGGAGAGAGGAACCGATGAGACGCAAGCTTTCGACCCGGTTAGCCCGTGGTCTGACGTTGCTGTTCCTGGGCGGAATCACCGCCCTGGGGCTGATTGCGGTACCGGCACTGGCGGGAACTTCGGCCCCGGCCCACACCTCGACGGCAACGGGCGTGACCACGCCGACGGCGGCCGCGAGGACCAGCGGGAGCGCGGCACTGGTCAGCGGCGCGGCGAAGCTCGGGAAACTGCACGGCCCGCTGATGCGGCTGAGCTGCGTGACGACCTCGACCGGACGCGCGGCAAACTGCTCCAAGCGGATCGCGGCCGCGCATCTCCCGCGCGGGGCGCGCGACAAGCGCAGGCTCCAGAATCCGACCGGCAGCAACAACCTCGCCGGCCTCGTTGACACACGCACCTGGACCTCCGGCGGCGGCAACACGTTCCCCGGCGCCGAGGCGCCGTTCGGGATGGTGCAGTGGAGCCCCGACACGGCCCCCACCCACAACGCCGGCGGCGGCTACGACTATTCCGACACCGAGCTCTGGGGCTACAGCCTGACCCACGTGTCGGGCCCCGGCTGCGGAGCGGGCGGCGACGTACCGATGGTGCCGACGACCGGCGCGCTGCCGAGCGGCGACCCCAACCAGATCATGACGGCGTTCAGCCACACCAATGAGGTCGCGCAGGCGGGCTACTACTCGGCGCAGAGCAACCAGCCGAACACGGTCACCTCGGAGTTCACGGCGACGCCGCACAGCTCGATGGCGCGCTTCACCTATCCGGCGACGACCCAGGCCGACTTCCTGATCAAGCTGATGGCCAGCCAGAACGGCGACGACGGCGACAGCGTCAAGGTGATCGGCAACAACGAGATCCAGGGCTCGGACACGAGCGGCAACTTCTGCGGCGAGACCAACAACGACGGCCAGTCGCAGGCATACACCGTCTACTTCGACATCACCTTCGACCAGCCGTTCACGGCCTCACAGGTGATCACCAACTCCGGCCAGAGCGACCCGGCAGCCGTCAACCTGACCTTCGACACGACCAAGGACCCGACGGTCCAGGCCAAGGTCGGCATCTCCTACGTGAGCGCCGCCAACGCCAAGCTCAACTGGCAGACGGAGAACCCGGGCTGGAACTTCAACGCCGTGCGCCGGCAGACCCAGGACAGCTGGGATCAGCTGCTCGGCAAGATCCAGGTCGGCGGCGGGAGCTACTCGCAGACGCAGGAGTTCTACAGCCTGCTCTACAAGGACTTCCTCCAGCCCAACATCACCAGTGATGTCAACGGGCAGTTCATGGGTGCGGACCTCAAGGTCCACAGCCTCGCGCCCGGCCAGAAGAACCAGTACGGGATGTACTCCGGCTGGGACATCTACCACTCGCTGTCACAGCTGCAGGCGATGCTCGACCCGCAGAGCTCGGGCGACATGGCGCAGTCGCAGCTGAACTATTACAGCGAGGACAAGCTCCTGCAGCAGTGGGGCTACAACAATCTCAACAACTACGTGATGGTCGGCGATCCGACCGACTCGATCATCGCCGACGAGTACACCTTCGGAGCGCACAACTTCAACACCAAGCAGGCGCTCTCCGACATGCTCGCGGAGGCGACCACGGTCAACGACGTGCGGCCCGGAGAGGCGCTCGAGCAGCAGTTGGGCTACCTGCCGGAGGACGGGACCTACGGCTGCTGCAACGCCCACGGCTACATGTCGACGTTGCTCGAGTACGACAACGAGGACCTGGCCCTGGCGCAGTTCGCCAAGGACATGCGCGACACGCCGGATGCGGCGATGCTCACCCGCAGAGCCAACAACTGGGAGAACCTGTTCGACCCGGCGACCAACCTCCTGACCTCGCGGCTCGCCAACGGCCAGTTCGAGCCCGGGGTGACGCCGACGTTCAGCGGCACCTTCCCGACCGACGGCGAGCCATACGTCGAGGGCGACCCCTACGAATACACCTGGGACGTGCCCAACGACTACCCGGCGCTGTTCTCGTTGCTCGGCGGCGACGCCGTCGTGAAGCCGTTGCTCGAGCAGTACCTCTCGCAGCCGAACGGCTTCGGGATGTACGCACAGCTGACCAACGAGTTCGACTTCGGCGAGCAGTTCGCGCTCAACTACGCCGGCGATGCGGCGGGAACGCAGAAGGCCGTTTCCAACGAGCGCAACACGTTGTATCTGCCGGGCCCCAGCGGGTTGCCGAACAACGACGACCTCGGCGCGAACAGCTCCACGTTCGTCTGGGAGATGCTGGGGATGTACCCCGAGAATTCGGGCCGCGGCACGCTTGATTTCGCGAGCCCCGGGTTCCCGCGGGAAACGATCCGTCTCGCCAACGGGCACGCGATCAACATCAGTGCGCCGGGCGCGTCGCCCAGCACCTACTACGTGAAGTCGCTGCGGCTGAACGGCCGACCCTACTCGAAGTCCTGGGTCGACTACAGCACGCTGAGCCGTGGGGCCTCGCTCGATTGGCAGCTGGGCACCACGCCGACCTCGTGGGGTTCGGCAGCGGCGGATGCGCCGCCGTCGTACAGCAAGGGTCTGCGGCCGGTCGTGGGCTTCGCGTCCGAGCAGAACCTGACGATCGCCCCGGGCTCGAGCTCAACGCTCCAGGTCGGTGCGCAGAATGCCACCGCGAAGAAGCAGCGGGTGAGCGTGGCCGTGTCGGCTCCAGCGGGAGCCGACCTATCCGTGTCGTCGCCGAACACGACGATCACGGTTCCGGCCAACGGGCGCACCAGCCTGCCCGTGACGATCAGCGCGAGCGCGTCGGCTCCGCTGGGTTACAACTGGGTCACCGCCACGCTGACGATGCGGGGTGGCGTGACCCAAACGGTCAAGGTCGCGGTGCTGGTGGCGCAGCCAGGCAGTCTGCTAGCCGCAACCAACAGCGCCGGCATATCCGACGACACGAACGTCGGCCAGGCCAACTTCGACGGCGGCGGCGCGAGCTACTCCGCCCAGGCGTTGGCCGCACAGGGCTGGACTCCCGGCGCTACCAACAGCGTCGACGGCGTCAGCTTCACCTGGCCGCAGTCGACGCCGGGCTGGCCCGACAACGTCGTCGCTCAGGGCCAGAACATCAGCGTCAACGCGCCCGCGGGCACACAGACGCTGGCGTTCCTCGGGTCGGCGGCCGATGGTCCGAGTCAGGGCCTGGTGACCGAGCACTACACCGATGGCAGCAGCGCGCAGTACTGGCTCGGACTGAGTGACTGGACGCTCAACGGCGGCAGTTCGCAGCCGTCGTACGGCAACCAGACCGCGATCAGCCTGAGCTATCGCAACTGCTCGTACTGCTCACCGGCGCAGCAGACGGTCGCAACGTACGTGTTCTATGCCGCGGTCCCGGTGGACCCCGGCAAGACGCTCGCGAGCGTGACCCTGCCCAACGGTGCGTCGACGGGCACGTTGCACGTGTTCTCGATCGGCACCTCGACCTCACCGCTCAGCGGTCCGGTCGCCAGCTCGGTCTCACCGAGCACGGCCTCCGGCGGCCAGCAGGTGACGATCAACGGCTCGGGCTTCGGCGCCAGCCAGGGGTCGGGTTACGTCGAGTTCAGCGACAACGGCGCGGACTGGGGCGGACCCGGCCAGACCGCGGTGCAGATCGACAGCTGGAGCGACAGCGCGGTGACGTTCACCGTGCCCGCATCGGTGTCGCCCGGCACTCCCGGGTCGGTGACGGTCGTCACCGATTCCGGATCGATGTCGGACAGCCCGGGGCTCGAGATCACGCCGACGGCCGATCCGAGCGACTACTACGACAGCACCGGCACATCGCCGGATGACAACCAGGCCTGCTCCAACTTCGATGGCGTCGGCTACAGCTACTCGGCCACCGCGCTGGCAGCCGCCGGGCTCACGCCCGGGGCGACGGTCAGCGCCGACGGCCTCACGTTCAAGTGGACCAGCGGGCAACCATGTTCGCCGGACAACATCCTGGCCGCCGGGCAGACGATGCTCGTGAGCGGCCCCGCAGGCGCCAACACGCTGGGCCTGCTCGAGAACTCGACCGATGGAGGTACGCAGGGAACGATCACGATCAACTACACCGACGGAACCTCGTCCACGGCCACGATCACCTCGAGTGACTGGGCCAACGGCCCCGGCACCACGGAGACCGCGGCGGCAACGATGCCCTACCGGAACAGCACCTCCGGCAGCTCGCAGCAGCTGACCGTCTACGTCTACGCGACGACGGTGGCGGTGGACCCGAGCAAGACGGTGCAGTCGATCACGTTGCCGAATGTGAGCGACACGACCAGCGGCGGAGCGACCGCCATGCACATCTGGTCGGTCAGTCTCGGAACGACGTGACGGCGTAGATCGATGTGAGCCGATCGATGAGGGCCGGGGCGCAAGCCTCGGCCCTCAGCGCCTAAGCCCGCGCCGCCCGGGCCAGGACGCCGTCGAGCACGACGTCGATCGCGAAATGGAAGCGCTCGTCGCGATCACCGGAGAGCATCTCCTCGGCGTGCGAGCGCAGCATCGGAAAGCGATCGGGCGGCAACGCGTCGAAGGTGGCGCGGAGCTCGTCGACCCCGTCGCTGAAGTGCTTGCCGCCGGACGCGCGCCGCGCGTCGTCCTCGCTCGCGACGGCCTGGACCACGAGCACGAGGATGTCGCAGGTCCAGGCCGCGTCGCGCGGCGTGAAGCCGCCGGCTGACAGGATCCCGAGCAGATTCTCGGCGGCGATCAGCACCGAGCCCGTGACCGGCGGGTCGGCCAGCGCCAGTGCGGCCGTGCCCGGGTAGGCGAGGAACGACTCGCGCATCCGCCCCAGCAGCGCATGCATCTGCTCACGCCAGCGCGCCGGATCGGGCGGCTCGAGCTCGACGATCGCGGTGACGCGATCGAGCATCTCCGCGAGCAGCGCCTCGCGGTTGGCGACGTAGACGTAGAGTGACGCCGCGCCGGTGTCCAGAGCGGTCGCGACGCGGCGCATCGTGACCGCCTGAAGGCCCTCGGACTTGAGGATCGCCAGCGCCGCGTCGACGATCGCCTCCGTGCTGAGCGGGGACTTGGCGGGACGCTCGCGCCGCGATCGGCGCTGTCCCGCGGGATCGCCCGGAGTTGGATCGTCGGTCACGGCCATGTCTCGCGGAGTCTACTTGACACGAACGCCGTACGTAACGTACAGTGTTCGTACCGTACCGTGTTCGTTACGAACAACGTCCGTAATCCCCGAGCCGCCAGAGAGCCCATGACCACCACCACTCTCGAACCGACAACCGCCCGCCCATACCGCCTGCGCTGGGTTGTCGCGCTGGTCGTGCTGGCCGGCAACCTGATGGACGTACTCGACTCGACGATTCTCAACGTCGCCGGTCCGTCGATCCGCCGCGACCTCGGCGGCGGAGCCAACACCCTGCAATGGCTGAGCGCCGCCTACACGCTCGCCTTCGCAGTGCTGCTGATCGCCGGCGCGCGGCTCGGCGACATCCTCGGCCGGCGACGGCTGTTCATCGTCGGCTCGGCCGGGTTCACGCTGTTCTCGGCCGCGTGCGCGGTCGCGCCCTCGATGCTCGTGCTGATCGTGTTCCGCTGCCTGCAGGGAGCCTTCGGCGCGCTGATGATCCCGCAGGGCTTCGGCCTGATGAAGCAGGTGTTCGAGGATCAGGACGAGTTCGACAGGGCGATCGGGCTGTTCGGCCCGGCGACCGGCGTGCCGATGCTGGCCGCACCGGTGCTCGCCGGCGCGCTGGTCGACGCCAACCTCTGGGGCATCGGCTGGCGGCTGGTGTTCCTGATCAACGTTCCGATCGGCGCGCTGACGCTGCCGCTCGCGATCCGCTCGCTGCCACGGGGCGCGGCGCGTCCGCAGATGAAGCTCGACGTCACCGGCGTCTGGCTCGCCGGGCTGGCACTGATCGCGATCATCTACCCGCTGATTCAGGGCCGCAGCGCGGGCTGGCCGGTGTGGTCGTTCGCGATGCTCGCCGCCGGCGCCGGACTGCTGTTCGCGTTCCTGCGCCACGAGCGCCGGCGCCGCGGCGACGACCCGTTGATCGAGCCGACGCTGCTGCGCAACCGCACGTTCCTCAGCGGGATTGCGGTCGTGCTCGCGCTGTTCGGAGCGTTCGGCGGGCTGCTGCTGTGCATCTCGCTCTACGGGCAGCTCGGCGAGGGCTGGTCACCGGTTCACGCCGGCCTGGCGCTCACACCGATGGTGCTCGGGATGATCGTCGGGATGGTGGCCTCGACCGCTGCCGCGAAGGCGCTCGGGCGGCGCCTGCTGCACATCGGGATCGCGCTGATCGCCGCCGGCACGGTCGCGATCGCCGTGATCCTGACCGGCGCGCACAGCGCCTCGACCTGGGATCTCGTCCCCGGCCTGAGTCTCGTCGGGATGGGACTCGGCGCGAGCTTCTCGCAGCTGTTCGGCTTCATCCTCGGCGGCGTCAGCCTGGACGAGGTCGGATCGGCCTCCGGCGTGCTCGAGGCCGTGCAGCAGCTCTCGACCTCACTCGGCGTCGCGATCCTCGGCACGATCTTCTTCTCCGTGTTCGGAAAGCATCTCGCGACCGACGCGCTGCAGATCACCGCCTGGGCGTGCCTGGCCCCGCTGGCCGTGGCCTTCCTGCTCGTCTTCCGGCTGCCGATGCACGCGCGCGAGCAATAAGCCGTCCAGAGCGATGCGCGAAGATACGGGCGTGGCCACCTTCGACCTGCTCGCCGACCTCCCGCTGAGCGTCGACGGCTATGCGCTCGACGGGCTGAGCGCCGAAATCGGGCCCGATTTCGTTCGCCACACGACGATCGTCACGATCAGCGGCGCCGGGCTCAGCGGCCTCGGTGAGGACGTCGTCTACAGCCCCGAGGAGCACCTCGAGTACCAGCGGCTGGGTGCGGTCCACGATCTGGCGGGGTCGCGGACGCTGGGCGAGTTCTGCGAGCTGATCGAGTCACTCGATCTGTTCCCGACGCCACCGCAGATGGAGGCCTCGCGGCTGTACCGGATCTGGGCGTTCGAGAGCTCGGCGCTCGACCTTGCGCTGCGCCAGAACGAGCTGTCACTGGCGCGGGCGCTGCGGCGCGAGCCGCGGCCGATGAACTACGTCGCATCGACGCGCCTCGGCGAGCCGCCGACGCTCGAGCCCGTCAGCAAGCGCCTCGCGCGCGACCCGACGTTGCGTTTCAAGCTCGACGCGACCAGCTCCTGGACGCCCGAGCTGTTCGCTGAGTTGGTCGCGACCGGGGCGGTCGACTCGATCGACTTCAAGGGGATGTATCGGGGCACGATCGTCGACCAGGGCGCCGATCCGGTGCTGTACGAGCGCGTGGTCGAGGCGTTCCCCGATGCCTGGCTCGAGGACCCCGACCTGAGCTCCGATGAGGCGATGGCGGTGCTCGCCGGCGAGCATCACCGCATCACCTGGGACGCGCCGATTCACTCGATCGCCGACATCGAGGCGCTCCCGTTCGCGCCGCGGATGGTCAACATCAAGCCGTCGCGCATCGGCCGCCTGCAGGGGCTCTGCGACACCTACGACTACTGCGCGGCGCGTGAGATCGGCGCCTACGGCGGCGGCCAGACCGAACTCGGGATCGGCCGCGGGCAGGCGCAGTACCTGGCGGCGCTGTTCCATCCGGACACGCCCAACGACCTCGCGCCGTCGGGCTACAACCAGATGGATCCGCCTGGCGGTTTGCCCCGCAGCCCGCTGGCTGCGGACAACCTCACCGCGCCCGGGTTCCGCTGGCCCGAGTAGCGGCAGGCGGCGGCGCACGGGCTCGATTCGA
>DATASU010000128.1:0-20518 GCA_036269095.1 Solirubrobacteraceae bacterium
GGCGGCGATCAGGAACGACAGCATCGTGAACTTCACGCCATCCGGGCGGGCGGGGTTCATTTCAACGTTGAGCTGCTTGCGCCAGGCCTCGAGTTCCGTGATGTCGGCCTCGTCATTGTGCGTGACGTGCGGGATCATCACCCAGTTACGGGCCAGGTTCGGCGCCGAGATCTTCTGGATCCGCGTGCGCTCGACGCGCTCGACGGGCCCGAACTTCTCGAAGTCGACGACTGGCCACGGAGCGATGTCGAGCCCGGCCGCGCTGCCGTTGGTGGGCACACCGGCCCTGGCGGACCCGCCGGTGGAGGCGCTCTTCACGTCCTCGGGCGTGAGCCGTCCCTTGCGGCCGGATCCAGCGACGCCATGCAGATCGACGCCCAGTTCGCGCGCGATCCGACGCACGGACGGACTCGCGTAGACGGGGGACTCACCGTGACCGTTGGCGCCGCCGTTCACCGCGTCACCATCGGCGCTCGCCGGCCGAGACGGCCCCGCGGTTGCGGCAGGAGTGGGCGCCGACGGTGCGGCTGCCGGCGGTGTGGGCGTCGGCGGGGTGGGCGCCGGCGAAGCCTCCTCAGCCTCGGGCGCTGAGGCCTGCTCTGCGGCCGCAGCCTCGAGGTCCAGCACCAGCGAACCCTCGGTGACGTTGTCGCCGACTTTCACGTGGATCGCTTTGACAACGCCTGCGGCGGGCGATGGTACGTCCATCGTGGCCTTGTCGGACTCGAGCGTGATCAGTGGATCCTCGACCGCGACGGTATCGCCGACGGCCACGAGGATCTCGATCACCGGGACCTCGCCGAAGTCACCGATGTCGGGGACCGAGACCTTGAGGTCCGCAGCGGTGGCGCTCATACGCTGGTCGGCATCGGCGCCGAGGGGTTGATCTCGTATTTCTTGATCGCCGCGGCGACCTGCTTGACGTCCACGGCGCCATCGTCGGCCAGCGCCTTGAGCGCGGACACCACCACATGGTGACGGTCGACCTCGAAAAAGCTGCGCAGCGCCTTGCGGTAATCGCTGCGTCCGAAACCGTCCGTCCCGAGTACCCGGAAGATCCGAGACTGGCCGCCACCGCCCGAGCCGTCGACCCAGGCACGGATCTGGTCCGGGTAGGCGCGGATGTAATCGGTCGAGGCGATCACGGGACCCGGGCGCTTGCCCAGCTGCTCGGTCACGAACGGCACGCGCGGCTTCTTCGCCAGCGGGTTGAGCGTGTTCCAGCGCTCGGCCTCGATGCCGTCGCGGCGCAGCTCGGTGAACGAGGTGACGCTCCAGACGTCGGCGAGCACGCCGAAGTCCTGCTCGAGCAGCTCGGCTGCCGCCAGCACCTCACGCAGGATCGTGCCGGAACCGAGCAGTTGCACCCGCGGTTTCTTCGCGCGCGGAGAGCCGCCGTCGCGCAGCAGGTACATGCCGCGCAGGATTCCGTCCTCGGCACCCTTGGGCAGCGCCGGGTGCGTGTAGTTCTCGTTCATCAACGTCAGGTAGTAGAAGACGTCCTGCTGCTCGGCGACCATCCGTCGCAGACCCTCCTGGATGATCACCGCGACCTCGTACCCGTAGGCGGGGTCGTAGGCGACGACGTTGGGAACGACCGAGAACAGCACGTGGCTGTGGCCGTCCTCGTGTTGCAGCCCCTCGCCGTTGAGCGTCGTGCGTCCGGCGGTACCGCCCAGCAGGAAGCCGCGCGCGCGGCTGTCGGCGGCAGCCCAGACGAGATCCCCGACCCGCTGGTAGCCGAACATCGAGTAGTAGATGTAGAAGGGGATCATCTGCTCGGCGTGCGCGCTGTACGACGTGGCCGCGGCGATGAACGAGGACATCGAGCCCGCCTCGGTGATGCCCTCCTCGAGGATCTGGCCGGCCTGGTCCTCGCGGTAGTACATGAGCTGTTCGGAGTCCTCGGGCTTGTAGAGCTGGCCGACCGACGAGTACACGCCGACCTGGCGGAACATGCCCTCCATCCCGAACGTCCGTGACTCATCGGGCACGATCGGCACGACGCGCTTGCCGAGCTGCTTATCGCGAAGCAGCGTGGCCAGCACACGCACGAACGCCATCGTCGTCGAGATCTCGCGATCCCCGCTGCCGTCGAGCTGCGACTGGAAGGCCGACAGCTCTGGAACCTGCAGCGGCTCTGCCGTGCGCCGGCGCGCCGGCAGCGAGCCGCCGAGGGCGGCGCGGCGCTCGTGCAGGTACTGCATCTCGGGCGTGTCATCGGCCGGCTTGTAGTACTCGGCGGCGCGCACCTGGTCGTCGGTGAGCGGCAGCTCGAACCGGTCGCGGAAGGCGAGCAGCGCCTCCTCGGCCATCTTCTTGGCCTGGTGGGCGATCATCTGACCCTCGCCCGACGCCCCCATGCCGTAGCCCTTGATCGTCTTGGCGAGGATCACTGTCGGGCGGCCGGTCTCGCGCACGGCGTGCGCGTAGGCGGAGTAGACCTTCTGCTGGTCGAGGCCACCGCGATTCAGCTGCCAGATCTCGTCGTCGCTCATGTGCGAGACGCGATCGAGCAGCACCGGGTCCTTGCCGAAGAAGTGCTCGCGCACATACTTGCCGTCGCGCGACTTGTAGGTCTGGTATTCGCCATCGACCGACTCGTTCATGACGTGGACGAGACGGCCGTCGATGTCGGACTCGAGCAGCGAATCCCAGCGCGAGCCCCAGATCACCTTGATCACGTTCCAGCCGGCGCCGCGGAAATCCGATTCGAGCTCCTGGATGATCTTGCCGTTGCCGCGCACCGGCCCGTCGAGCCGCTGCAGGTTGCAGTTGACGACCCAGATCAGGTTGTCGAGCTGCTCACGCCCGGCGAGGCCGATCGCGCCCATCGTCTCGGGCTCGTCCATCTCGCCGTCACCAAGGAACGCCCAGACCTTGCGGCCGGTCGTCGGGCTGATCGAGCGGTGGTTGAGGTACTGCATGAAGCGCGCCTGGTAGATCGAGGTGATCGCTCCGATTCCGAGCGACACGGTCGGGAACTGCCAGAAGTCGGGCATCAGCCAGGGATGCGGATACGACGAGAGGCCGTTGCCGCCGACCTCCTGACGGAAGTTGTCAAGCTGGCTCTCGGTCAGACGGCCCTCGAGGTATGCGCGCGCGTAGTTGCCGGGCGAGGAATGGCCCTGGAAGTAGACGAGGTCGCCGCCGTGCTCGGCGGACGGCGCGTGCCAGAAGTGGTTGAAGCCGACCTCGTACAGCGTCGCCAATGACTGGAACGACGCGATGTGGCCGCCGAGCTCCGAGGAGTACTTGTTGGCGCGCACGACCATCGCCATCGCGTTCCAGCGGATGATCGAGCGCAGCCGCCGCTCGACCAGGTTGTCGCCGGGGATCTGCTCATCCAGCGACGCGGGAATGGTGTTGACGTACGGGGTGTTGAGCGAACCGATCGGGCCGCTGCCCGCGTGCTGGGCACGTTCGACGACGCGCGTAAGCAGATGCCGTGCGCGGCTTACGCCGTCGTGCTGGACGACGGCATCGAGCGCGTCGAGCCACTCGGTGGTCTCGGCTACGTCAATGTCGCCATTCGTGGAGGATCCTTCGATGGTCTCAGTCATCTGACACTCGTGAAGTCTGTATGGGGAGGGAGATAGGGCTGACTATAAAGGTCGGTAAGCGGATCGGCCCCTAGCTCAGTCTGTCCTGCAGGCAGCGTTTCAGCTACGGTCAGCGCGTGACGCTGCGTCAGCTCGATGAGCCGCCCGGACCGCCGTGGCGGCGGCCGCTTGCAGGCACTTTCGACAAGCTCGTGGTCGAGTCCGAAGCGCTCGCCGGTAACCCGCTCGGCGACCCGACGTCACGGCCGCTGTACGTGTACAGCTCGCCGGGCGTGGTGAACGGGAGCGCCACGGCGGTGACCGCGGTCTACGTGCTTCAGGGCTTCAGCGGGCAGCTCGACGGCTGGCTTGCGCGCAAGCCGTTCGAGCCGCTGTTCGTCGAGCGCCTCGACGTGATGTTCGCGGCCGGCGGGTGCCCCGATGCGGTGGTCGTGTTCGTCGACGCGTGGACCTCGCTGGGCGGTGCGCAGTTCCTCAACTCGAGCGCGACCGGCAACTACTGCGACTACCTCTGCGACGAGATCGTTCCGTTCATCGACGGACGCTATCCGACGGCGGGCACGCGTGAGCGGCGCGCGGTGACCGGGCACTCGTCCGGTGGCTATGGCGCGCTCGTGCTGCCGATGTTGCGCCCCGACGTGTTCGGCGCGCTGATCGCCCATGCCCCCGACACGCTGTTCGAGGCCAGCTACATGGGCGATTTCCCGCGCGCCGTGCGCGTGCTGCGCGACGATTACGACGGCTCCTACGACAGGCTGCTCGAGGAGTTCAAACGCTCCGATCGCTTTGACTGGGGCCGTTGGGGCGAGGCGCTGAACGCCTACGCGATGGCCGCCGCCTACTCACCCGATCCGGAACGCCCCGGCAAGGTGCTGTTGCCGTTCGACACGGCGACCGGCGTCCTGATCCCCGAGATCTGGGAACGCTGGCTCGCGTTTGACCCGGTGCGCATGGCCGCGCAGCACGTCGATGAGCTCAGGGGCCTACGTCACATCCACGTCGAGGCGGGGCGCGGCGACGAGTACATGCTCGACGTCGGCAGCGGCGCCTTCTCGGCCGAGCTCGAGCGTCTTGGCATCGAGCACAGCTTCGAGCTGTTCGACGGCGGCCACGGCGGTGTCTCCTACCGCTACGCCCCGGCGATCAGGAATCTATTGCTGAAGCTCAGGGATCTGGAAGACTAACTCGCCAGTGGGACGCGCCGAGGAAAACGAGCTCGCATTCGCGGGGCCGCTGGAACTCGCGCGCCGCGTGCGCGAGCACGAGATCCGAGCGCGGGAGCTCGTCGAGATCTTCCTGGCGCGGATCGAGCGGCTCGATCCGCGCGTCAACGCGTTTCGCGAGACGCTGCAGGAGCTGGCGCTGACCACCGCGTCGCAGATCGACGCCGGCGGCGCGATGGAGAGCGTCGGCCCGCTGGCCGGCGTGCCAGTCGCGATCAAGGACGACATGCCGCTCGGCGGCCACACGCGCACGCGCGGTTCGAAGTCGCCGACCAAGCCGGCCGACAGCGACGCCGAGGCGGTGCGGCGGATGCGCCGGGCAGGGGCGATCCCGCTCGGCATCACGCGCGTGCCCGAGCTGATGTTGTTCCCGTGGACCGCCAGTGACGCCGGTGGCGTGACCCGCAACCCCTGGGACCTGACGCGCACGCCGGGGGGCTCCTCGGGCGGCTCGGCGGCAGCGGTTGCCGCCGGACTGGTGCCGGCGGCCGGCGCCTCCGACGGTGGCGGCTCGATCCGCACTCCGGCCGCCTGCTGTGGCCTGGTGGGCATGAAGCCGACGCGCGGGCGCGTCTCGTCGCAGCCGCTCGGCGACGGCTGGCTCGGACTTGCGACGTTCGGCGCGCTGGCCCGCACGGTCGCCGACAGCGCCCTGCTTCTCGACGTGATCCACGGGTCGGTCTCCGGCGACAGCTTCAGCACGGTGCCGCCCCGCGGGACCTTCCTGCAGGCGGCGCAGACACCGCCGGCAATCCCGCTGCGGATCGCGATCTCGTCGAAGCTTCCGCCCGGCGCCTTCGCGAGGCTGTCGGCCGATCAGCGTCAGGCCTTCGATCAGACGGCGAGGTTGCTGACCGAGCTCGGTCACCAGGTGACGGAGAACGATCCCAGCTACGGCGGCGTGGCGTTCGACTTCATCCAGACCTATCTGCGCGGCGCGCACGAGGAGTTCGGCACGCTCGAGCACCCGGAGCTTGCCGAGCGCTCGACGCGACAGCTGGCAGCGGTCGGCGGCCGTCTCGTGCCGGCCAAGCGTCGTGAGCAGCTGCTCGCCAAGCGCCCGTCGACGATCGCGAAGATCACGCGCCTCTGGAACGACCATGACGTGCTGCTGACGCCGGGGCTCGCGACGACTGCGATCGCGGCCGAGGGTGGCTACGGCAGGTCGGCGCTGGTCGCGCTCGACAAGGCCGGGCGCTTCATGCCCTGGCACCCCGTCTTCAACCTCACCGGCCAACCGGCGATCTCGATTCCGGCCGGCTTCGGCTCAGATGGCCTGCCGTTGAGCGTGCAGCTCGTCGGGCGCCACGGCGAGGAGGAGACGCTCTACTCGCTCGCCGGCCAGATCGAGGCGGCACGCCCGTGGGCCGCGGAGCGGCCCCCGATCGCCATCCTCTAGGCCAAGCGGTCCATCCTCTAGGCCGAGCGATAGGACTCGCGCGCGAACGACACAAGTGGTGCGGGCGCGACGGTCGCGCGGAGCTCGACCTGGGCGTGCGGCTCGACGGCCGGCTTGCGTGAATTCGGCGATTCGCCCCACAGCACCGTGACCTCGCTGCCGACGGGCGCGTCGGTGGTGTCGATGCTCGCGAGCGAGACGAACGCCCGCTCGTTGTAGATGTAGCCGCAGTCGTGCGAGACGCCGATCTGCTCGCCATCGCGCAGCACCGTGTCGACCTGGAAGAGTCCGTAGCGCGCCTTCGGAAACTCGATGAACTTGGCGGCGTCGCCCTCCTGCAGAACGCTGGCGAAGGCTTCGCTGACGTCCTGCGGATTCCACAGCAGCGTGACCTTTTCGCGGGTGGGCGCGTCGGTCATCGCGTTCAGTGCCTCGCGGCCGACGAAGTCATGGTCGAAGCTGATCACCTTGCCGTAGCCGAGCTCGTAGGGGGTGAGGTAATAGTCGCTGACCTGGGCCGAGTCGAAGCTACCTGCCAGCGACCCGGCCTTGGCCGCCGGCAGCCATTCGCGGTATGCCTGCGTACCCGCGCCGGAGAAGATCGCCGTGAACGGCGCCGGCACCCAGCCTGATTCCAGGTTGGCGGTCGAATAGGCGCGCGAACCAACCTGGACCAGTCCGTGCTGCGAGCCGGCGGCGAGCAGCGCCTCGCGCACCTGCTCGCCCTGCTCCCACGGCCCGAACAGCTCGAAGCCGGGCTGGCCGGCCATCCCGTGGCGCAGCGCGTCGACGTGCAGTCCCGCGATCTCGAAGCTCGCCATGTTGAAGAACTTGACGTCGGGCAGCGGCTGGCCGGTTAGCTGCTCGACGATCACCGCCGCGGTTGGACCCTGAAGCTCGAAGCGGTACTGCTTCGGTGGCCCGGCGCTGCGCACGATCGAGTTCTCGTCGCGCTCGAGTCGCAGATCGAGGCGCTCGCCGAGCGCGTGGAATTCGACCCAGTCGAGCACCATCGGGTGACCGACGAGGTCGAAGCTGCCGTCCGGCAGGTGGAACAGGATCGCGTCGCCGATCATGAAGCCGTCGGAGTTCACGGCCACGTACTGCTTGGCCCTGCCCGGGGTGAAGTTCGCGAAGCTGTTGACCGCCAGCCGCGAGAGCAGACCGAGCGCGTCCGGTCCCTCGAGAAACAGGTCAGTCATGTGATGTGACTGATCGAGCAGCGCGCAGCTCTCGCGCCACGAGCTCTGCTCGCTGCGCCAGTTGCTGAACTCGGGGCGTACCGGGAAGGTGTGCGGCCGCGCCTGTGCGTTGCGCAGGAACTCGACGGCGCCGCCGGCGCGCTGGATCGCGGCTTCCAGGGATTCTTCGGGCATCTGCTCTCTCCTCGCGTGCGCGACTCCGATGCGGGCGGGCGCGACTCTGGGGCTGGTCGGGTGCAACTGGAGATCATGCGACCTGGAGGCGCACAAGTAAATGCCGACCTACTGGCGCGAGCCATGAGCAATACTCATGCCATGCTCAACCTCAGGCAGGTCGAGATCTTCGTCGCGGCCGCCGAGAGCGGCTCGATGACCGCGGCCGGGGAGCGCCTGGTGCTGTCGCAGTCGGCGGTGTCGCTGGCAGTTCGCGGACTCGAGCAGGCGCTGGGAACCGATCTCTTCATCCGCCATCGCGGGCGCGGGCTCGAGCTGACCAGCGCCGGATATGAGCTGTTGCTGCCCGCGCGCAACCTGATGGCGGACGCCGACGCGATGCTCTCCCAGGCCGACACGATCGGTCGCGGCCTGTCGGGCCGTTTGACGGTTGGCTGTTTCGGCACCGGCGCACCGCTGGTGCTGCCGGCGTTGATGGAGACGTTCGAGCGCCGTTACCCGGGCATGACGCTGGATTTCCTCGAGGGCTCGACCGACGTGCTCGAGTCGGCGCTGCTCGAGGGTCGCTGCGAGATTGCGCTGATGTATGACGTCGGGCTGCACGTGGCGCTCGTCAAGGAGCCGCTGTACGCGACGGTGCCGTACGCGCTGTTCGCGCCCGAGCATGCGCTCGCGGAGCGCACGCGCGTGACGCTCACGGAGCTGGCAGGCCATGACTTCGTTGCGCTCGACGTTCAGCCGGTGCTCGAGCACCAGACCGGGCTGTTCGCGCACGCGGGGGTGACGCCGCGGATCCGCCACCGCACCTCGAGCTACGAGCTGCTGCGCTCGCTGGTCGCGCGCAACCTCGGCTTCACGCTGCTCATCAGCCGCCCCTACGGAGACGTCAGCTACGAGGGCAGGCCGCTGGTCGCGGTCCCGCTGAGTGGCGAGGTCAAGACGGTCGACGTGATGCTCGCCCGCCCGCCCGGCGTACGGCCGACGCTGCGGGCACAGGCGTTTGCACAGCACTGCCGCGAGCTGCTGCCGGAACTGTCGAGCTACGACAAGTCGCTCGTACCGGTCGATGCCGCGGCGGCCGCATCCAGCGACCCATGACGCCGCGTCCACTGGCATGATGTGCGGGGGCCGGCGGAACGAGTGGGGTGGTGTATGGCGCAGGAGCTAGTCAGCGCAGGCAACGCGATCTGTTCGGATTCCAGTCCGGCAGGATTCACCGCGGCCGGATTTACTCCGGCTGGGACGGTGCCACGAGCGCTGACCGCTGATGAGGTGCTCAAGGTCCTGCCATCGGAGGCCTCACCCGCGCTGCGTGAGGCGCTCCGATCCGGGTGCTGCACCCACTACACCGTGTCCGAGGGCGACTGTAGGGCCGGCGGCTGCGGCACTGGCAACTGCTGCTACCACGTCGTCAGCACCGCGTGCGGGATCAACGAGTACACGTGCGTCGGGGTCCCGTGCGACACAGGGAACTTCAGCACCGGTTGTTGACGGTGTCTGGAACCTGATCGCTTCCGTCGTCGTTAAGCATTTCAGTGGCTGTGCCGCAATCTGACACAGGCTCACGACGTCGAGTCCTCCATCACGACGACGAGTTCCGCCAATTCGCCAAGGCGCATCTGCCGCGGCTGTTGCGCGGGGCCTATCTGCTGCTGCACGACGTCGACCTCGCCGAGGACGTCGTGCAGGCGACGATGCTGCGCGTCTTCCGGCACTGGCGTGAGGCCAGGGAGGCGCCAGAGGCGTACAGCCGCAAGGCGCTGATCAACATCTGCCGGGACCACTGGCGCCGCCAGCATCGGCTGCCGCCGGAGGTGCTCGGCGAGGACGTCGACGGGGTCGAAGAGGAGGCCCCGGAATTCAGTCATCGCCTGGCGGAGCGTGAGGCGATGACACAGGCGCTCGACCGCTTGCAGGACCTCCAGCGTGAGGTGCTGGTGTTGCGCTTCTACTTCGACTTCTCGGTCGCGCAGACGGCCGAGATGCTCGACCTTCCCGAGGGAACGGTGAAGTCGGCCACACACCGTGGGCTGGCCGAGCTGCGCACTCTGATCGAGCCACGGACCAGAGATGAGAACGCGTCATGAGCGACTTCGATCACCTGGGCGACGCGCTGCGCGAGCAGCTGCACGCGAGCGTCGGGGATCTGCATCCGAGCGCCAAGCTGTCGGCCGCCGTCGACGCGATCCCGTCGGCACCACGCGCACGATGGTCCTTCCTCGGGCGCCTGAGCCTGCCGAAGCGGATCGCGGTCGCCATACCGGTTCCGGTCGCCGGGATCGCGGTCGCCGCCGTACTGCTGCTCGGCAGCTCCGGCACCGCCCCGTCGATCGCTGGCGGGATCGTGGCGCTTCCCAATGGCTCGATTCAAGTGTTCCCCAAGGAGCTTTCCGATGCGGCGGTTGCCAACCGCGTGCTGCGCCGCCATCACATCAACAACATCGTGGTCGTGCCGATGAACGCGGCATGTCGGTATCACGACTGGAACTACTCGCTCGGATACGACAAGGTGGGCGGGCTCAACACGACCTCGATCTTCCTGACACCGAGGACGATCGCGAAGGGGTATACGGTCGTGATCGCCGCAAAGCAGCGCACCGCCGACTCCGTTCTGACCGCCGTGCATCGCTTCCGCGGCGGGAAGCTTCCGACATGTGCCTCATCGCACGGCACCGGTCTCGGAATGGGCTACGTGCTGCCCCGCAACATCAAGAAATTCAAAGATCGCAAGAAAACGAAGTAGACCCGGGAACCATTTCCGCCCGTCCGTCGTTAATAGCGTCGTGGGGTGTAACTGGGGGGCCTGTCGGTAGGGCCCACGAGGTTGCTGCGCGGTGGGGGAAACCCGGCCGTGTCGGGCCTCGTGAGCCTCGCCGCCGGCCTGCGGGTCAAAACCGCGAGGCACTACTGCGACCGGCGGCCCTCCAACTCCCGCAACGCGTCACCGACCTCCTTGGTCAGCCCGCGCCCGGTGAGCAGCACCGCCGACAGCCCCCAGAACAGCACGACCGCGTCGATGCTCTTGCGCCCCGCCTGGTCCCAGTAGTCGTCGGCGAGATCGAACCAGAGCGCGAACTCGTCGAGCGTCAGTGCCGTCGCAAGTCCGGCGGTGAGCGACGCGGTACGTGAGCCGGCGCGATGCTTGGGATCGGCGCCCATCGCGACCTGCCAGGTCCACAGATAGCCGAGCGTGATCTGACCGATGATTCCCGGAGTCGAGTGGTGCAGGTGGCGCCCACCGGCACTCATGTTGCGAAATGGGCCGCGGCCCGCGCGGATCGCGTGGGTCACGAGCCGGCAGCCCGCAAAGCCCGTGGTGAAGCCGACGGCGTGCAGGAACGCGCGCTCGCGGCGATGATCTGAGAAGTAGCGGCGGTAGGCCTCGCGCACCGCGAAGCGCTCGGGAACGCGTGCCTGTGGGTGATCGGGGTCGCGAGGTCTCGCCACGGTCGGGTCAGCTTACGACGTAGCTGCTCATGGCCGAGCCGACTCGCGGTGGGACCGGGCCGGCCGGTCGCGGTGGGATCGTGCCGGCCGCAGCGGAACCGCGGCCGGCCGGATCAACGATCAGGAATTCTTGAAGCGCGGCTTGCTGCCCTGGCGCTTTGCGCCGCCACCCTGGCCACCGCGGCCGGGCTGGCCGCCGCGGCTCGACTGGCCGTCGCGGTTGTAGCCGCCGCTGCCCGCGGCCTTGCCGGCACGCGCGGGCTTGCCGTCGCGGCTCGGCTTGCCGTCACGGGCCGGCTTGCCGTCGACGCTGTGACGGCCGGCGGTCGGCTTGCCCGCGCGCGTCGGGCCGCTGCCACCGTGCTTGGGATAGCCGGACTTGTGGCCACCGGGGCGCGAGCTGCCGTCCTGTCGGGGGCCGCGATCCTCACGCGCCGCCGCGCGCTCACTCCGCGCTCCGGCTTCCTGCTGGGCGGCGCCCGCGTTGAAGGACCTGCCGCCCCGCTTGAAGCCGTCGCTGCCGACGCTCGGGCGTCCGCCGAGACCGGTGTCGATCCCGAGCACGCCGACCATGCGGTTGATCTCCTTGACCTGGTCGCTCGAGACCAGCGAGATCGCGACGCCGGTGGCACCGGCGCGGCCGGTGCGGCCGACGCGGTGCACGTAGGTCTCCGAGTCGTGCGGCGGGTCGAAGTTGATCACGTGCGAGATCCCGCCGACGTCGATTCCGCGGGCGGCCACATCGGTGGCGACCAGCGTGTCGACCTCAAACGCCTCGAACTGTGCGAGCGCGCGTTCGCGCTGGCGCTGGGTCTTGTTGCCGTGCATCGCAACCGCGGCGACCCCGTGGTTGGAGAGTTTCTTGACGAGCTTGTCGGCGCCGTGCTTGGTGCGCACGAACACGAGCGAGAGGTCGCGCTTGCCGCCGAGGTGATCAAGCAGCGCGTCGATTCGCCCCTCGTGCGTGACCGGCACGAACAGGTGCTCGACGTCGTCGGAGGCGCGGCGCTCGGCCGGGCCGTGCTCGTGGAAGACGGCGCTGTTGGTGTAGCGGCGGGCGGCCTTGCCGGCCTCGCCGTCGAGCGTCGCCGAGAAGAACAGCGTCTGACGGTTGGGCGGGCACAGCGCGACGATGCGATCGAGCGCCGGACGGAAGCCCATGTCGAGCATCCGGTCGGCCTCGTCGATCACGAGCGTGTGCACGTTGTTGAGGTTGAACGCGCGGCGCTCGAGCTGGTCCTCGAGGCGGCCGGGGGTGGCGACGATGATGTGCGACTTGGCGGCGTCCTGAGCCTGCTTGAGCAGGCCGACACCGCCGTATACGGCGGTGATGCGCAGCGCCCGGGCCTGGGCGACCGGACGCAGCTCGTCAACGATCTGGGTGGCGAGCTCGCGCGTCGGCGCAAGCACGAGTGCCGCCGGGCGGCGCGACTCGGCCGCGGTGCGGTCGATCATCGGGATACCGAAGGCGAGCGTCTTACCGGAACCGGTGGGGGAGCGCGCGAGCACGTCGCGACCGGCGAGCACGTCGCCCATCACGACGCTCTGGATTGCGAACGGCTCAACGATCTTGCGCTTGGCAAGGGCGTCGACGACCGCTTTGGACACGCCGAGATCGGCGAAGGACTGCTTGGACATGGGTTCTCCTGCGTGGGCCCGTGGGGCGACCACAAATACGATTCGGGAGGCTTATTCGCTGACCCGAACCGCGCTAGAACGCGTCCATTGAAAGCAACTGCCTCACGGCCGGCGGCGCCGACCGTGCCACTGAAGTTAGCAGGGCGCCGGAAAATCCCTGCTTGCAGGGGTCATCACTGGATAGCCCTGGCAAGATTCGAACTTGCGTCTCGCCGGTTATGAGCCGGGTGCTCTGACCGCTGAGCTACAGGGCCGCCGCGGGGAAGGTAGCGGTTTGCGGGGCGTACAGCGAGCGCGATCCGTATGATCGAGGCATGTACCTCGTGACCGCACAGATCCTCGGGCTCGGTAAGGCGCCGAGCTCATTCGGTACCTCGCTCGCGCTGATCCTGACCTGGTTCGTGATCATGGGCGGCGTCGCGAATTTCATCATCGGCTACATCGTCAGTCAGGTGATGGCCGAGAGAAAGCAGAACCAGGCGCGTGCACGCGAGTACGATGCTCGCCACAGGTCCTAAGCGGCGCACCGTGTCGTGAACGTCGGTTAAACCGGCGAGAAGGAACGGCAGCAGGCGACGTCGAAACAGACGCTGCCTATGAAGCAAGCATCAGCTACCACCGCGGCGCCTGAGGCGCCCCACGGCCATCAGGCCCTATCCGCGTACATCACGGCTCGTTTCGACGAGTTCTCGCGGTCGCAGAAGGACGTAGCGCAGTACATCGTCGATCACCTCGACGAGGCGGCATTCCAAACCGCAGAGGAGCTCGCGCGCCGCGCGAACACCTCCTCGAGCACCGTCGTGCGCTTCTCCCAGGCGCTCGGCTTCGAAGGTTTCCCAGAGCTGCAACAGGCGGCTCGCGACGAGTACCGCCGCCGCACCGCAAGCGGCGCCGCCGAGACATTCGGCTCGGGTGCCCCGCTGTTCTCACTCGACCACACCGAGTTCGAATCGTCGCTGGCCGCTGACCACGTCAACGTCGAGGACACGGCGCACAAGCTCTCGCGCTCCGACGTCGAGGCCGCGATCGACGCGATCGTTTCCTCGGAGAAGGTGCTGATCGCCGGCACCGACCAGATGGCGTTCTTCGCCAGCTACCTGCGCCACCTGCTGATGCTGCTCGACGTTCGCGCCGAGATCGTCGCGAGCCCGTCGCAGGAGGCACTCGGTCGGCTCAGCCGCATCGACGAGCAGACGCTCGTGATCGGCCTCTCGGCCGGACGCCCGCATCCGCTGATCACGCGCACGATGAAGCTCGCGCGCCATCGCCGGGCAAAGACGCTCGCGATCACCGACGCGACCCTCTCCGAGGTCGCGCGGCTGGCACGGATCCGCCTCTATTACTCGTCGAACACGCCGGCGTTCGTGCGCTCGCACACGGCACTGCTGTCGATCATCCAGGCACTCGCCTACGGGGTCTACAGCCGCGACGCCCAGCAGTACGACGTCCGTATCAAGGCGTTCCGGCTGAAATAACTCCGGGCTGCCACAGGCGGCCCGCTGGCCGCCTGTGGGGTTGCCCCCGGCTCACCCACCCTGTTTGGCAGGGGCGCGAGCGACGTAGAGCGACTGCAGCGAGCGGCCGATGCGGCCCTCGGTGTCGAACAGCGTCGCCTCTGCGAGCGCCGACTCACCCTCGGTGACGCGCGTGCGCGCCCGCAGCGCCACCCACTCCGAGCGCGGCTCGCGCTCGACGTAGACCGTCAGGTCCGGGTTGATGAAGATCCACTCGTTCCAGTCGAGCTCGTTGCTGATCCCGTTGGGGAAGTCGGCGGCGACCAGCAGCCGCTGCAGCGGCGTCGGCCGTTCGCCGGCGATCACGGCTACCTTCAGCCTGAACCAGGCGGTGCGCGGACCGAGCCCGGTCGGATCGCCCTCGACGTAGCGCAGCTCGACGGCGCCGCCCGGCAGCGAGCGCGGGTTCCAGAGCGGGGCCGCGGTCGCGACGGTCTGCGGGCCGGCGGGAGTCGCCTCGGCCGGTGTGCCCGCGCCCAGCGGGGCGCGGGCGACGCGTACGGCACGGGCCCTTACGAGCTCGGTGCCGTCGGCGGTGTGGAGCGTCGCCTCGAGCAGCTGCACGCGCTTGCCGGGGCGTGTGATCGCGGTCTGGACGTACAGCTCGCCGAGCGGCACGGGTCGCAGCAGCTCGTAGGTGATGCGCACGATCCGCAGGTTCGGGTGTGGCGCCAGCCGTTCGAGCTCGCCCCCGAGCAGCGCGGCCGGCGCGCCGCCGTGCTGGGCGTCGGGGTCCCAGGGGCCGCGCGCGAGGTCGGTCGCGTGGAAGCCGTCGCCACGGCGCTCGAAGATCGCTTCGGTCACGGGTCCCAGGCTATCCGCAGGGCGTTTCATGCCATTTCTTGCACATAACGTCCACAGCTTCCGCCGTTCCGGCCAAATCGGTCCGGGTTACACTGGCCTCATGAGCACAAACGGCCACATTTCACGCGACGAGTCCACTTTCACAGTCAAGGCGGGCCTTGCCGAGATGCTGAAGGGCGGCGTGATCATGGATGTGGTCACGCCCGAGCAGGCGAAGATCGCCGAGGACGCAGGCGCCTGCGCGGTGATGGCGCTCGAGCGCGTCCCCGCCGACATCCGCCGCGATGGCGGCGTCGCGCGCATGTCCGATCCGGAGATGATCAAGGGCATCCAGGACGCGGTCACGATTCCGGTGATGGCCAAGGCCCGCATCGGCCACTTCGCCGAGGCGCAGGTGCTCGAGGCGCTCGAGGTCGACTACATCGACGAGTCCGAGGTGCTGACCCCGGCCGACACCGTCAACCACATCGACAAGTGGGCGTTCAAGGCTCCGTTCGTGTGCGGCGCGACCAACCTCGGTGAGGCGCTGCGCCGCATCGGAGAGGGCGCCGCGATGATCCGCTCCAAGGGCGAGGCGGGCACCGGTGACATCGTCAACGCGGTCACGCACCTGCGCAAGATCCGCACGGAGCTGCGCTGGCTCTCGACGCTGGGGCCCGAGGAGCTGGCCGCGGCCGCCAAGGAGCTGCAGTCGCCGCTGCCGCTGGTGCGCCAGGTCGCCACCGAGGGCAAGCTTCCGGTGGTGCTGTTCTGCGCCGGCGGCATCGCCACGCCGGCCGACGCGTCACTGGTGATGCAGCTCGGCGCCGAGGGCGTGTTCGTCGGCTCGGGCATCTTCAAGTCCTCCGATCCGGAACGCCGCGCCCGGGCGATCGTCGAGGCGACCACGCACTACGCCGACCCGGCGCGGGTGGCCGCGGCATCGACCGGCCTGGGGCCGGCGATGGAGAGCATCGAGACCTCGAAGCTCGACGCCGAGCAGCTGCTCTCACCGCGCGGCTGGTGAGCGCGGCGTCGCCGGACGCAGCACCGCTCGTCGGAATCCTCGCCCTGCAGGGAGGGTTCGAGGCGCACGAGCGGGTTCTGAGCGGCCTCGGCGCGGTGACGCGCCAGGTGCGCGTGCCGGTCGATCTCGAAGGGCTCGACGCGCTGGTGCTGCCCGGTGGCGAGTCGACGGTGATGACGCTCGGGATCGAGCGTGAGGGGCTGAAGCGGCCGCTCTGCGAGCTCGCGGCCGCCGGCACCCCGATCCTCGGCACCTGCGCGGGCATGATCATGCTCGACCGCGCCCACCTCGGGATCCTCGATGTGCTCGCGGAGCGCAACGCCTTCGGGCGGCAGCTGCACTCGTTCGAGTCCTCGTTCGACGTCGCCGGCGTCGCTGGTGGCCCCGTGCACGCGATCTTCATCCGCGCGCCCTGGATTGCCGAGCACGGTGATGGCGTCGAGGTGCTGGCCGCGGTCGACGGCCACCCGGTCGCGGTGCGCCAGGGCAAGATCGTCGCGCTGTCGTTCCACCCGGAGCTGACCGGGGAGGACCGCCTGCATCGCTTCTTCCTGACGCTGGCAGGATTCGGCGAGCTCGGCAAGAAAGGGGAGTAGATGCGGTTTCGGTTCCGGCGCTCACTCCTTCTCGCGGCCGCGGCGGTCGCGAGCGCGCTGTGTGTGGCCGCCTGCGGGGGCAGCAACAACGCCTCGGACAACACTCAGCCGCCGGTGACGGTCACGCAGACGGTCACCCAGCCGGCGGGCACGCCGTCGACGACCACCACCGGGCCGCAGACCGACACGACGGCGACCAAGACCTCGACGACCGCGGTCGGCAACCCGTGCACGGCCGGCGATCTGACACCTTCCTACCTCGGTTCCAACGGCGCCGCGGGCACCATCGTGCTCGGCTTCGCGCTCAAGAACAGCGGCTCGTCGACCTGTCACACCTACGGCTGGCCGGGGGTGGAGTTCCTGTCTTCGAGCGGCGCGGCGCTGCCGACGCACGCGACCCGGACCAGCGGTGACGTCGTCGGCTCGACGCCGGCGGGCGAGCTGACGCTGGCTCCGGGCGAGTCGGCGTCGTTCCGGATGGTGACCAGCGACGTCGCGACCGGCGGCGGCAGCTGCCCGACCGCCGCCGCGCTGCAGATCTACGCCCCCGACGACACCATTACGATGAAGGTCTCGGTGCCCGGCATCGCCGCCTGCGGCAAGGCGACGCTGTCGCCGTTGCTGCCGGGTGTGAGCGCGTTTGCCGGGCAGGGCGGTGGCGGCCAGGCGGGCATTGGCGGTGGCGGTTCCGGCGGCTCCGGCTCAGGCGCAGGCGGCTCAGGCTCAGGCGGGTCCGGCTCAGGCGGGTCCGGATCCGGCAGCGGTGGCTCCGCCAGTGGCGGGTCCGGTCTCTCAGGCAGCAGCGAATAGGCTGACGCCGTCAGCCTCGCGCTCGGCGGCGGTTCCGGCGGCGAGCAGCAGGTCGAGGTGCCCGAGCACCTCCGACAGTGTCAGGTAGGCCTGCTTGATCGCGATCTCGCCCCACATCTGCTGGGCAATCTGGTGCGCGGTGAGCGGCCGCTCAGAGATCATCGCGAGGATCTTGCGCGCGCGCCGCTCCTGGTCGCTGAGGCGGGTGTCGATCAACGTGGCGTGACCGTTGATCTCCTCACCGTGGCCGGTCAGCACGGTGGTGACCTGCATCTCGCGCGTCGCCCGCAGCGATTCGCTGTAGTCGATCAGCGGCGTCGGGCGCGGGTCGTCGGTGTTGCCGTCGAGTCGGCGCGTCAGCAGCGCGTTCGAGGAGATGCGCGCGAGCAGGTGGTCGCCGCCGACGAGCAATCCCGTGTGCGCGTTGAAGAACACGAGGTCAGACGGGCTGTGGCCGGGCCGGTGGTGGACGCTGTACTCGCGCCCGCCGAGCGTCAGCGTGTCGCCGTCGTGCAGCGGCCGCGTGACCGTGCCCTTGGAGCCGAACGAGTGCATGCCCGCGGTGAGGATGCCGAGTACCAGGCCGATGTCATCGGGCAGCCCGTGGCGACGCATCATCTGCTGCGCGTATTCGTCGTCGGCCTTCGTATTGGCGCGGTAATCGGCGATCCAGGGGACCAGCGGCGCGAACGCCGCCACCTCGGCCTGTGAGCGCCGCTCGAGGATCTCGAGCAGGCCCTCGTGGTCCATGTGCTGGTGCGTGAGCACGATCAGCTCGAGATCCTCGACCCGCACCTCGAGCTCGGCGAGGCCACGCTCGAGGTAGTCGAGCGAGGTCCCAGAGTTGGGCCCCGTGTCGACGAGCGTCAGCGGATCGCCGGTCAGCAGGTAGCAGTTGATCCGCCCGACCGCGAACGGGGTCGGTACCGCGATCCTGTGGACGCCGGGCGCGAGCTCGTCGGTGAGCGCCGGGCTCACGCGCGGATCAGCGCCAGAACCTCGTCGCGCTTGGCCTCCATGTCGGCCTCGGAGACGAGTGACTCGAGGCAGAGGCGCAGCAGCGGCTCGGTATTCGAAGCACGGACGTTGAAATGCCAGTCGCGGTAATCGATCGAGATCCCGTCGAGGTGCTGCTGCTCGGCGTCGGAGAACCGCGCTGCGATCTCGTCCATCTTCGCCTGGGCGTCCTCGACCTCGGAGTTGATCTCGCCGGAGATGAAGTACTTGTCGCGCATCGGCGCGAGCAGCTCCGAGAGCTTTGCCCCCTGCCGGGAGAGCTCCTCGAGGATCAGCAGCGCCGGGATCGTGCCCGAGTCGGCGCAGTAGAAGTCCTTGAAGTAGTAGTGACCCGAGACCTCGCCCCCGAAGATCCCGCCCTCGGAGCGCATCCGCGACTTGAAGAAGGCGTGGCCGACGCGGTTGATCAGCGCCGTGCCGCCGGCCGCCTCGACGATGTCGGGCACCGCGCGGCTGGCGCGGATGTCGTAGAGGATCGTCTCGCCCGGGCTTTTGCGCAGCATCGACTTGGCGAGGATCGCGGTCAGGAAGTCGCCGTCGACGAACGCGCCGGTGTCGTCGATGAAGAAGCAGCGGTCGGCGTCGCCGTCCCACGCGATCCCGAGGTCCGCACCCTGGCGCTTGACCGCGTTGATGATGAACTCGCGGTTCTCGGGCAGCAGCGGGTTGGGCTCGTGGTCGGGGAACTCGCCGTTGGGCGTCCAGTAACAGGTGCTGAGATCGAGTCCGAGCCGCTCGAGCAGCGGGCCGACCATCGGCCCGGCCATGCCGTTGCCGCCGTCGACCACGACCTTCAGCGGCTTGACGGCCGAGGGGTCGATGAAGCCGAGCACCTGCTCATGGAACTCGTCGTAGATCTCGACCTGCTCGACGCTGCCGCCGCCGGGCTCGTCACCCATGCCGTCGGTCACGAGCTGCCTGACGTCGCCGATGCCCTCGTCGCCGGAGAGCGCGATCGCCCCGCGGCGCACGAGCTTGGCGCCGGTGTAGGCCTTGGGATTGTGCGAGGCCGTGCACATCAGGCCGCCGTCGAGATCCCGCGAGCCGACGAGGAAATAGAGCATCTCGGTGCCGACCTGGCCGGCGTCGAGTACATCCGCGCCCTCGGCCGCCATGCCCTCCGCATAGGCGGTGGCCATCTCGGGCGCGGTCAGACGCATGTCACGGCCGAGACCGAGCTTGAGCTGGTCGCTCTGCTTGCCCTCGAGCACGGCGATCACGCGGGCGAAGGCGCGGCCGATCTCACGGGCGCCGGCGGCGTCGAGGTCGCGGCCGTGGATGCCGCGGATGTCGTACGCCTTGAAGATCTCAGGGTTGGTCATCGGCCGTGATCGTACCCGGGACCACGCGCGGATCATGCGCGCATGAGGGCCGTGGGCGCCGTGGTCGGTGCTGCGACGTAGACTGAACACCCATGTCAGGGCATTCAAAGTGGGCTTCGATCAAGCACAAGAAGGCGATCGTCGATTCGCGTCGCGGCCAGCACTTCACCAAGTTGGCGCGTGCGGTCCAGGTTGCCGCCAAGGAGGGCGGGGGCGACCCCGAGGGCAACGCGGCGCTGGCGCTGGCGATCCAGAAGGCACGTGACGCGTCGATGCCGAAGGACAACATCGAGCGCGCGATCCAGAAGGGCACCGGCTCGGGCGTCGATGGCGAGAACTTCGAGACGGTCGTCTACGAGGGCTATGGCCCCGGCGGCGTCGCGATGCTGATCGAGGCGCTGACCGACAACCGCAACCGCACCGCCGCTGACGTGCGCCACATCGTCGGCAAGCACGGCGGCTCGCTGGGCGAGCCCGGCTCGGTCGCGTACCTGTTCGACAAGCAGGGTGTGATCGTGATCGACGGCGAGCGTTACAGCGAGGATGACCTGATCGTTGCAATCGACGCCGGCGCGGAGGACATCGTGCTCGATGACGACGTCTACGAGGTCATCACCGAGCCGAGTGAGTTGCCGCTCGTTCGGGATGCGATCACCGGTGCCGGGATCGAGATCGAGAGCGCCGACGTAACCCAGCGACCGAAGTCGCGGGTCCCGCTTTCCGAGGATGACGCGGCAAAACTTATGAAACTCATCGACGCCCTCGAGGAGTCCGATGATGTCGGGGCTGTGCACGCGAATTAC
>DATASU010000129.1:0-7594 GCA_036269095.1 Solirubrobacteraceae bacterium
GTGCTCTGCACGCGCACCGGCAGCATGTCCGAGGCCGAGTACGTGGAGATGCTGCTCGAGCGCCAGGTCTCGGGGATGATCTTCGCCGGCGGCCAGTACGCAGAGGCCGATGCGCCGCACGAGCATTACGAGCGGCTGCTGGCGCTACGCCTGCCGGTGGTGCTGATCAACGCAGCCGCCGAGCACCTCGACTTCCCGCGCGTATCGACCGACGACGCCGTGGCCATGGAGCAGGCGTATGCGCACCTTGCCTACCTGGGACACGAGCGCATCGGCCTGATCCTGGGGCCGCCGGACCACATGCCGTCGCGGCGCAAGCTCGCGACCTTCGAGCAGGTCTCCAAGGTCGCGAAGCCGCTCGAGTTGGTCGAGCGCACGCGGTTCTCACTCGAGGGTGGGCATGCGGCGGCGTTGCGGCTGTTCGAGCGCGGCGTCACCGGGATCATCTGCGCCAGCGATCCGATCGCGCTCGGCGTGGTCCGCGCCGCCCGCCGCACCGGTCTTTCGGTCCCATCCGACCTATCGGTGATCGGCTTCGACGACTCGGCCCTGATGAGCTGCACTGACCCGCCGCTGACGACCGTGCGCCAGCCGCTGGAGGCGATCGGCCGCGCCGCGGTGGAGATGCTGGCGGGCCAGATCGAGGGCTCGATGGTGTCCGCCGACGAACTGTTCTTCGAACCGGAGGTGGTGGCTCGCGGCTCGACCGCAAACGCGCCGAGTCGGTAAATCTCTGCAAGAGTTGCGTACGGAAGTACGAAAAATGCAAAAGTAAGTCGGACTCTTGCAATCATTTGTTGGCTGTGTCATGCTCGACCCCATGAGGGAGACGGACACGACGGTTGCGGCTGCGCCGCGCCGCGAATCTGATGGCGCGGGTCAGCGCCCCTGGTGGCGGGACGCGGTCGTCTATCAGGTCTACGTACGCAGCTTTGCCGACGCCAACGGCGACGGCACGGGCGACATCGAGGGCGTGCGCGAGCATCTGCCGTACCTCGCCGCGCTCGGGGTTGACGCGCTCTGGTTCAACCCCTGGTATCCGTCGCCGCTGGCCGACTCGGGCTACGACATCTCGGACTACCGCTCGATCGATCCGGCCTTCGGAACGCTGTGGGAGGCCGAGCGGCTGATCACGGAAGCGGGCGAGCTCGGGATCCGCACGATCGTCGACATCGTCCCGAACCACATCTCGAGCGCGCACCCCTGGTTCGCGCAGGCGCTCGCCGCTCCGGCGGGCTCGCCCGAACGAGGACTGTTCTGGTTCCGCGATGGTCAGGGCGAGCACGGCACGCAGCCGCCCAACGCCTGGCAGTCGATCTTCGGCGGCTCGGCCTGGACGCGGGTCGCCGACGGGCAGTGGTACCTGCACCTGTTCGCGCCCGAGCAGCCCGACCTCAACTGGGAGCGGCCCGAGGTCTGGGCCGAGCACGAGGACATCCTGCGGTTCTGGTTCGACCGCGGCGTCGCCGGCGTGCGGATCGACTCCGCCGCGCTGCTGGTCAAGGATCCGCAGCTCTCGCCCGAGCCGGCCGAGCCCGGTCCCGGTGAGCACCCGTTCACCGACCGCGACGAGCTGCACGACGTCTACCGCCGCTGGCGTGCCGTTGCCGACAGCTACGAGCAGCCGCGCGTGTTGGTCGGCGAGGTCTGGCTCCCGGACGCCGAGCGGCTTGCGCGCTACCTGCGCCCCGACGAGCTGCACACCGCGTTCAACTTCGACTTTCTCGCCTGCCCGTGGGAGCCGGGGCCGATGCGGACGTCGATCAAATCCGCGCTCGCGTCGCACGCCCCGGTCGATGCGCCGGCGACGTGGGTGCTGTCGAACCACGATGTCACGCGGCCGGTCACCCGCTACGGCCGCGCCGATACCGGGTTCTCGTTCGAGACCAAACGCGAAGGCACCCCGACCGACCTGGCGCTCGGCCGCCGCCGGGCGCGCGCGGCCGCGCTGCTGGCGATGGCGCTGCCGGGCTCGATGTACATCTACCAGGGCGAGGAGCTCGGCCTTCCCGAGGTCGAGGACATTCCGCCCGACCGGCGACAGGATCCGATGTGGCACCGCTCGGGTGGGGTCGACCCCGGCCGCGACGGCTGCCGTGTGCCGCTGCCGTGGACCGGCAAGCACTCGCCCTACGGCTTCAGCCCCAACCCGGAGGCGCCGTTGTGGCTCGACCAGCCGGGCAATTGGGGATCGCTCTCGGTCGAGGCGCAGATCGACGACCCGGAGTCGATGCTCAGCCTCTACCGCCGAGGTCTCGGCATCCGCCGCCAGGCGCCGTGGGGCGAGCAGGCCGAGCTCGCGTGGCTCGACTACGGCGACGAGGTGATCGCGTTCACGCGCGGCGACCGCTTCGCCTGCGTCGTCAACTTCGGCTCAGAGCCGATCGAACTTCCCGAAGGAGCCGAAGTGCTGGTCGCGAGCACCCCGCTCGACGGCAGCACCGTGGCCCACGACACGACCGTCTGGTTCTTCCAGGCAGAAACCCACAGTCCGTCTGATGCGGAAGCAAATGCTCGGCTTGAGACGGACACGCTGTAACACTGACCCGAGAGGGTCAAGGAGAGGAGAGGAAATGACGTTCAAGAGGAAGACGAGGTCATTCGTTCGCACGAACCTGACCTTCGCCGCCATTGCCGCCGTGGCGATGGCTATGCCCGTCGGCTTGGCCTCGGCCGCAACGGCCAAGGCCGCGAAGTCGCACGTGGTCCACATCAGCGTGGTTTCGCTGATTCCGGGCAGCACACAGGCTGCCTTCAACCAGTTCGACAACCAGGTGGCGGAGTTCGAAGCCGCCAACCCGGGCATCTCGGTCAAGGCCGTCCAGTATCAGTGGCTGCCCGCGACGTTCGCGGCGAAGCTCTCCAGCGGCACGCTGCCGACGGTGTTCACGGTTCCGTTCACGGACGGCCGCTCACTCGGTAACAACGGCCAGCTCGCCAACCTGACCAAGTACGCCAAAGCGCTGCCCTATTACAAAGAGTTCAACCCGTCGGTCATCGCCGAGGGGATCGACTCCAAGAAGCAGGTCATCGCGATCCCGACGGCCGCGTACGCGCAGGCGCTGAGCTACAACCGCCAGCTGTTCAGCCAGGCTGGGCTCAACCCCAACAAGCCGCCGACAACCTGGGCCCAGGTCGAGTCCGACGCTCAGCAGATCGCGCAGAAGACCGGCAAGACCGGCTACGCCGAGATGGGCGCCAGCGACAACACCGCCGGCTGGATCCTGACGACACTCACCGACGCGCTCGGTGGGCGCATGGAGACCGGCATCGGCTCCGCCGCCAAGGCGACGTTCGACAACTCGGCGGCCGTGCAGGCGCTCAACCTCCTGCACACGATGCGTTGGACCGATAACTCGATGGGCTCCAACTTCGGTCTCAGCTGGGGCACGATGAACCAGGCGTTCGCCGCCGGCCAGATCGGCATGTTCGTCAGCGGTTCCGACGTCTACACCAACATGGTGCAGGCCGACAACATCAATCCGGCGATCTACGGTCTGGCGCCGATCCCGACCGCCAAGAGCAAGACCGCCGGCGTGCTCGGCGGCGGCACCCTCGCGGCGGTCAGCCCGAAGTCGACCCCGGCGCAGATCGCGGCGGCGATGAAGTGGATCAACTTCTACTACATGCAGCCGCTGATCAACCGCAAGCAGGCGATCCGCAACGCCAAGACGCTGATTAAGGACAAGCAGCCCGTCGGTGTGCCGGAACTGCCGGTCTTCAACGCGAAGATCTATGCACAGGATCAGAAGTGGATCAAGCCGTACATCAACGTGCCTGAGAGCCAGTTCGCGCCGTTCAACAACGGCATCTTCAGTGAGAACGTGATCCCGGAGCCGGAGTCGGCCACACAGTCGATCTACGGTGATCTCGATTCGGTGGTGCAGGCGGTGTTCAGCAGTTCGAGTGCTGACCCCGGAAGCCTGCTCTCCGCGGCGAACTCAACGGGCCAGTCGTCGATTGCGTCGTCTGGCGCATAGCAGGACCCTCCCCTAGCAGAGGACGGGTGGTCGTGGTAAGGATGATTCACACGGCCACCCGTCCGACGCAGGATCGGACGGGACGCGATGTCCACGCTTGATGAAATGACAGCCGGAGCCGAGCCGATCGAACCGGCCTTCACCCCGCAAGAGCAGCGACGGCGATCCGCGCCGCGACGCTCCAGGCGCTCGCCGCTCGCCTGGGTGCAGGGCGGTGGGCTCGCAAGGCTCGCCTTCCTGCTGCCGTTGCTGCTGGTCTTCGCCGCCTTCTCGTGGTACCCGATCGTGCGGCTGGTGGTGATGTCGTTCCAGCAGACGAACGAGGTCATCACGACCTGGGTTGGATTCCAGAACTTCAAAGAGGTGTGGAACGACCCGCTGTTCCCGATCGCGGTCAGGAACACACTCGAGTTCGCCGGGCTCGCGCTGCTGTTCGGCTACCCGATCCCGTTGATCGCCGCGGTGCTGATGAGCGAGGTCAGGAAGCGTCGTGGGCTTTACGCCGCGCTCGCCTATCTGCCGGTCGTGATTCCGCCGGTTGTCGCCGTGCTGCTGTGGAAGACCTTCTACGACGGCGGAGCGACCGGTGTGTTCAACACGATCCTCGGCTGGTTCGGGATCCCGCCCCAGCAATGGATCCAGTCGACCAGTCAGGCGATGCCGTCGCTGGTGCTCGAGTCCACCTGGGCCAACGCGGGTGGCACGATCATCATCTACCTAGCCGCGCTGACCGGTGTCAACCCCGAGCTGTACGAGGCGGCATCGGTCGACGGTGCCGGGCTCTGGAAGAAGATCTTTCACGTCACGCTGCCGCAGATGCGGACGGTCCTGTTGGTCACGATGATCCTGCAGATCATCGGAACCGCGCAGGTCTTCCTCGAGCCGTACCTGTTCACCTCGGGCGGACCCAACAACGCGACGATGACGGTGCTGCTCTTGATCTATGACTACGCCTTCGGCAACTCGCTCGGCGCGGCCTACGGCGAAGCGGCGGCGTTGAGCCTGATGCTGGTCGCGTTCCTGGCACTGTTCTCGCTGCTCTACCTACGCGCCACGCGCGCCTGGAGTGACGAATGAGCGCGATCCGCAGTTGGCCGGTCCGCCGCAACAAGCGTGCGGGCGGCGAAAGCCACCAGGGCCTGGTGCAATCCGCCGATTGGAAGCGCCCGAGCGTCAGGTGGGGCCTTGGTGGCACCCATGCGGCACTGCTCGTGCTGCTCGTGATCGGTGGTCTCGGGCCGATCCTGTGGCTGGCCAAGGCGGCGATCACGCCGACGCAGGACACGCTCTCGAACCCGATGGCGCTGTTCCCGCACGGCACCGCGCTCAGCAATATCAGCGATGCCTGGAACCAGGTCGACATCGGCCTCTACATCTGGAACACCGTCGTGATCGCGTTCGGGTCCTGGCTCTGTCAGATCGTCGTCGCGACCACCGGGGCCTTCGCGCTCTCGGTCCTGAAGCCCAAGTGGGGACGCGTGATCACGGCACTGCTGCTGACGACGCTGTTCGTGCCGTCGGTGGTGCTGCTCGTACCGCTCTATCTCGAGGTCGTCCATCCGCCGCTGATCAACCACTCGTTCATCAACAGCTATTGGGCGATCTGGCTGCCGGCCGGCGCCAGCGCATTCAACGTCGTGATCATGAAGCGCTTCTTCGACAACCTCCCGCGTGAGATCTTCGAGGCGGCGCGCATTGATGGCGCCGGTCCGTTCCGGCTGTTCGTCTCGATCGTGCTGCCGATGTCCAAGCCGATCCTCGGCGTGATCTCGATCTTCGCGGTACTCGCGTCGTGGAAGGACTTCCTCTGGCCGCTGCTGGTCCTCAGTGATCCCAGCAAGCAGCCGGTGTCGGTGCGCCTGCCAACCATTTTTGGACAAACGGAGCTCGGCGTGTTCCTCGCGGCGATGCTGATCGCTTGTCTCGTCCCGATCGTTGGATTCCTGATCTTCCAGCGCTCCTTCCTACGCGGGACCGGTCTCAGTGGAGCGCTGAAGGGATGAATTGCTGATGGCGTCAATCTGCTTCGACGGTGTCTCGAAGGTCTACAGCGACGGCACCTGCGCCGTCGACGAGCTTGACCTCGAGATCAGGGAAGGCGAGTTCATGGTCTTCGTCGGACCGTCCGGCTGTGGCAAGACCACGGCGTTGCGGATGGTCGCCGGGCTCGAGGAGATCAGCGGCGGCCGGGTCGTGATCGGCGACCGCGAGGTCAACGACATCTCGCCCAAGGACCGTGACATCGCGATGGTGTTCCAGAACTACGCGCTCTATCCGCACATGACGGTCGCGGCGAACCTCGCCTTCGGCCTGAAACTGCGCCAGCTGTCGAAGGAGGAGATCAACCGCCGCGTGCAGGAGGCGGCCGCGGCACTCGACCTCGAGGACTACCTCGAGCGCAAGCCCAAGGCGCTGTCCGGCGGCCAGCGCCAGCGCGTCGCGCTGGGTCGCGCGATCGTGCGTGAGCCCGCCGCCTTCCTGATGGACGAGCCGCTGTCAAACCTCGACGCGGCGCTGCGCGTGCAGACGCGCGGTGAGATCCTCAAGCTGCAGAAGCGACTGGGGACGACGACGATCTACGTCACGCACGACCAGGTCGAGGCGATGACGATGGGCGACCGCATCGCCGTGATGCGCAAGGGCGTGCTCCAGCAACTGGGGACACCTCAGGAGCTCTACACGCACCCCGCCAACATCTTTGTCGCGAGCTTCATCGGCTCCCCGGCGATGAACCTCGTTCCCGCGGCCACGATCGGCATCGATCGCGACGGGCTGCTCGCCGGCTTCCGCCCCGAGCACGTCGACGTCGGCTACCCGGCTGACGGTGCCTTCGGCTTCCAGGCGGTGGTCGAGCTCGTCGAGTATCTCGGCGACGAGCGCCTCGCGCACGTGCGTCTGGATGAGCGGCTGCTCACGGCCAAGTTGCCGGCCGACCAGACGCTCGAGTCCGGAACCTCCATGACCTTCACCGTTCCCAGCTCGGCGGTGTTGCTGTTCGACGCAGAAACAGGGCTGGCACTCGACGAGGGCGCTCGCCGGGCGCCCTCTACCTCTCAGGCCTGAGCTCTCACCGCGGGGCCGGCTACAAGCCATGGCCCACCCCGCGGGCAGGTCCATACAATGGTCGTGCGCGCCCCCATGGTCTAGTGGTTAGGACGCCTCCCTTTCACGGAGGAGATCGCCGGTTCGAGCCCGGCTGGGGGTACTACTCAGGCTTGTGGTCACGGGAAGCGGTCGGGTGCTCGTGGATCGCGTTGGCTGCTTAGTCGCGTCCGATCCTGGTGAGCAGCGCGATCAACTGCTCGCGCTCGTGTGCGTCGAGCGGCGCGAGGATCCGATCCTGGGCGGATTGGATCCTCGTTTGGAGTCGCTTCAGAGTGCGCTTTCCGTTAGTCGTGATCGTTACGACCTTGCGTCTCTGATCCGCGGGATCCGTGGTGCGCTGGACCAGGCCGGATTGCTCCAGAGCGGAGACGATCGCATGCGTATCGCTGCGATCGAGCCACAGCCTGCGGCCGAGATCAGCCTGGCTCGCTGATCCATGCTCGGCCAGCGAGGCGAGCACTGTGAAGTGCTGGCGTCCGACCCCCTCGCCGGCGAGCGCGTTTGTTACC
>DATASU010000130.1:0-9766 GCA_036269095.1 Solirubrobacteraceae bacterium
GATGTTGTTGCCCGGTGAGCGCGTGACCGCCGAGGTCGTGGCCTACCTGCAGTCGCTGGTCGATGCGGGCGCGCGTCTGCACGGCGCCGCCGATCCGAGCTTCCGCACGCTGCGCGTGCTCGCCTAGCAGCTACTGGGTCGAGGCGATCTGGGCGCTGTCGGGCGGGATCGTGAACCAGTAGCGGCCGGTGACCGGCATCACCGTCTGTGTTGCGGCGGTGCCCTGCCAGTTGCCGGAGTCGGAGATCGTCTGCCCGCCGAACGTTGCGGCCTGCGCATACGGGGTCGAGGCGCTCAGGGCCCGGACCGTCATCGGCTGACTCGTCGGCATCGTGACCTCGACGCGCTCGCGCTGTAGCGTGTCGTTGATCAGCGCCAGGCTGTAGCCGCTGCCCGACTGCACCGCCCAGACCTTCATGTTGTTGGGCAGCACTCCGTTGACCTGGTTGAGCTTCGCGTTGGGGCCCAGCGTGCTGGCGAACGCGGCGATCCCGTACAGCAACGGCTCGGCGCTCAGTCCGACGTTGGCGAAGGCGTGGATCGCCGAGTTCGGTTCGTTCGAGCGCAGATGGAAGTCGACGCCGTCGACGCCGGCGGCGACGAGCTCGTAGAGCTGGTCGAGTCCCCAGAGCGTGGTCGCGAACGTGTCGGTGACGGCCGGCAGGCCGAGACAGGTCGAGGAGCCGAGCTCGGTCAGCCGGTAACCGAGACCGGCGCTGTGGGCGGCGGCGATCGCCGGAGCCATCGCTGCGGTCGCTTCGCTGATGTCGGTCGCCTGGAAGTACTTATGCAACTCCGGATAGGTCGATGAGCCCTCGGCCACACACGCGTTGTAGGCGTAGTAGTGCTCGGTCGCCAGGCCGACCTGCCCGGAGTCGTGCTGCAGCAGCGAGGTGAGCCAGGCTGCCGTCGGTGCGGAGAGCTCCGGTCCGGCCAGCGGAAGCGACGGATAATGGCGCTCGAGCAGCGTCGCGTAGAGCGAGAACAGGGTGTCGTAGCGCACCGCGCCGAACTGCTTGACCCAGTTCGCGTTGGTCTTGTTGATGCCGTCATACCCGAGCGGATAGAGGTTCGGCTCGTTGCCGATCGCCACCGACGACAGGCTCCCGGCCGGGAGATCACGCTCGGCGGCCTGCACGAGATTGAGTGCCATCTGCGGATCGTGGTCGGCGGCGTCGACGTTGAGGATCACGTTGCTGCCGGTCGCGGACACGACGCTCGACAGCGACCGCATCCAGGCGTCGTTGAGCGTCACGCGATCGTACGCCGGCGCCAGGTACTGCGGCATGATCTGGGAGGTCTCGCCGTTCCAGTACGAGGAATCGATGAAGGTGCCGCCGAGGCGCAGGTTGAACGGGCCGTCGCCGTCGGGCGTGATCAGGCTGATGAAGTTGGGGAAGTCAGTCTGCTGAGTGAAATCCTCCATCTCCTCGACGTTCATCGAAAGTCCCAGGAAGGAGCTCGGCACGGTGTGCAGCGCCGTGCTGCCAACTGTCACCTGGGAGGTCGGCAGCGGTTGGCCGGCGCGCCGCTGACGGGCAGCCGTGGGCGCGACGTTGCAGAGCAAGGCCGCGACCGCAACCACCCCGCCGAGCCGCAACATTCGGTTTGGTGAGGGGTTCGATCGGTGATGGAGAAGCGTCATGGGCTGCGTCGCCAGAAGAACAAGTTGAGATTGGGTTGCATCTTGCCGATCTGCTTAAAAGCCCTGCCACGATTGGGTTACCGCTCGATGCACCTGCTAGACCGAACAAGCGTCACGCACCGTAAGTTGCGGTCGGTCGCCGTACCATTGGCGATCGCTGCGGCCGCTCTGGTGCTGCCCGCCTTCGCGGGCGCTCAGGTCACGGTATCGGCTTACCCGGTCACGCTTGACAGCGCCCCCGTGGGCGCCAACTCGGTGGTCGAGCCGGCGCTTGCGGCAGCCCCCGACGGCTCCAACGCGGAGTGGTTCATCCTCAGCGGGCGCACGCAGAACCTGCTGTCGATCTCACCGACCGGGAAGCAGTCGACGGTGGCCTCGGGTCTTGCGTCCGACGCGGGTACGCCGGTCAACTACGCGAGCGTCGACGCCGACGGCTACGACTGGATCCTCGACAACGACCAGGGTCCCGGGAACGTGCTCTACGCCGTCGGGGCCGCGGACTCACCGAGCCCCGGGCTCAACCCGGTCGCGCGTTTCGGTGACTACGGACAGGACATGACGCTCGGACCGGACGGTTCGCTCTACATCTCTGACAACGACGGGGTGATCCGCTGCCGGATCAGCTCGGCTCCCTCGGCGTCGTGCTCGACCGCCGCGGTGCCGTCACCGTTCTACACCGGCGCCGGCGCGTTTGCGATCGACGGCGGGGGCAACGCGGTCTGGTTCACCGACGGCAGCGGCGAGCTCGGCGCCTACGACGCAAACGGCTTCAGCGGGCCCTATCCCGCGAGCGGCGCGGCGGTCGGCAGTACCGACCCCGGCACGATCGTCACCGCGGCCAACGGCTACATCTACATGGCCAACGGAGCGGCCTCGGCGACGGGCTCGGGTAACAACACGCAGATCGTGGAGTACAGCCCCGGCGACCCCGACGAGGTTCAGCCGGTCGCGGCGGGACTGGGGAACGTCGTCTCGATGACGACCGGCCCGGACGGCAACGTCTGGTTCATCGACGACGGCGGCAACGGCTCGATCGATGAGCTCAACACCGCGACCAACCAGCTCACGGGCTACGCGCTTCCGAGCGGCCTGTGGCTGCCGCAGGGCGGCTGGCGGATCGCGGCCGGTCCGAGCGTTCCCAATGCCAACGGCACCGGTCAGATCTTCTTCACCGGCACGAGCGCGCCGGGCGGCCAGGGCAACGCGGTGATCGGCGAGGTCAGCGGCATTCCGTTCCCCGTCACACCGGGCGCGCTCGCGTTCAAGACCGCCGTGAGCGTGTCCAAGAAGCGGGTCGCGGTACTGACCCTGACCTGCAGCGGCGAGAGCAACGCCGGCTGCTCGGGCAAGATCATCCTGAGCGTCAAGGCAAAGGTGAAGGTGCACGTGACGGCGGCGCGCAGATCCGGGCACGACCGGACGCTGACCCTGACTCGGCAGCTCGCACTGGCGAACATCGTGTACAACATGCGCGGCGGAAGGTCACTGCGCTCGACCGTCAAGCTGACGAACGCGGCCTACAAGTTGCTCGAGCGCGTCGACGGGCACAGCTGGAATGCGACCGTCACGAGTGCTGCCACGCTCGGCACGGTCAGCGGCACGCAACTGACGATGACCGGCCCGACTCCTCCGAAGTCACAGGCCAGGGCGAAGCCGAAGAAGAAGGCAAAGCACAAGAAGAAGTAGTCTGCTGGTCAGTGCAGCAGCAGGAACTCGACGCGCTGGTGGAGCGCGCGCTGGCCGAGGACATCGGTACCGGCGACGTGACCACCGCGGCCACGGTTGACCCCGGTACCCACGCCGTGGCGCGGATCACGCAGAAGACGGACGGCGTCGTCTACGGACTCGACATCGCGGCAAGGGTGTTCCGCGCTGTCGAACCCGGCGTCGTGCTGACGCAGACCGGCCCCGAGGGCGTCTGGCGCGACAGCGGGCCGGTGCTCGAGGCGACCGGGACCGCGGCGGGGCTGCTCGCCGCCGAGCGCACCGCGCTCAACTTCCTGCAGCAGCTGTCGGGTGTCGCGACCCTGACCGCACGCTGCGTGCGCGCGGTCGAGGGTACTGGCGCGACAATCCTCGACACCCGCAAGACGACCCCCGGCCTACGACAGCTGCAGAAGCAGGCGGTGCTGGCCGGGGGAGGAATGAACTATCGGATCGGGCTCTACGACGCGATCCTGATCAAGGAGAACCACGCGGCGATGGCCGGCGGAGTGGGGGCGGCGGTGCGGCGCGCGCATGCACACTCCCCGCAGCTGCCGCTCGAGGTCGAATGCAGCACGCTCGCCGAGGTCGACGAGGCGCTCGCCGCAGCGGCGGAGCTCGGGCTCACGAGCGGCTTCCGGATCCTGCTCGACAACATGACGCCCGCGCAGCTACATGAGGCGGTGGCGCATGTCGCCGGACGGGCCGAGCTCGAGGCCAGCGGCGGCTTCACGCTGGCGACGATCCGGGACGTGGCCGAGAGCGGCGTAAACTTCATATCGGTGGGTGCGCTGACTCACAGCGCCACCGCCCTCGATCTCTCGCTCCTACTCGAACCGTTGCCATGAACCTTCCGATGCTCGGCCAGGTCGAGGTCTCCTCGACGGCGCCGCTGATGCTGGAGAACATCCCGATGCTGCGGGAAGAGGTGCGCACGCTCGCGCGCGATCGCGGCGCCGTGATCCTCGCCCACAACTACCAGCTCCCGGAGATCCAGGACGTGGCCGACTACGTCGGTGACTCGCTGGGACTCAGCCGCCAGGCCGCCGCGGCGGATGCGGAGACGATCGTCTTCTGCGGCGTGCACTTCATGGCCGAGACGGCATCGATCCTGTCCCCGGACAAGCGGGTGCTGATCCCGGACCCCGACGCGGGCTGCTCGCTGGCCGACTCGATCACGGCCGAGCAGCTGCGCGACTGGAAGCAGGCTCACGCGGGCGCGATCGTCGTCATGTACGTCAACACCACCGCCGCGGTGAAGGCCGAGACCGACTACTGCGTGACCTCCGCCAACGCCGTTGATGTCGTCGCGCACATCCTCCGCGAGCACGGCCCTGAGACCGAGATCCTGTTCGGGCCCGACATGTTCCTCGGCGCCTACGTCGAGAAGACCCTCGGCGTGAAGCTCACCGTCTGGGATGGTGAGTGCCACGTGCATGCCGGCATCCGGCCGGCCGACATCAACGCCGTGCGCGCCGCGCATCCCGACGCCGACTTCCTGATTCACCCCGAGTGCGGATGCTCGACGAGCGTGATGGAGTACGTCGCCGCCGGCGACGTGGCCGCCGAGGGGGTGCACATGCTGTCGACCGGCGGCATGCTCGGCTACGCCAAGCAGCATGCGGGGGAGCATCGCAGCGCGATCGTCGCGACCGAGATCGGAATGCTGCATCCGCTGCGCGACGCCGCCCCCGATGCCGACTTCATCGCTGCCAACGAAGCGGCGTCGTGCCGGTTCATGAAGATGATCACGCTGCCGAAGCTGCGTGACTCGCTGCGCGACCTGCGCCATGAGGTCAAGGTCGAAGCCGCCATCGCCGAGCGGGCGCGGATCCCGATCGAGCGCATGATCGCCATCGGATAGAACCCGGTGCTCCGGATCGCGCGCGCAGCGGTGCTGACCGCCGTCGCAGCGGCGGCCGTCGCTCCGGCGGCGTCGGGCGCGCGTCTCAGGATCCCTCGGAGGGCCAGGCAGCTGGTTGTGGTCGCGAGCGCGACGAGCGATCCGTCGGACTATCTCGCGACGCTGCGCGTCTACGAGCGCAGCGGCGTGCGTGCGCCGTGGGCCGAGGTCCTCGGGCCGTGGCCGGCCGAGACCGGCAGTGGTCACCTGATCGCGGGTGCCCAGCGGCGTGAGGGCGACCACGCGACGCCGATCGGCGTCTACGCCTTCGGCGCGACGATCTACGGCAACAAACCCGACCCCGGTGGCCTCCACTACCGCTACCACCGCCTGGTCTGCGGCGACTGGTGGGATGAGGACCCCTACAGCTCGAGCTACAGCCGCTTCGTGCACGTTCCCTGTGGCACAACGCCCAGCTTCGCCGGCTGGTCTGAGCCGCTGTGGACCGAGACGCTCGCCTATCCCTATCTGGCGGTGATCGACTTCAACACCGACCCCGTGCGCTCCGGTGCAGCCGCACCCGGCTCGGGCATCTTCCTGCACGCCTGGCTGTCCGCGGCGACCGAGGGCTGCGTCGCGCTCCCCGTCTCGCGCCTGCTCGCGGTGCTGCGCTGGTTGCGGCCATCCCAGCATCCGGCGATCGAGATCGGCACCGACGCCGAACTCGCCCGGCTTCAGCGCACTAAATGAAGATCAGCAGATCGAGGCCGTGCCAGACGGCGTCACGGACGGCCGGCATCGAGTCGCGCTTGCGCTCGAACTCCGCACGGGTGTAGCAGTGCACGTCGGCCGGGGCGCCCATCTCGAGCGCGTCCCAGAGCGAGCCGGCGACATAGACACGCTCGAGCCACGGAATCTCGTCGAACGCGTCTGACACGAGCACGACCGTGAACTCGACCTGGCGTCCGGCGGCAAGCGACTGCTCCGCGGGTCCGCCGGTCAGCGCCGTGCCACCCAGATACGCGCCGTCGAGCCGCCAGCGATCGCTGATCCGCTCGAGGTAGCGACGAAGTTCCGTGCGGTTCAGTGCGAGGGTCGCCTGCACAGGTTGATTGTCCACACGTCGAAGGGCTCACTGCAAGGGGCCGAGCACCCAAACAACAGGGCCCTAACGCTTCGTGTGTGTCGCTAATAACGCGCGATCGCCGCGACGACGCGACTCAACACCGGGACTGACTGATAGTTCGCCGGCCCGTCGATCATCAGCGCGAACGCCAGCGATTTGCCGCCGCGCGCCTTGCAGTACCCGGCGAGGTTGGTGACGTTGTCGAGCGTGCCGGTCTTGGCCACGCAATGGCCCTGCGCCGGTGTGTGGAGCCCGATCGACTGGACGGTGCCCTGCTTGCCGACAACCGGCAGCGCCGCGTAGAGCAGGTTGCCGGTTGACGTGCCCCAGAGTTTGCGCAGCAGCGTGACGACGTCGGCCGGGGAGGTCCGATCGTCGCGATCGAGTCCCGAGCCGTCGAAGACCGCGGGATGGACGTTGTACTGGCTGCCGATCACCTGCTGGATCTCGGTGGCGCCTTCAAGCAGCGTGCCCTGGCCGAGCAGGCGCGCGCCGATCTGCTTGTCGAGCATGTCGGCGATCAGATCGTCGGAGGGCACGTCCATCAGCCGCACGAGCACCGAGATCGGTGGCGAGCTCACGACCGCGAGCTGCGCGGCATCGGTCGGGGTGACCCGCGTGCGGCTCGCCGCCCCGACGCGCATCCCCTCGCCGCGCAGCGTCAGCGCGAGCTCGTGGGCGGCGAAGATCGCGGGCGGCATGCGCGCGGCACTCATCCCATGGTCGTAGACCAGCGCGCTCATCTCGCCGCCGTAGTCGGGTGTGTCGGGCTTGTTGTCGGTCGCCGGGCCACCGCGGTCCGCGTCGAACAGCGAGTCATCAGCAAAGATGTGTCCGGTGACGCGGCGGATCCCGTCGTGGCGCAGCTGTGTGGCGAGCTCGAGCGCCGTCGGGCCGTAGCCGCCTTCGTACGCGCGGTTCCAGGAACCGTCGCCGAAGGTCGGGTCGCCACCGCCGCGTAGGTAGAGGTTGCCGCGCCAGACGCCACCGTGCTCGAGCGTCCCGGTGCCGAGCACGGTCGTCTGCAGCGTGGCGCTGGGACCCAGCAGATCGAGCGCCGCGACGGTCGTGTAGAGCTTCTCCACCGACGCCGGTGGCCGCGCCACGTCGGAGCGCGTCGCATACAGCGTCTGCCCGTCGGAGAGGTCGGCGACGACCAGGCCGGCCTGCGTGCCGGAGTGCGCGAGCGCGCTGCGCAGCTGCTGCTGAAGATGGCTCAACGGCGTGGGCGTGGTGCTCGTGCGCCCCGCGGTCACGCCGCCGCCGGTGGTGGTCGTCTTCAAGCGGTCGAGTCGCGCGGGTGCCGAGCGTATGAGCGCCGCGAAGCTGGCGCGGTGCTGCTGGCGGGTCGCGGTCTGACCGCAGGCGCTGATCAGCGCCGCCGCCAGGCAGGCGGCGGCGGCCGAACAAGGCTTTCTAAGCAGGCTGGAACTCCTCGACGCTGTGCGGACCGACGCAGGCAACCGAGTAGTCGGTTGAGATCCCTGCGGCGACCTCGCGCACTTGGTCGAAGGTGACAGCGTCGAGCGCCGCGATCGAGGCATCAGGGTCGACATCCTGCCCGAACACGATGGCCTGCGACGCAGCTGTACGTGCAATCGTTCCGGTGTTCTCGAACGCGATCGCCCGGGCACCGGCGGCGTAGGCCCGCGCGCGCTCGAGCTCGGCCTCGGTGGGACCGTCGTCACGCAGCTCGGTGACGATCTCACCCATGCGGCGGAATGCCTCCACGCACTTGCCACTCTCGAGCCCCGAGCTCAGCTGCAGCACCGGCACATCCGCGTACGCATGCGGGTAGGAGCTGACCGAGTAACACAGCCCGCGCTGCTCACGGATCTCATCGAACAGACGTGAGCCCATCGAACCGCCGAGCAGCGTCGAATAGATCGTCAGCGCCGCACGCTGGGCCGGGTCGGTCACGTCGATCGACGGACGGTAGGACATGCGCAAATGCGATTGGTTCGAGTCACGCTCGGTCACCAGCACCCGCGTCGTGTGCGCCGGAGCCGCCTCGTAGGCGTCGGGCTCCTCGATCGATTCGAAGCGCTCGAAGAACTCGTCGAGCAGTGAGTCGGAGCCGAGCGCTTCGAGGTTGCCGACGGCCAGCGCGGCGCCACGGCTCGGCGCCCACTGCCGGTTGCGGAAGGCGATGATCCCGTCGCGGGTGAAGGTCTCCGCCAGGTGCTCGGCGGGTCCGAGGACCGAGCGTCCGAGCGGGTGGTTGCCGAACACCGCCTCGTCGATCAGATGCTCGGCGACCGCCGAGGGCTGGTCGTCGTAGCGAGCGATCTCCTGGACGACGACACCGCGCTCCTTGTCGAGCTCGACCGGATCGAGCGACGGCCGCGCGACGAAGTCCGTGAGCAGGTCGGCAGCCTCGATGCCCTTGGTCGAGCGAGCCGTGATGTGGAACGCGACGAGGTCGTGGCTGGTGTAGGCGTTGAGCACCGCGCCGTTGCGCTCGGCCGCCTCGTTGACGTCGCGATAGGTCTTGTACTTCTCACCGCCCTTGAACACGAGGTGCTCGAGAAAGTGCGCCATCCCGTTCTCTTCGGGACGTTCCGTGCGGGCGCCGGCATCGAAAGCGACCATCAGCGTGACCGCGCGGGTGCCGTCCATTGCGATCCGGTGCAGCGGCAGGCCGTTGCGGAGGACGGAGGTAGTGATCTTGGGCATGCTGAGAAGGTAGCGAGCGGGGGCCACCGGCCTCCCCGCACGGCGGACTCTGATCCCGGCTTTATCCAATTGGCCTGCAAATCTGCTTGCATGCAGCCGGGTCCCTGGAGTCCCCAGCAGGCATGCCGCTACGCTGGGCCGACCCTATGGCGAACACAGATTCCAGAACCCGTAGCCGCCGGGAGCAGCCCCGCTCCGACGCTGCACGCACCTATGCCCGACAGTCCCGAGACCTCAAACGACCGGCCCCTGACGCCGGCCAGAACACCGTGATCGAGTTCCGCGGAGTCACGATGAAGTACGGCACCGGCGCGTTCGGTCTCGACCAGGCGACCTTCGCCGTGGACCGCGAGGACTTCGTCTTCCTGATCGGCTCGACCGGCTCTGGAAAGTCGACCGTGATGCGGCTCCTGATCAAGGAGCTCGAGCCCACCGAGGGCACGATCCGCGTCGCCGGCCGTGACCTTTCGACGATCGTGCGCAAGCAGGTCCCGTACTACCGCCGCAACATCGGCGTGGTCTTCCAGGACTTCAAGCTGCTGCCGAACCGCAACGTCTATGACAACGTCGCGTATGCGCTGCAGGTGACCGGGCACTCGCGCAAGGAGATCCGCGCCAGGGTCCCCGACGTCCTGCGCCTGACCGGGCTCTCGACGAAGCTGCACAACTATCCCGACCAGCTCTCCGGCGGCGAGCAGCAGCGCGTCTCGATCGCGCGCGCGTTCGTCAACCACCCGCCGTTGCTGCTCGCCGACGAGCCCACCGGAAACCT
>DATASU010000131.1:0-10863 GCA_036269095.1 Solirubrobacteraceae bacterium
GTTCATTCCTAGCTTCACGGTCAATGCCAGCTCGACGGCGTCGGCGCGCGGGTCGACGAGTGTGCCGAAGCCGATGAATATGTTCGTGATCCTCGACACCACCAACTCGATGTCGGTGGGGTCGAGCGACAAGAACATCAGGAACACAAACTCCGCCTATTGCGATGCAGCCGTGACCGGTATCAACTCACCGTACGCGCCGGACAAGCTCGACTGCGCCAAGGCCGGGGTGCGTGCGCTGCTGCAGTCGCTGCCGTCTTTCACCGCCGCGAATGGCACAACCACGGCCTACGACGACGTGGGCATCCTCGTGTTCCCGGCGCTTGAGGCCAATCTGACGGGCACCACGACCTACTCGTCGGTCTCGTTCAATGGCACCGTGAAGAAGAACTCCCAGAACATCACGGGCATCTCCACGAACCTGAGCGCGTACGTCGGTGACTCGGGCGAGTCGGTCTCCGGAACCGATGTCCCCTCCGGCGCGACGATCACGAGCATCACGAAGTCTGGGTCCGGGTCCTCCACCACCTATACGATCGCGCTCAGCGTCGACGCTACGAGTTCGGCGGGTAACGGCACCAGCGGCAGCTTTTCCTTCAGTCAGCCTTCGGCCACCACCAGCGCACCGTACAGCTTCCCCACCTCGCCGCCGATGACGCCTCCGGATGACGAGACCGACTGTGACAGCAGCGATTCGTTCGGTGTCACCTACCCGCCTTACCATACGTACACGTACACCGCGGGCGCGACCGGCGGAATACCGTCTTCGTACCTCGGCACGCAGAACTCGACCGGGACGCTCTTCACCCCGTACGCGAGCCCCGGTTACGTAGACAACTTTCCGGGCTACGAAGCGGTGCCGCTGTCGAGCGACTACCTGACCGATAGCGGCGGCACGGTTGGGCTTGCCACCGGCTCGAATCTCGTCGAATCGGTCTACTGGGCCCAGTGCACGGCCGCGGAGGCCAACGGCAACGGTGCCGGCAATTTCCCGGGCGGCGACTACTACGGGATCAAGGACATCGGCGGTCAGGGCAGCTACCTGGCGGGAGCGATCACCGAGGCTCAGTATCTACTCGCCGAGGCTGCGGCTGCGCAGCCAACGCGGACAATTAACGGCACCGCATATCCGGTGTCGAGCGGGATCGTCATCCTGAGCGACGGTGAGCTCAACGATCCGAAGAGCGGCTCGGATGGCGTCGATCCGGACGCGACAAGCGGCAATATCTCCTTCTCGAGCACTCAGCCGTGCGAGGACGCGCTCAAGGCAGCGACGGCGGCGCAGAATGCGGGCACCGTCATCTTCTCGATCGCCTACGACGACTCAGGCGGGGACTGCGACGACGGCAGCGGCGGCTACAACGGATCTGCGTCGACGCTGATGTTGGACTTCGCCAGCAGCACGGCGGACTTCGCCGACGAGTCCTCCGATGCCGGGGATCTCACCTCGGCCTTTACCGAGGCAGCCAACGAGCTGACCGGCAACTCGGCGCTGATCCCCGACTGCACGGCGGCACCACCCAACTGTTGATCGTGGGTTGAGGGCGCCCGCCATTGATGCGAACATGTGTTCGCGATGGCTGCCGCCCCGAAACTGATCACCTGTGTGCTGCTGCCACGCTTCGAGCTGGTTGTCGCTGCCGGCGGTCGCACCGAGCTGCTGGGCGTACCGGCGGCGATCGCGCCCGAGCCCGGCAGCCAGCAGGTCGGTGCCGTCTCGGCCACCGCTGAGGCCTTTGGCGTCAGCGCCGGGATGCGGCTCGGCGAGGCGCTCGCGCGCTGCCAGCGGCTGACGCTGATCCCACCCGATCCCGCGGGCGTCGAGGAGCGCTGGGAGCAGATGCTGATCGCGCTGGAGTCGATCGGAGCCGCCGTCGAGCCGTTGCGGCCCGGCCTTGCCTGCTTTGACGCGCGCGGGCTGCTGCGGCTCCATGCCGGAACGGCTGGCCGGGGGCAGGCCACCGGGAGAGGCCTGGGTCTGGCCGGGTCGGCGCTGGCCGATCAGGAGATCGAGGCCGTGCTGACGGCCGCCCGCCGCGCGCTCGGCGCGCCGGTGCGCTTCGGCGTCGCCCCGACGCGCTTTGCGGCGCTGGCCGCAGCCACCGGTGCGCGGGCAAGGCAGCCGCTGCTACTCACCGGCGATGCGCGCCAGGCGCGTGAGTTCCTCGCCCCGATGCCGGTCGAGCTGCTGCGCGACGTGGCGGGAGACGGTGAGCTTGCGGCGCTGCCCGAGGCGCTCGAGCGGCTCGGGATCGGCACGCTCGGAGAGCTCGCGGCGCTGCCACGGGCAGCCGTCGCCGATCGCTTCGGACGCTCCGGCCTGCACGCCCAGAAGCTTGCCCTCGGGGGCGATCTGCCGCTGCGCCCGCGTGAGGCCGGTGAGGTCGTGCGGGAGACGCTGGAGCTCCCCGAGAGCTCCAGCGGTCAGCAGCTCGAGCGGGCGCTGGAGCTGCTGATCGACCGGCTGCTCGCGCGGCGTGAGCGTCGTGGCCGTACGTTGCGGGCCGTCGTGCTGTCCGCGGTGCTGGTCGAGCGCGGCGGCACCTGGCGCCAGCGCATGTCCTTTCGTGAGTCGCTGAGTGATCCGCTGCGGATGCGGCTGGCGCTGACCCCACGCCTGCAGCTGCTACCTGCACCCGCGCAGACGCTTGGCCTGGCGGTCGAGCGCTTCGGGCCGCCCACCAGCGATCAGCAGGCGCTGCTCGAGGAGCCCGCGCGGGCGCGCGCGGCGCGATTGCGTGAGGCGGTCCGCCAGGTCCGCGCCGGCGCCGGACCCGATGCCGCCCTGCGCGTGCTGCAGATCGACCCGCGTTCACGCTTTCCCGAGCGCCGCTCGGTGCTGACCCCGTTTGAGCGATGACGGGCGCGCGTCGGCTCGCGGTGCCGCGGCAGACCCGTGTCGCCACCGACGCCGACGGGCAGCCCTGTGCCGTCGATGGCCAGGCGGTGGATGGCATCCGTGAGACCTGGCTGCTCGAGGACCGCTGGTGGACCGAGCAGCCGCTGCGCCGCCGCTACTGGGAGGTCGTCACCACCTCCGGCCGTGATCAGGTGGTGTTCCATGATCTGATCGCGGGCGACTGGTGGTGTCAGCGGTGAATCGATCGCGGGTCAACTGATCGCGGGCGCCTGCGGCGCGAGGAAGCTCGGGACGTTGTACGTCAGATATGGCGTAGAACTCCCGTAGCTCCGGGTGCCGGCTCGCCGAACACATCCCCCCTAAGATCCACAGCAGATGCCCACGGACCCCACCCGCAGCGCGATCGGCACCTGGAGCGGCGGCCGCTTCATGCATTTCGGGGAGCAGCTCGACGACGAGCGCTTCCTCGAGCTGATCACCCCCGACGCGCAGATCCCGACTGTGCTGACGGCCGACGTCTACGGCGGTGGTGAGGCCGACAGATGGGTGGCCCGGGCACTCGCATCCAGCTCCTTGCAGCGCGAGCAGACCTGCGTCGTCGGCGCCGTCGGACACGACTTCTATGAGGGCGAGCGCGAGGGCGCCAAGGGCTTCCCACGCTTCACCGACCCGCGGCTGCGCGGACCCGATCGGTATGCGGGCTACCTGCGCACGGCGGCCGAGCGAAGTCTCGAGCGCTGCGAGGTCGACCAGTTCGACCTGCTGCTGCTGCACAACCCCGACCGCACCGGCTACACCAGTGAAATCGTCTGGGACGGGATGCAGGCGCTCAAGGATGCCGGTCTCACGCGTCTGATCGGCGTCGCGCCCGGCCCCGCCAACGGCTTCACGCTCGACCTGATCGATTGCTTCGAGCGCTTCGGTGCCCGCATCGACTGGGCGATGGTGATCCTCAACCCGCTCGAGCCGTGGCCCGGCGAGCTGTGCCTCGAGGCCGCTGCCGACAGCGACATCAACGTGATCACGCGCGTCGTCGATTACGGTGGCCTGTTCTACGACGACCTCACCGCCGGCACCGAGCTCGGTCCCCAGGACCATCGCGGTTTCCGCCCGGCCGGCTGGATCGAATCCGGCCGCGAGCGCATGGAGCAGATGCGCCCGCTCGCCGAGCGCGCCGGCCTGACCATGATCCAGCTCGCCTGCGCTTGGAATCTCGCGCACCCCGCGGTGAAGACGGTCGTTCCGACGCTCGTGCAGGAGGCCGGACCGCACGCGCGGGCGGTTGAGGACAAGCGCGCCGAGCTCGCTGCGCTGCCGGCCGAGCAGCGCCTGAGCGCCGACGACATCGACACGATCCGCGCCCTCGGTGACAACACCAACTCGATGAAGCTCAAGGGCGCGACCCCCGATCACGACGGCGACGAGCGGGCCGACAGCTGGGCGCTCTACGAGCGGCTCGAGGACGTCGCCCAGCGCTGGGAGATCGACCCCGCCCGCGATCTGGTCAAGGCTTAGCCAGCACGTACCGCTGCTGGCACGCCACCAGGCCGGTCAGCAGCATCGGCACCAGCGAGACCAGGAGCATCACGACCGGCAGCGTCCAGCTGCCCGTCGCGCCATGCAGCGCGCCCATCGCGAACGGGGCGGCCGAGGCGATCAGGTAGCCGACGCTCTGCGCCATCGTCGACAGACGCGCCGCATGCTGGCTGTCGGGTGAACGGGCGACGATGTAGCCGAGCGCAAGTGCGAGCAGCGCGCCCTGCCCGTAACCGAACACGACGCACCAGACGATGATCGCCGAGCCGGGCGCGACCAGCAGCCCCGTGTAACCCGCCGCGCAGGCCGCGAAGCAGATCGCGACCGGCACGCTGCGGTGCCCGACGCGCCGCTCGACGCTCGGCATGCTGAACGCACCGATCATGCCGCAGAAGGCCGCGAGCGAGACAAGCAGGCCTGCGTATGACTCCGATGCACCGTGGTCCTCGGCGATCGTTGGCAGCCAGCTGAGCGTCGCGTAGAAGCCGAACGACTGAAGCCCCATGAAGCCGCTCACGCACCAGGCCAGCCGGTCGCGCCAGAGGCCCGGAATCGCTCTGCCGTGGGCGTCGTCGACAAGTGTCACCTCGTCGCGAACGTGCGGGGTCCAGAGCAGCACCGCGAGCACCGCGAGCACGCCCCAGAGTGAGATCGTCACGCGCCAGCCGAGGCCGGTCGCATGCTCGATCGGCACCGTCAGACCGGCCGCCACCGCCCCGCCCCCGGACAGTGCGACCGAATACAGCGCCGTCATCATCACCCGTCGCTGCGCGAAGTCGCGCTTGATCAGTCCAGGGATAAGCACGTTGCCGACGGCGATCCCCGAACCGAGCAGCACGGTCCCGAGGAACAGCGGAAACACGTCCGGGACCAGCCGTACGAGGCAGCCCCCGAGCACCGCAAGCAGCGTGAGGCTGAGCAGCGGCCCCATGCTGAAGCGGCGGATCAGTCGTGGCGACGCGAGCGCCACGAGCCCGAAGCAGAACACCGGCACGCCGGTCAGCAGGCCTGCGCCGGCCGAGCTGAGGCCGGTGGTGTGCCGGATCTGATTGAGCACCGGCGGCACCGCCGCGACCGTCAGGCGCAGGTTTACGGCGGCGATCAGCAGGGCGGCCGCGAGCGACCGGTTACGCGACATCCACGCGGCCTAGCCCAGCTGATCAGCTGCGCGGTTGAGCTCGCGCCGTTCGCGGATCCAGTCGCACGCAGCGTCAAGGTCCATCATCTGCAGCGCCGCCTGCACGTTCAGCCACATACCGTGGCTGAGGAACTCGTTGAGCTCGTTCTCGTCGGCACCGGTGAGCTCGCGAACACACATGCCCAGCCGCGCGTAGGCGGCACTGACGCTCTCGCGGATCGTTTCATCCTCACAGGCCGCGTACGCCTGCAGCTGGAACATCAGCTTGGGTCGGTTGGTGGCGAGCAGCTCGATGTAGCTGTCGCCGATCGCCCCGAGCAGGTCGACCCGCTCGAAGCCGTCGCCGGCGTGCTCACGCTTGAACCGCAGCGCCGACTCGGTGAACAGCTCGATCACCATGTCGAAGCCGCGATCGACCGCGGCGATGAACAGGTCGCGCTTGGTCGGGAACAGGCTGAATACGTATGGCTGGGCGACGCCGACGCGGCGAGCGATCCGGTCGACCGGCGTCCCATGCAGCCCCCCAACGGCGAATTCCTCGATCGCCGCTGAGATCAGCGCGTCCCGGCGTTCGGCTGCCGGGACGCGCTGTCTCGCCTGCTTTGAAGTGCTCGTCACACCCCGATCCTACGCCGCGCTGGCGGCGGATACGCCAACCGGCGCGGGCGCCGGCGTGGCGGCCGTGGCCGCCGCGGACTGCGCCGCGACCTGCGCGCGGGTGTCAAACGGAAACACCAGCGCGACCAGCGCTCCGGCGAACAGCACCGCGGCCCCGACCCACACAGCCGGCGTCAGGCCGTGGATGAAGGCGATCCCCGAGGCGTAGCTGCCGTTGCTCGTGAACACGGTCGACAGGACCGCGATTCCGAGCACGCCGCCGAGCTCACGGATCGCATTGGTGGCTCCAGATGCCTGGCCGGCCTGATCGGTGCGCACCGACGAGAGCACCGCGTTGGCCGAGGGTGCGAACACCAGCGCCATGCCGCTGCCCGCGAGGATGAAAGGCACGATCATGCTCGTGTAGGACTGCCCGAGTGCCGCCTCGGACGCCAGCCATGCGAGCGCGATCCCCTGCAGCGTCAGCCCGGCGACCATGAACATGCGGGCGCCGAGTCGCTCGGAGAAATAGCCCGCCGCGGGCGCGACCAACATCGTCGCGCCGGTCCAGACAAGCAGCTTGAGACCGGCCTGGAACGGCGTGTTGCCGACGACGTTCTGCAGGTACTGGCTCATGAAGAACACCGACCCGAACATCCCGAAGTACATCGACAGCGAAACGACGTTGGTGACGGCGAAGCTGCGGCGCTTGAAGAACCCCATCGGCAGCATCGGATCCGAGGTGCGCAGCTCCTGGGCGATGAACCCGATCATCAGCACGACGCCGGCGCCCAGCGAGATCAGTACCTCGGCGGCTCCCCAGCCGAGCGTCTGCGAGCGGATCAGGCCGAAGATGATTCCGAACAGCCCGGTCGATGAGAGGCCCAGGCCGAGCATGTCGAGCTTGCGCTCTGAGCCGTAGCTCTCATTCAGGCGGCGGGCGGCAAGCGGCGCCAGCACGAGTCCGACCGGTACGTTGATCCAGAAGATCCAGTGCCAGTTGGCGATCTGGATCATGGCGCCACCGACCAGCGGCCCGAGCGCGACGGCGGTGCCGCTGATCCCCGACCACACGCCGAGCGCGATCCCGCGGCGATCCGGTGGAAACGCGTCGGCGATCAGCGTCAACGTCAACGGCGTGACGATCGCCGCGCCGACACCCTGCAGGGCGCGCGCTGCGATCAGCGTTCCGGTGGTGGGCGCCAGCGCCGAACCGGCCGATGCGGCGGTGAACAGCAGGATGCCGGCGATGAACATGCGTTTACGTCCGAAGCGGTCGCCGAGCACCGATCCCGTCAGCAGCAGTACGGCGTACGCCAGCACATAGGCGTTGACGATCCATTCGAGCGACTGCACCGAGGCGCCGAAGTCGCGATGGATCGTCGGCAGTGCGACGTTCACGACGAGGTTGTCGAGCACGACCATGAACAGGCCGAGCGAGACGATCACGAGCGTTGCTGTGCGCGAACGCTTGGCAAGCACTTCAGAAGTGGGCATTGGCCGGTCTCCCGTTCTTAGTGAGCACTAACTGGACATAAATTAGCAGCCGCTAATAACTTGTCAAGCCCGGGTTCTTGATGCGAACATACGTTCGATGTACGTGGAGCTGCACGCTCACTCGGCCTACTCGTTCCTGGACGGCGCCTCGCTGCCCGAGGAGCTCGTCATCGGCGCGCTCGAGCTCGGCTACAAGGCCTTTGCGCTGACCGACCACAATTCGGTCTCGGGTTCGATGGAGTTCGCCCAGAGCGCCAGGGCGTTGGGGCTGCGCGCGCTGCACGGAGCCGAGCTCGACCTCGACGATGGCCGCCACCTGACGTTGCTCGTCCGCGACGCGACCGGCTGGGCGAACCTCTGCCGGCTGCTCACCCTCGCGCATTCAGATACTCGTACGGGGGGTGGCCCGCTGGCCACCCCCTTCATCAGCATCCCGGACGTTCTTGCCCACAGCGAGGGCCTCGTCTGCCTCAGCGGCTGCCACTCGCGCGGCATCCACGACGAGCCCACGCTGCGACGCCTGCGCGAGGGTTTCGGGTCTGAGAACCTGCGCGTCGAGCTCCAGCGCCCCTACCTGCCGGGAGACCGTGCCCGCAACCGGCGGCTCGAGTATCTGGCACGGCGACTCGAGCTGCCGTGTGTGACCACCGGCAACGTGCACGCGCACACGCGTGCGCGGGCGCCGCTGCAGGACGCGTTCGTGGCGCTGCGCCTGCACTCGACGCTCGACGCTTCAGAGCCCGACCGGCGCGGGAACTTCAGCCACGTGCTGGCCACCCCGGCGGCGATGGAGGCGCGCTTTCCCGAATATCCGGAGGCGATTGCGGAGACGGCGCGGCTCGCCGAGTCGCTGCAGTTCGACCTCGCGAATGATCTCTCCTACAGCTATCCCGGCGCCGAGGACCCGCTCAAGCTGCGGGAGCTGAGCACGCTGTGCAACACGCGCCTGCACGAGCGCTACGAGGATCAGCCGGCGGCGCGCGGCGATGCCGTGGCGCGGCTCGAGCAGGAGCTGCGGATCATCGAGAAGCTCAACCTCGCCGGCTTCTTCGTGCTCCACCACGAGATGCTCGAGCTGGCGCGGGAGGTCGCCGTCGAGGTTCGTGGCCGCGGTGCCGTCACCGCGGACGGCAGCGAATCGCCGCGCGCGGCACTGCCCCCCGGCCGCGGTCGCGGTTCCAGCGTGTCCTCGATCGTCTGTTACCTGACCGGGCTCTCACACGTCGATCCGGTCGCCAACGAGCTTGCGATCGGGCGCTTCTTGAGTGAGGACCTGAAGGCGCTGCCGGACATCGACCTCGACTTCCCGCGTGACATCCGCGAGGTGCTGATCCCACGCGTGTCGGAGCGCTTCGGCAAGGATCGTGCGGCCCTGGTCGCCGCCTTTCCCACCTACCGTGCGCGCGGGGCGATCCGCGAGCTCGGCAAGGTGCTGGGGCTGCCGCCGGGTGAGATCGAGCGGGTCGCGCGCGGCAGCGAGGGCTGGGACGCGCGCTCCGTCGGGCGCGATATCGAGACCGCCAGCGGCGGCGTGAATATGCGCCCGCCCACCGGGCGCTGGGCCTGGCTCGCCAGGCTCGCAAAGCAGGCGCACGGGCTGCCGCGGCATCTGAGCCAGCACTCGGGCGGGATGATCGTCGCCACGCGGCCGCTGATCGACTGCTGTCCGGTGGTGCCCGCCGCGATGGAGGGCCGCTACATAGCCCAGTGGGACAAGGATTCGTGCGCCGACGCCGGCTTCCTGAAGATCGACCTGCTCGGGTTGGGGATGCTCTCCGCGGTTGAGCGCTGCGTCGAGCTGATCGCCAAGACGCGCAACGAGCGGATCGATCTCAGCCGCATCCCGCACGAGGACCCCGAGACCTATCGCGCGATCCAGCACGCCGAGACGACCGGCGTCTTCCAGATCGAGAGCCGCGCCCAGATGCAGTCGCTGCTGCGCACCCGGCCGGAGAACCTCAAGGACATCGCGATCCAGGTTGCGATCGTGCGTCCCGGTCCGATCCAGGGCGGCGCCGTCAACCCCTACATCGAACGGCGCCAGCGGCTGCGGGTCGATCCCGATTACCAGATCCCATACGAGCATCCGTCGCTCGAGCCGGCGCTGCGCGAGACGCTCGGAGCGATCATCTTCCAGGATCAGGTACTCGAGGTTGCGAGTGCCTTTGCCGGATTCAGGCCGGGGGAGGCCGAGGATCTGCGGCGGGCGATGAGCCGCAAGCGCTCGGGGGCGGCGATCGAGGCCCACCATGAGCGCTTCGTCCAGGGCGCGATGCGCCTGCACGGCGTTGATCTCGAGCTGGCCGAGCGGGTATTCGAGAAGGTCAAGGGCTTCTCCGGCTTCGGTTTCCCCAAATCCCACGCGGCCGCCTTCGGACTGCTCGCCTACCAGTCGACCTGGTTGCGCGTGCACTACGGGCCGGAGTTCCTGTGCGCGCTGCTCAACGAGCAGCCGATGGGCTTCTATCCGCCGGACTCGCTCGTGCACGAGGCCCAGCGGCGCGGGCTCGAGGTCCTCGCCCCCGACGTCAACGCCTCTGATGTCGAGTGCACGATCGATGCCGAGGGACGGGTCGTGGTCGGCCTCGGCTACATCCGCGGTGTGCGGCGCACCGAGATCGAGGCGCTGGTCGCCGAGCGTGAGCGCAGCGGCCCGTTCGCGAGCCTCTCCGAGCTGGCATCACGCGCCGGCGCCGGTGCCCCGGCGCTTGACCTGCTCGCCTGGTCCGGAGCCTGCGATGCGCTCGCCGCCGATGCGCTGGCCGCCGATGCGCTGGCCGCCGATGCGCTGGCCGCCGATGCGCTGGCCGCGGTCCCCACCGATGCGCTGTCACCTTCCGCAGAAGGCGGGCCTTCCTCTCGGCAAATAAACGATAATGAGAATCAGAATCATTATCGTTTTAAATTGAAAACGAAGGCCACCGCTTTTCGGATCTCACCGCGGCGGCTGGCACTCTGGCAACTCGGCGTTGCCGCCGCCGCCCACGGAGTCCGCGGCGGCGGGACGCAGCTGGCATTGCCGCTGGAGCTGCCGCAGGCGCCCGCGCTGCCCGAGCTGTCGGGCTGGGAGGAGCTGGTCACGGACTACAGCACCACGGGCATGACCGTCACCTCGCATCCGATGGCGCTGCTGCGCTCGCGGCTGCCGCAGGGCTCCAGTGACAGCCGCGACCTGGCCGAGCTGCGGCATGGGGTGAAGGTGAGGATCGGGGGTCTGGTGGTGGCACGCCAGCGG
>DATASU010000132.1:0-1614 GCA_036269095.1 Solirubrobacteraceae bacterium
CGCTTCGCCGACGCGCACGTGCTTCGTGTTGCACGGGTTCACGGCCGCGCGGTCTGGGTCGTCTCGTTCCTGGATCCGCTGACTCCAGCCTGGTTCACGCTCTGGGTCGACTCCCGCAGCTTTCAGACGCTCCGCCTCGAGATGATCGCCACCGCCCACTTCATGCACAACAGCAACGGCCGCTTCAACGCGCCGACAAGCGTCGAGCCGCCGGCTGCCCGCTGAGGCTCCGCTAACTCGTCGCGCGAGGCTTGAACTCGTCGCAGATCGCGGAGTCTCGGATCACACCGCGCACGAGCCTGCAACCACCGATCGCGAGGGTGGGAAACATGTACTTACAGCGATCGCAACGGACGTCGGCGGCGGTTGCCTTCCGGTAGTTCGCCGCCTGCTTCGAGAGCCCCCAGATCCTCATCTCGACGGTGAGCATATGTCGGCTCGGAAGCCGGCGCGCTAGATCGCGTATTGGCGCGGGCTGTCTTGAATCGTGATCCAGCGAAGCTCGGTGAACTCCTCGAGCGCGGCTCTACCGCCGAACCGTCCCCAGCCACTGTGCTTGACGCCGCCGAAGGGCATCGGCGGCTCGTCGTTGACCGTGGCGTCGTTGATGTGGCAGATGCCGGTCTCCAGTCGCCGTGCGATCTCCATTGCTGCACCGACGTCGGCGCTGAACACCGCGGCCGAGAGCCCGTAGTCGGTGTCGTTGGCGACGCGTACGGCCTCGTCGACGTCGTCGACCGGCACGATCGCGACGACCGGTCCAAACGACTCCTCCGAGTAGACCCGCATCCCGGGCGTGACGTCCATCAGCACTGTCGGCGGGAAGAAGCGGCCGCGTGCCTCTCCACCGGTAACAAGCTTCGCTCCGCGCGAGACTGCGTCTTCGACGTGCTCCGCGACGCGCCTTACCGCGGCCTCGTTCACGAGCGGCCCGATCTGCGTATCGGCCTCTCTCGGGTCGCCCACTCGCAGCGAGCTCGCGCGCTCGGCCAGCCTCTCGGCGAAGTCTTCCGCGACCGCGCGGTCGATCACGACGCGCTCGGTCGACATGCAGATCTGGCCCTGGTGCATGAACGAGCCGAAGCTGGCCGCCGCCACCGCCCGGTCTAGATCGGCGTCGGCGAGAACGATCAGTGCAGCGTTGCCGCCGAGCTCGAGCAGCACCCGTTTCAGGTGCCGCGCGGCCATTCCGGCGACGATTCGCCCAACGCGAGTCGAGCCTGTGAAAGCGATGCGGCGCACGCCGGGATGTGCGATCAGCTCCTCGACGACCTCGGCCGCCTCCTCGGGGTCATTCGTGACCAGGTTGATCGCACCTGACGGTATGCCGGCATCCCTGAGCGCATCCACGATCGCGCCGTGCGTGCGTGGGCAGATCTCGGACGCCTTGAGCACGACGGTGTTGCCGTAAGCAAGCGGCGCGGCCACCGCGCGCACGGCGAGGATCACCGGGGCATTCCAGGGCGCGATGCCCACGACCACGCCCACCGGCTGCCGAATGGCCATTGCCCGCTTGCCCGGGATGTGCGAGGGGAGACCTTCCTCTTCCGCCGAGAGGTCGGTCTGGCCCGCGTAGTAGGCCAGCATCGCGGCGCCGAGCTGCACGTTGAACAT
>DATASU010000133.1:0-26159 GCA_036269095.1 Solirubrobacteraceae bacterium
TCTTCGAGGGACGGCTCGGCGCCGTCGACGAGCAGCTGATCGACGACGGACGCCTGCGCAGGCTCCAGAGCGCCGATGAGGTCCAACTCGTCAAGCGCGATGGCCAGCGCGGGCTCCAGCGGATCCGGCGCAACCCGCGACGGCTGGTCGAATTGCTGACGGCGCCGGGCCGCCCTTCGCCGTCCTGAGCGGCCCGGGTCGCGCTGGTCGTCGCGCGCTCAGCGCCGCTACGATCCGCGCGATGTCGGTAGTAGAGACCCGGATCCGGGCACCGCTGATGACGCATTTGCCGACACGCGCGCTTCGCGTATGGCTGCCGGTGCTTGGGCTGGGTCTCGCGTTTCTCTACTTCCGCTATGACTGGAGCATTGCGGACGGCTACTACGCGAAGCCTGCGTTCCTGCTGTCGGCGTACCTGTTCGTGATCATGCTGCCGACGCTCTACTACCTGAGCCTGCGGCTGCTGCACCACCGGGGGACCGCGATCGGCCTGACCGCGGTCGCGTTCGTCATCTTCACGGTCCCGTACCGGCTGTGCGGGCTCGACTCGCTCTACTACTACGCGATCCGGCCGCCGTATCTGCAGTCGGGCACCTTCCCGGCGAGGCTCGAGTTCCTACCGGGCGGGACGGTGGGGACGTTCCCCTACGACTGGCTGTTCATGCCGCTGCTGTTCCTGTTCGGCGCAGCAGGCGTCTGGCTCGTCCGCTGGGCCAGGACCCGTGCCGGCTTCGCGATGCTGCGCAGCGTGCCGGTGCTGCTGACCGTCGCCTTTGCGGTGATCTGCGCCCAGACCTTCTTCCACTCCGGGATGCGGTCGCCGTACACCTACCTCTCGTATTTCCAGGAGGCCAAGGCGGACCATCACTGGTACTTCGTCCGCGACTTCGCCGATGGCCGCGGGCAGGTCGAAGGTGACCAATGGGCTTCCTGGCCGATCGAGGGCTATTTCGAGGGCGTGGCCCCACGAGGCAACGACCTGCTGATGCGGCGCCCGTTCTCGTTCTACGTGGCGTCGCAATTCGGTTATTTCGTGAACAACTTCTACTGCTGGCTCGCGCTCAACGCCCTGTTCTGGCTGGCGGCCGTGTTTGCAACGGCGCGGTTGGTGACCCGGCTGACAACGCCGAGAGTGGGACTGATCGCCGGCGCGCTCACGCTGTTCGGGCCGGGGTTCATCGCGTTCGTGGCGACTCCGGCGATGTACATGCAGAACTACGCGGCGGCCGCGATCGCGCTGTGCGCGTTCGAGGAGCTGATCGTCAGGCCGATTGACGACCGAGCGCGGCGATATGGATTGTTCGCCGGCGTGCTGGCGCTCTGTGCGCTGGTGTATGACCTCGAGCCGTTGTTCCTGGTCCTGTTCGCGTACGGTCTCTCCCGCCGGGTCCCCTGGCGACCACTGCTCGCGTCGCTCGTCGGCGCGGGTCTGCTCGTGCTCGCGTACCCGGAGATCGTCACGCACGTGCTGCGCATAGCGATCGACACGGCGAACAGCGGTCAGATCGGAACGTCGCTCACCGCGCTGCGCCAGTTGATCCTGCACCCGCACCTCTCGACCTGGAGCGACACGCTCGTCGGGGTCGTGCCGAAGGTTCTGCAGATGTGGCTGCAGGCCTACTTCGTCATCCCGGCGGTGCTCGCCCTGTTCGGCTGGCGTCTGATTCGCGACCGGCCAACGAGAGTCCTGATCGGGGGGCTGCTTCTGGCGCAGTTCCTGATCATGGCGCTGTTCTACCTCGGTGGGACGCAGATCTCGTTCACCCCGCGGATCATGTACCCCTACTTCATCGGTGTATATGTGCCTGCCGGGCTTGCCCTCGAAGCCGGCTCGAGCTGGCTGTTCAGGACACTGTCTCCGAGAACGCTCGCCGGGTTCACCGTCGGTGGCGGGGCGCTGGCGGTGTACGCGCGCAGAGCCACCCCCTGGGTGGTCGTGGCCGCGATGGCATTCCTCGTGAACATCGACATCTTCGGACACCCGACCCAGTACGTCGAGTTCTTCGTCAACGCACCACCGTCGTTTCTACCGTGATGGCAGGGTCTCAGGCGGGCACAAACAGCGCATCGATGTACCCGCCGGCGGCCCGCGCGATCAGGCCTGGCGCCGTTTCTGCGGCGCCGACACCGCGCCTGGTCAGGCGTCGAGGCTGGTAGCCGATGCTGGTCAGCGCGGCAACCAGCTCTTCCGGGGAAGATCCCGAGCGGGCGAGCGACGCGGGGTCGACCTCGACGAAGATCGCGGGCCGGTGCGTCTCGATCAGCCGGCGCGCTCCCGCCAGCACCATCGTCTCGGCCCCCTGAACGTCGATCTTCAAAAGGCTGATGGGGCGCTCCTGCGTACCAGCGATGTCATCGAGCGTGACGGCGGGGACGGGTACGCCGGTGTCGGCAAGGTGATGATCGGCAGGATGCCCCGGAGTGATCGCGAGTCTCAGTTCCCCGGGTCTGTCCGCCGCGGCCGCCGCGAGGCACTCGACGACGCCGGCGAGCCCTGCGCGCTGTACCCGGCGACGCAGGGACGCGATGTTGTGCGCCTCCGGCTCGATCGCGATCACCCGGCCCTGCGGGCCCACCCAGCGCGCGAAGCGCACCGTGAAAAAGCCGATGTTCGCCCCAACATCGATCGCTGCCGATCCGCTCGGGACCAGTGTCTGGAGGCCGTTGATCGGACCGGCCTCGACCAGGCTCTTGTAGGCCATGTAGGCCCCCTCGAATGCCCGCTGCACGCGCGGGCGGTCCAGAATGCCAGTGTCCCTCGCCCTGTTGTACAGCGCGATGAGCGCGTCGGAGAGGTCCTGTCTCATCGATCCGAGGGCGCGAGTTCCCGTGCCCCCGCGGCCGCCGCGGCGCGGTCGGTCCATTGCATCGATCCGGGGCGCCTGAGCGTTCGCCAGCCGGCCACGCAGGCAGCCAGGAAGAGCGGGCCGTCGCGCCGCACATTCATCTTCGACTGACCGGCGACGCGGTCGTGATAGTGGATCGGAATCTCCCGTATCCGAAGCTTCTGGCGCGCCGCCCCGAACAGCAGATCGAAGTCGCCCCAGCGGTCGCGGCCCGGCAGCGGCATCGTTTCGTAGTCCCGTCGCAGGAGCGCCTTGGTGCCACACAGCGTGTCGCTGACACGCTGGCGCAGGACCCAGCTGACGAGCAGGCAGAAGCCCTTGTTCCCGATGAAGTTGATCGTCGGCATCGCCTCGCCCTCCATCGGGTAGATCAGGCGCGTGCCGTTGACGAACTCGGCCGTGCCGGCGGCAATCGGCTCGAAGAACTTTGGGAGGTCCTCGGGCGCGACCGTCATGTCAGCGTCCAGGATCATCAGCACATCGTGGCGAGCGGCATCGAATCCCGCCCGCACGGCGTTCGCCTTGCCATGGTTCGTGTCGTACGCGACCAGACGGACGCGTGCGTCCTGCTCCATCGCCTTCAGCGCGGCGGCCCTGGTCTGGTCTGTCGAGCCGTCATCGACGAAGATGATCTCCGTTCCGGAGCCCATGTCCGGCACGCGCCGGGCGCAGTCGGCGACGTTGCCCTCCTCGTTGTGGCACGGCACGATCACGGAAACGGACAGTTCGCCGCGCGGTAGCCGTGGGCGCGCGGCCAAGTACTGCACCGAGGACGTGTAGCGGAGCACCGGCAGATCGGGCAGCAGCGCGTTGAGCACCGGGCCGACTACTGGTACCGGCTTCGGGACCGGAAGCGCAAGAGCCTGCTCGACCACGTCGAAGCCCAGGACGCTGAGGACACTCACGATGTCCTGGTTGGTGATGAAGTTCCGCGGCGACTCAGGGATGCGCCGGCCGAAGCGGCTCGCGAGCCGCAGCGCGGGCGCCCAGAGCGGATTGCTGCTGGTCACGACGACCAGCGTGCGCTCGGTAACACACTTGCGCAGGCTCGCGAACAGTTCGTAGAGGTCGTAGCTGCTATCGAGCAGGTTGACCGATAGGACGTAATCGGGCCGGAACCCGCTCCGCTCGTCGATGTGATCGGGCTCGAAGGTCTCGAATCTGAGTTCCGGATACTTCGCGCGGGCTAGTTCGGTGAGGCGGTCGCTGATGTTCAGCCCGACGCCTTCACTTGGTCGCGTCGCCGCGAGCACATCGCCGGTGCCGGCGCCGATGTCCAGGACCTCACAGCCCGGAACGACGGCGCCAATCACGAGTTCCTGGAGCCGCTCGTGGTAGAAGCGGTTGCGGGCGGTCCAGCCGTCCCAGACTGGGGCCACCGAGTCGAAGTACTGGCGTAGCGAGGTTGCGGTCGGGGGCGCCTGCGTCCGGCTCACGCGGCCGCCCAGCGCTCGACGTTCGCGTCGTGGATCTGCTCGAGTGTCGCGCGGATGTCGTACTCAGGCGCCCAGTCGGGATAGTCCGCCTGGAATTGATTCAGGTCGCTGATCCACCAGCGGTGGTCGCCGATGCGGGCCTCGTCCGAGATCGTGAACTCGATCTGCCTGCCGCTGATCCGCTCACACAAAGAGATTGCCTCGAGCATCGAGCAATTGCTGAAGCGGCCGCCGCCGATGTTGTACACGGCAGCGGCTCGCGGCGCGCTGTGGAAGGCCCGGAACGCCGCGACCAGATCGGCGCTGTGCAGGTTGTCGCGCACCTGCTTGCCCCCATACCCGAACACGGTGTAGGGCGTGCCGCTCACCGTGCACCGCATCAGGTAGCTGAGGAAGCCGTGCAGCTGCGCCCCGGCGTGGTTGGGGCCGGTCAGGCAGCCGCCGCGGAAGCACACCGTCGGCATGTCGAAGTATCGGCCGTACTCCTGCACCAGCAGGTCACCGGCAACCTTGGAAACGCCGAAGAGGGAATGCGTCGACTGATCGATCGACATCGACGTGTCGACACCATCGTGCCACGGGTGGTCCTCGGGGAGCTCGAGGCGAGTCTCCCATTCCTCCAACGGGAGATAATTCGGAAGGTCGCCATAGACCTTGTTCGTCGACATGTTCACGAACGTGACGTCGGGAGCATGGTCGCGGACGGCCTCGAGCAGGTTGAGCGTGCCGTTGGCGTTCACGCCGAAGTCGGTGGCAGGGTCGGAGGCCGCCCAATCATGTGATGGTTGGGCCGCGGTGTGGATCACGATCGAGAGCTCCTTCGCGTGCCGGGCGACGAGCGCACTCATGCCCGCGGCATCGCGGATGTCCACATCCACGGGCTGGAAGCTGGCATACCGCTTCTCCAGCGCCTCGGAAACCGGTCTGGTTGATGCCGTCGGCCCGAAGAAGTGCGAGCGCATGTCGTTGTCGACGCCGATGACGTCGTAACCCGCCTCTACGAATCGGGCCACTGATTCCGAGCCGACAAGACCGCCGGACCCCGTGACTATCGCTGTGGGCATATCAGTATGGGAGGGCGGGCCGCGTTGTGGGGTCTGTCTATCAGATGAAACCGCGAATACGCGCGCCCGCGCCCACTCATGGGCGCTGACGCGACTCGAATACTGCACCGATTCAGTCCAAGTTCCACTTAAGCAGCGCTTAGGGCTCTCCCTAATAGAATCGCGGCGATGAGCGGACGCATTCGGTCCGCGGCCCTGCCCGTCCACAGGCACTCGCTTCTGCAGTTCATCCTGGACGGCATACTGGTCGCCCTCGCCTACCTGCTGGCCTTCTGGCTCCGCTTCGACGGTCAGCCCGCCGGCGCCTATTACACGCTGATGACCCAGACGGTCTGGTGGGTGGTGCCGCTGTCGATGGCGGTGCTCGCGGCGTTCGGCGTATACGAGCGGCTCTGGACCTACGTCGGCCAGCGCGACTTCGAGCAGGTCACCAAGGGCGCGATCGTGGTCGCGGTACTGGTTGTCGGCCTGATCGCGCTGCTGCATCCGGTCGAGGCCCCGAACAATCAGGGCAACCTCCGCGGCGTGGGGCTCCCGGGCAGCGTGCTGGTGTTGTTCCTGCTGCTGATGTCGGCGCTGCTGTCGGGCGTGCGCTTCCTCACGCAGCTCGTCACCGAGGGCCGGATCCGCAGCCTGCGCGTCGCCAAGGGCACGCGCGACGTACTGATCGTCGGCGCCGGTGAGGGCGGGCGGCTGGTCGTGCGCGAGCTGATGCGCAACCCCGAGTTGCGCATGCGCCCCGTCGGCTTCATCGACGACGATCCGCGCAAGCGCCGCCTCAAGGACGAGTACGGACTGCGTGTGCTCGGAACCACGCGCGAGGCCGAGCTCAAGCGCGTGCTCGACGAGTTCGAGCCCGACGAGGTCGTGATCGCGATCCCCTCGGCGCCCGGCACCGTGCGCGCGGCGGTCGTCAGTGCCTGCCGTCAGCGCGGCATTCCCGTGCGCACGACGCCGACCGTCTTTGAGATGTTGCAGGACGGCACCGGCCAGCTGCGGGTCACGCGGCAGCTGCGCGAGGTGCGCGTCGAGGACATCCTCGGCCGCGAGCCGGTGCACATGGAGCTCGAGCGCGTCGGCGCCTACCTCGCGGGCAAGGTCGTGATGGTGACCGGCGCCGGTGGCTCGATCGGCTCCGAGCTCTGTCGCCAGATCGCCCGCGTCGGCCCGCGCAAGCTCGTGCTCGTCGATCACGCCGAGGACAACCTGTTCGAGATCGCGCGCGAGCTCACCGACGACCGCCACCTCAACGTGACGGTGCCGGTGCTGGCCGACTGCAAGGAGGACGAGCGCATGCGCGAGGTCTTCTCCGAGCACCGTCCCGCGATCATCTTCCACGCCGCCGCCTACAAGCACGTCGCGATGATGGAGATGAACCCCGTCGAGGCGGTCCGCAACAACTCGCTGGCGACGCTGCTGATGGCGCGCACCGCCGGTGAGTTCGGGGTTGAGACGTTCGTGCTGATCTCGACCGACAAGGCGGTCAAGCCCGCGACCGTGATGGGTGCCTCCAAGGCGCTCGCCGAATGGGCGGTCGAGGCGATGGCCTCGCGCTTCCCCGAGACCCGCTTCTCTACGGTTCGCTTCGGCAACGTGCTCGGGTCCTCCGGCTCGGTCGTGCCGATCTTCCGCCGTCAGATCGCGGCCGGCGGCCCCGTCACCGTGACCGACAGGCGCATGACGCGCTACTTCATGACGATCCCGGAGGCGGTGCAGCTGGTGATCCGCTCCGGCTCGCTCAGCGAACGCAGCGGCGAGGTGTTCGTGCTCGACATGGGCGAGGCGATCAAGATCATGGACCTCGCCGAGACGATGATCCGGCTCTCGGGCTTCGAGCCCGGCCGCGAGATCGCGATCGAGGAGGTCGGCGCCCGTCCCGGCGAGAAGTTCGACGAGGTGCTGTTCAACCCGTACGAGCGCAACAAGCCGACGGCCGCTCAGAAGATCCTGCGTGCGGACCGCGCACGCCTCGACCCCGCCTGGGTCAAGGAGACCTTCGATCACATCAACCTGCTGGTGCTCGAGGGGGATGCCGCCGCACTGGCGGGGCATGTCTCAAAGCTCGACGCCGAACGCGCAGCCGGAAACGCCCCCGCCGCTGCCCGCGCGGAGTCGTAGACTGCGGCGCTTCATCTGATGAGTCTCTCCTTTGCCTCTCTGTCGGTCCACGGCTTCGTGAACTCGGTCGGTGCCTACGTCGGCCTCGGCTCGCTGCTCGCCGTGGCGCTGCTCGTGATCCTCTACTTCGCGCATGCTCGCGAGACCGCGACCCTGCGCGACCGCCTCGACGAGGCGCACCAGCGCATCAGCGGGCTCGAGGGCCGGATCGCGCAGCTCATGCAGATGCAGTCCTCGCAGCGCGCTCGCGGCCCTGTCGCGCCCGTGCCGGCCGCGGCCGCGCCGCCGGTGGCGGCACGTCCCGCGGGCATCCCCCAGGGCTCGGTCCGGCGTGTCCCGAACCCGGCCACGGCAGCCGGCGGGGCGGCCGCCGGTCTCGCGGCCGCGGCCCCGCCGGCACGCGCCGCCACTGCCGTGCCGTCGGCACCCGCGGGCGTCGCCGGCCCCGCGCTGGCCTCCGCCACCAAGCTGATCCCGGATGCGGCCGGCCCGGCATCCGACGACACGATGTACGTGCCCGCGGCGGCCGCTGCCAATGGCAAGGCCGGCGAGCACACCGCGGTGCTCGCCGCTGCCCCCGCCCCGCAGCCGGCCGCAGCCGCTTCGGCGCGGGTCGCGAGCGCCTCACCACGGGTCGCGGCCGCACCGCCGCGCATGCAGATCGGTGCCGACCAGCAGGATGATGTCGACGCTCCGGCGACGGTCGCGGCGGGCCGCCCGCGCGTCCGCCGCATCGGCGGCAACCCGCAGTCCCCGACGGTCTCGCTGCCGAGCTTCGATGATCAGTCGGTCGGTGGTGGGCGCCGCTTCTCCGGGGCGCTGCTGCCGCTGATCATCGCGGGCGTCGCCGTGATCGTGATCATCGCCGGGCTGATCGTGATCACCAACCGCGGCGGCGGCACGACCAGCGGCAACGTCAGCCACGGCAGCACCGGCGCCGCGACAACCGGCCAGGCGCTGCACAACAAGAAGCCCGCCAAGACGCCGTTCAGCGCCGCGAGCTACAGGGTTGCCGTGCTCAACGGCACCGCGCAATCGGGTCTCGCCGGCGACGTCGGCAGCAAGCTCGTGGCCGACGGGTTCAAGAAGGGCAACATCACCAACGCCGCCTCGCAGACTGAAGCGCTCACGTCCGTCTATTACGTGGGCAGCAGCGCGAACAAGATCGCCGCACAGCATGTCGCCAAGGCGCTGACGCTCCCGCCCTCGAGAGTTCATAAGGCAGGGACAAAGGTGATCCAGAGCTGCACGATCAGCGCGACCGGCGCGTCACTTGGCTCCTGCGGCGCGCAGGTGATCGTCTCGGTCGGCCAGGACCGCGTGAATCTCGCCACGGGCTAGACGGTCGGTGTCAACCGGGGACAGCGGGCTGCTGCTCGCCCGCCATGGTCAGACCGATGACAACCTCGAGCCGCTGCGCGCCCAGGGCTTCAGCGATACGCCGCTGAACGCGGTCGGGCTCGAGCAGGCGCATGCGCTGGCAGAGCGCGTCGCCGCGGACTTCGAGGTGCGCTCGCTGTGGAGCTCGGATCTGGCCCGCGCGCGGGTCACGGCGGAGATCGTCGGCGCGCGCATCGGCCTCGAGCCGCTGCTCGATCCGCGCCTGCGGGAGGGCAATCGCGGCGACTGGGAGGGCCGGCGGTTCGTCGACATCGCGCGTGAGGAGCCCGATGCATACGCGGCCTGGATGCGTGGCGGCGCGGGCTTCCGCTTCCCCGGCGGTGAGTCGCTGCAGGAGCACTCCGACCGTGTCTGGGAGGCGCTCGAGCAGATCCGCGGTGAGTCTTCGCTGCCCGCGCTGGTCGTCTGCCACCGCGGCTCGATCCGTGCCGTGCTGTGTCGCTCCGATCCGCGCGGCCTCGACGCGTTCCATGAGTACGACGTATCCAACACCGGCGTGGTGGCGCTGTGACCAGGCGGTTGCCGCAGATCGCCTTCGGACTGCTGGCGCTGGCGACCATCGGGGCCTTCTTCCTGGTCCAGGCGGTGAAGACCGCCCCTGCACTGTTGTGGGCGGCGCCGCACCCCGTGCCCCCCAACATCAACCCTGTCGAGGGCCGTGTCTGCTCCACCGGTGCGGCGCTCAACCACCGCCGCACGCAGATCACGATCTCGTTGTACCGCGCCGACACCGTCGGGATCTACATCGTCAGTGCCAAGAACCCCGCGGGCAACAACGTCGCGACGATCTCGGGCGGCACGCCGATGCGCGCCTCGCCAAAGCAGCGGGAGTACCCCAGGACGTTCACCTGGAACGGGCGCCTCGCGGATGGGCAGCCGGCACCGGCCGGCAAGTACTACTTCCGCATCGTGTTGGAGCACGAGGGCCGTTCCCTCAACATCGATCAGTACCCCGTGCGGGTGATCAGGGCACGGCCGCACCCGAAGATCCTCAGCGTGCGGCTGCTCGAGCCGCGCCCCGCCGCCGGCACGGTGAGCGCCGCCACGACCACCGCTGGCACCACCACGACCAGCACCACCGCGACCACCGGCAGCACCAGCGCGACGAGCGGCACGACGACGGCCGGGAACGGCGGTGGCCTGGTCGCCGTGCCCGGGCCTGCAGTGCTTTCGCCACCGCAGGGCGACGGTGTCCGCATCAGCTACACACCCGGTTCCTATAGCGGCGTGTCGATCGACATCTACCGCACCGACGTTGCCGGCAGCCCCGAGCTCGTCGACACCTATCCCGTCAGCCACCCCGACCGCCACTCGACGACCTGGAACGGCGAGATCAACAATGAGCCCGCCCCGGCGGGCACCTATCTGGTCGGGATCACGGCGCAGGACCTCGTCTGCGACCGGGCCCAGTGGCCGGCCACGATCCCGCCCGCGGCGGGCACGACCGCCAATGCGGGCGTGACGGTGCGCTACCTGAGCGTGACGCCGCCGCTCACGCCCGTCAGTTCCGGTTCGGTCTCGAGCGTGTCGGTCGATTCCCCGACGGTCGGCTTCAGCTGGAGTCTGCGCCGCGCCGGCAGCGCGAAGGTGCTTGCCGCCGGCAGCGGCGCGGCCGGCAGCTCGCAGCTGCGTGTGCGGATGCCGCGCCACCGAGCCGGGCTCTACTCACTGAGCGTCGCCTCCGGGATCCAGAGCGAGACCGTCCCGCTGGTCGTCTCCCAGGCCGGGCCGGCGGCCGTCCACGCACCCGTGCTCGTGGTGCTGCCGATGCTCAGCTGGATCGGCGACTCCCCGGTCGATGACAATGGTGACGGGCTGCCGGACACATTGCGCGCCGGCGACGCCGTGTCGCTGACGCGGCCGCTGGTCGACGGTCCCCCTGCCGGATTTGGCGCCGACGCGACGCTGCTCGCCTATCTGACCGCGCACCACCTCAGCTATCAGCTGACGACCGACGTCGCGCTCGCTGAGAACGTCGGACCCTCGCTCGCCGATCGTGGTGGTGTGATCCTGCCCGAGGGTGAGAGCGTCCTGCCGGCGTCGCTCGCGCCGACGCTGCGCGGCTTCGTCCGTGGCGGTGGCCGCGCGCTGGTACTCGGCACGAGCGAGCTCACCGGCGCCAGCGAGCTCAGCGGCTTCCCCTCCAGCCCGGGGGCCGCGGCACCGCAGCTGACGCTCCGCGATCTGTTCGACGCCCGCCGCGGGCCGATCACGCCGACCGGCGGCGAGCTGATCTCGTCGGTCAGCGCCGACGCCTTCAACCTGTTCGTCGATGCCGGTGAGTTCCGTGGCTTCAGTCAGTACCAGCCGGTCACGCCGCCGGCCGGTGCCGCTCGCACGGGGCTGTCGGCGATCGGTATCGGCAGCGCAGCGCCGGCGATCGTCGCCTTCCATTACGGCAGCGGGACGGCGATCGAGGTCGGCCTCTCCGGTTTTGCGTCGAGCCTTGCCAGCAACGCGGACTCGAGCAGCCTGCTGAACAACATCTGGGAGCTGCTGTCCCACTAGATGGCCGCGTACCTGAAACGCCTGCTCGGGGCGCTCGGCGCCTACCAGATCGCCAGCATCCTGCAGAAGCTGCTGGCGGTGCTGCTGCTGCCGGTCTACACCGGCAGGATCGCTCCGGGCGGCCACGGCATCGTCGAGACGCTCGCGACGTTCGTGATCTTCGTCAGCATCGTCGCGCGCTTCGGGATCATCGAGTCGTTCCTGCGCTACTACTTCATCGACGAGGACCCGGCACGCCGCGACGCGCTGGTGCGCCGCTCGGTGCTGTTCCTGGTCGCGACCACGACGGTCACCTGCGCTGTGCTCGTGATCCCGGCCGCGCCGCTCGCGCGGCTGATCACCAGTGAGCATGTCCCCGCCGCGTTCCGCTGGTCGGTGCTCGGCATCTGGTCGTTCACCAACCTCGAGCTGGCGCAGGCCGTGCTGCGCGTCGACGAGCGCCTGCGCGCCTACGCGATCGTCAACTCAATCAACGTCGCCGTCACCGTCGCCGCGTCACTGGTGCTGGTGATCGGCCTGAACAAGGGCTACGAGGGTCTGCTGATCGCCAACTTCGGAACCAGCACGGTCGTGCTGTTCGGGCTCTGGTGGCACCTGCGCCGCCGCCTGAACCTGATCCCAGCCGGCACCGCGGCCGAGAGCTTCCGCACGCTGTTCCGCTTCGGCCTGCCGACCGTGCCGGCCGAGGCGTCGGTCTACGCGCTGAGCGTGCTCGACCGCCAGTACATCGTCCACAGCCAGGGCACCTACGCGGCCGGCCGTTACGCGATCGCGATGAAGGTTGCGGGGGCGATCGCGTTCATCGTCACCGCGTTCCAGTACGCCTGGCCGCCGCTCGCCTATTCGGTCGGTGACGACGCTCAGGCCGCGCGCCTGTATTCGCTGGTGACCACCTACTACGCGCTGATCACCGGCTGGGTCGTCGCCGGGCTCGCGCTCGAGGACCGCTTCATCATCCGACTGCTGACGCCGCATCCGGGCTATTTCGGGTCCTACCGCGCAATCCCGTGGGTCTCGCTCGGCTGGGCGATGTACGGCCTCTGGGTGGTGCTGCTGGTCGTCGCCGGCCGCGCCAAGATCACCAGCCGCAACTTCCCGGCGGCGCTGGTCGGGCTCGTTGTCAACGTCGTGCTGCTGATCGTGCTGGTGCCGCGCTTCGGCATCGCCGGTGGCGGGATTGCGCTCTGTGGCGCCTACGTTGCGATGCTCGGCGTCATGCACATGCTGATCCGCCGCGCCTTCCCGGTCAGCTTCGAGTGGCGCCGCCTGGCGCAGCTGGCCGTCGTGATCGGCGGTCTTGCCGTCGCCGGTGACCTGCTGCTGCCGACCTCCGGCCTCGGCGGCTTTGTCACGCGCGCGCTGGTATTCCTGGCGATCGGACCGGTGCTCTGGGTGACCGGTTTCGTGCACCGCGCCGAGCTCGATCAGGGTCTGGCGACGTTGCGCGGGCTGCGCGGGCGGATCGGGAGCGCATGAGCCGCCCGGGGGTCAGCGTCGTCGTGCCGTTCGCCGGCACCGCTGAGCAGGCGCGCGCGGTGCTCGCGATGTTGGGCGCGCTCGACACGCGGCCCGACGATCAGCTGATCATCGCCGACAACAGCGGCACCGTCGGCATGCACGCCGGGGTGACGGTCGTGCGCGCGCCGGGCGAGGCCTCCGCGGCGCACTCGCGCAACGCCGGCGCCGCGTACGTGAACAACGACTGGATCCTGTTCCTCGACGCCGACGTCATCGCGCCCGCGGACCTGCTCGACAGCTTCTTCGCCGAGCCGATCGACGCGCGCCGCGGCGCGGTCACCGGTGACATCGCCGGCATCCCCGACACGCGCACGCTGGCCGCCCGCTACGGCACCGCCCGCAACTTCCTCGGCCAGCGCTCGCACGTGAACAACCCGCTGCGCCCGCGCGCCTCGAGCGCCAACCTGCTCGTGCGCCGCGCCGCCTTCGAGCAGGTCGGCGGGTACACCGAGGGCATCTGGGCCGGCGAGGACACCGACTTCACCTGGCGCCTGCAGGCCGCGGGCTGGACGCTCGGCTTCAACGAGCACGCCGTCGTCGAGCATGCCTATCGCACCTCGCTGCGCGCACTCGGCAGGCAGTGGCGCGGCTACGCGGCCGGCGCCCGCTGGCTCTCACAGCAGTACCCCGACTTCAAGCCCGACCCGGGCCTCAACCGCGGCCTGCGGCTGCTGCTCAAACGCTTCGGGATCGGCGCCGGTGTCGCCTTCCGCGCCGACGGCCGCAGCTCGCCCTCCGCGGCGCGGCTCGGCCGCGGCGAGCGCCTGCAGTTCCTGTTCGTGCAGGTCTACCTCGGGATCGAGGAGCAGATCGGCCTGCGCATGTCGAACGCGGTCAAGCGCCGCTGATGCGCGTCGACCTGCTCGACCCGCCGGCCTACTCGCCGCCCTACGATCACGCGCTCGCCGCGGGGCTGGCACGGCTCGGTGCCGACGTGCGCCTGCTGACCAGCAGCTTTGCCTACGGCGACCCGCCGGCCGCCGACGGCTACGTGCGCGACGAGCGCTTCTACCGCCACGCCTTCGGCCCCGCCGGCTCGCGCCGGCGCGCGCTCACGAAGCGGGTCGAGCATCCGCTCGACATGCGCGCCTACCGCCGCGCCGCCGACGCCGACATCGTGCACTTCGAGTGGCTGACCGTCCCGCGTCTGGATCTGCGCCTGCTGCCCGCGCGCCCGACCGTGCTGACGATCCACGATCCACTCGAGCGCGGACGTGCGCCGCTGCCCGCGGCGGCCTTCACCCAGGTCGACGCGATCGTCGTGCACTCCGAGTACGCGCGCGAGCGGGTGATCGCCCAGCACGGCCTCGAGCCCGCGCGCGTCCACGTGATCCGCCACGGCACCCTGGGGGACTTTCCCGTCCCCACGACCGCAAACTCCCCCAGCGTCCCTCCCGAGCTGGTCGACGATGGCACCCCGGTGGTGCTCAGCTACGGGCTGATCCGTCCCTACAAGGGCATCGGCACGCTGCTCGGCGCCTGGCGCGGGATCAGCGCGGCGCAGCTGTGGATCGTCGGCCGCCCGATGATGAACCTGGCCGCTTCGCTCGCCGCCGCGGGCCGGGTGGGACCGAATCTGCGGCTCGTCCCACGCTTTGTCACGGCCGCCGAGGAGGCGGCGCTGTTCGAGCGCGCGGACATCGTCGTGCTGCCCTACGAGCGCAGCGAGCGCTTCGGCTTCTCGGGGGTGCTCGCGACGGCGCTCGGGCACGGCAAGGCGATCGTGCTCAGTGACGTCGGCGGTCTCGCCGAGGTCGCAAGCGCCGGTGCCGCGACGCTCGTCGCACCCGGCGACCCGCAGGCACTGCACGCCGAGCTCGTGCGGCTGCTCGCCGACCCCGAGGCGCGTGCGCGCCTGGCCGCGGCCGCCGCGCACGCCGCGGCCACCGATTACTCGTGGGACACGGCGGCGCGGGCGACGCTCGCCCTGTACGAGACAATCGCGAACCGATGACCATCGTCACGATCGTCTTCTGGGTCGCGATCGCGCTGCTCGTCTACACGCAGGTCGGCTACGCGCTGCTGCTGGCGCTGCTCGCGCGGCTCGTGCACCGTCGCGCGGCGACGGCGGGCTGGGAGGGGCAGCTGCCCGCTGTGAGCGCGATCGTCGCCGCCTACAACGAGCAGGACGTGATCGCACAGCGGATCGCCAACCTGCGCAGCCTCGACTATCCGGCGGAGCGCGTGCAGGTGATCGTCGCCTCCGACGGCTCCAGTGACGAGACCGTCGTGCGCGCCCGCGCGGCCGGCGCCGATGTCGTGCTCGAGCTCCCGCGCGGCGGCAAGATCCGCGCGCAGGACGCGGCCGTCGAGCGGGCCGGCGGCGAGCTGCTGGTGTTCTCCGACGCCAACGCAATCTGGGATCGCGACGCCCTCGCGCGACTCGTGAGCGCGTTCGCCGATCCGAAGATCGGCTACGTCTGCGGCGATGTCAGCTTTCTCGACACCGGCGGCAGCAACCAGGAGGGCCTCTACTGGCGCTATGAGATGTGGCTGCGGCGGATGGAGTCGGCGCTGCACTCGGTGACCTCGGGCAACGGCGCGATCTACGCGACCCGTCGCGTCGCCTACCTCAAGGTCGACCCGCTCGCCGGTCACGACCTCTCGTTCCCGTTCAACATGGTCAAGCGCGGCTGGCGCGCGGTCTACGTGACCGAGGCGCGCGCGACCGAGAAGATGGCGCCCTCGATCGAGGGCGAGTTCGCGCGCAAGCGGCGGATGGCGCGGCGCACCTGGCCGACGGTCTTCAGCAGCGGGCTGATGTCGCCGCGCGGCTACAGCCCGCTGTATGCGCTGATGATCTTCTCGCACCGCATCCTGCGCTATCTGGTGCCGTTCCTGCACGTGCTCGCGCTGGGGCTCAACATCGCACTGCTCGGCCGCGGCTGGATCTATCTCGCGACGCTGGTGCTGCAACTGGCGCTGCTGGGCGGCGCGGCGCTCGCGCCGGTCGCGCCCGCGCGGCCGCTGCTGGTCGCGCGCTACTACGTCGTCACCAACTGGGCGCTCGCGGCCGGACTGTGGGACTGGCTGCGGGGCGAGCGTTCGCCGGTCTGGGAGACGGTCGAGGGGACCCGCTGATGGCGCCTCTTGACGATCGTGGCCAGCGGGCCACGAGCGGAACTCAGCGCCTCCTCGATCTGCTGATCGCGATCCCGGCGGTGATCGTCAGCGCGCCGCTGGTGCTGTGGTTCTGCGTGCTGATCCGGCTCGAGTCGCGCGGCAGCCCGATCTTCACGCAGGAGCGGGCGGGCCTTGGTGGCAGGCCGTTTCAGATCTTCAAGCTGCGCACGATGGTGACCGGCGCCGAACACATCGGCGCGGGGCTCGCGGTGCTGCAGGGCGACTCGCGGATCACGCGCAGCGGTGACTTCCTGCGGCGCTACTCGCTCGATGAGCTGCCGAACCTCTGGAACGTGCTGCGCGGCGAGATGTCGATCGTCGGGCCGCGGCCGACGCTGATGGGGCAGATCGAGCTCTACACCGAGCGCCAGCGCGAGCGGCTGCTGGTGCGTCCCGGGATCAGCGGCTGGGCGCAGGTCAACGGCCGCGCCTCGCTGCCCTGGTCCGAGCGCATCGAGCTCGACATCTGGTACGTCGAGCACCGCTCGCTGTGGCTCGATCTGAAGATCCTGGCGATGACGGCGCGGATGGTGCTCGGCGGCCACGGGCTCTACCACGAGGATGAGAGTGGCGGCGTCGACCTCGGCTCGTCCGACGAGTAGGATCGCCGCCGTGCGCACGCGGGAGCTTCTGATCTTCGGCGCCGGCGGCTTCGGCCGCGAGGTCGCCTCGTGGGCCGGTCGCGCCCAGTGGCGCGGCGAGGGCTTCGTCGCCGTCGCTTTCATCGATGACAACGCGCCGGCGGCTGAGCTCAACGGCAGGCCGGTGCTCGGTCTTGCCGAGGCCGCGGCACGGCACCCGGGGGCGTATGTGATCGCGACCGTCGGCGACCCGCAGCTGCGCGCGCGGCTGGTCGCCAAGGCGCTCGAGGCCGGGCTGGTGGCGACGGCGCCGCTGATCCACCCGAACGTCGAGTACGACCACGACCACGTCGAGTTCGCGGAGGGGGTCGTCGTCTGCGCCGGCTCGATCCTGACGGTCAACATCGCCGTCGCGGCGCACGCACAGATCAACCTCGACTGCACCGTCGGCCACGATGCCGTGATCGGCGCATATGCGACGCTCTCGCCGGGCGTGCACATCTCCGGGAATGTGACGCTCGAGCCCTACACCTTCATGGGCACCGGGGCGGTGACCGTCAACGGCCTGCCCGGTGCGCCGCTGCGGATCGGGAGCGGCGCCGTCGTCGGCGCCGGCGCGGTCGTCACCCGGGACGTTGCCGCCGGTGTGACCGTCACCGGGGTGCCGGCCAGGCCCCGTCAAGTCACGTAACGAGCGATTGGGAGACCTCAGATGGCAAAGCAGCTCAGGCCGCTGAACGCGCAGGTCGTCGCGGTCACCGGCGGCGCCCGCGGGATCGGACGCGCGACCGCCGCGGCGCTGCTCGCGCAGGGTGCGCGCGTGGCGATCGGCGACCTCGACGGTGAGTTCACGCGCCGGGTCGCGGACGAGCTCGGCGCCGCTGCGATCGGGCTCGAACTCGACATCTCGAGCCGTGAGAGCTTCGCCGCCTTCCTCGACCGCGTCGAGCGCGAGCTCGGGCCGCTCGACGTGCTCGTCAACAACGCCGGGATCGCGCCCGTCGGTGAGTTCGCGCGCGAGCCCGATGCGATCGCCGCGCGCGTGCTCGCCGTCAACATCGGCGGCACGATGATCGGTTGCAAGCTCGCGCTCGAGCGGATGCTGCCGCGCGGCGCCGGGCACATCGTCAACGTCTCTTCGGGGCTCGGGCGCACGCCGTCGCCGGGAATCGCCAGCTACACGGCGAGCAAGCACGCGATCGTGGGGCTGACGGAGTCGCTGCGGATCGAGCTCGAGGGCAGCGGTGTCGAGCTGCACCTGATCCTGCCGAACCTGATCGGCACCGACATGGCCGCCGGCGTGCGGCCGCTGCGCGGCGCGCGGCTGCTCGGGCCCGAGGAGGTCGCTGCCGCGATCGTCGCGGTGCTGCGGAGCGGCCGGCGCGAGGCCTACGTCCCGCGCGAGCTCGGCTGGTTGATCAGGCTGGAGATGGCGCTACCGCAGGTGATCGTGCAACCGCTGAGGCGGTTGCTCGGGGCGAATCGCATGTTCACGCAGATCGACGCGCTCGAGCGCGCGGCCTACGAGGCGCGAATCACGCCGTCTGCGGCCGCGGGCCCGGCCGATCGCGCCGCGACCGTGGCCAGCGCCGCGGCCAGCGTCGCCGATGCGCTGCGCGCCGCTGAGTAGCTGTCGTTACAAAGACTTGACACTCCCGGCTATGCTGGGATTCATCCACGCGAGCGCCGGAAGCGCTGCCTGGATCCCACGCGCGAAAGAAGCCGATTGCCGGTCGATGGCGGCTGCTCCGATGATTGGCTATCCTGCGTCCAGCGCGCAGGTGTTGTCTCTTCTTCTTTGTCCCTCGGCACGCGCCTCCTGTTGGGCTGCGAGCCGCCGCTAGCGCCGGGGACCAACTCGACTCGAAGTTATTAGGAGCACCCGAATGCGAATCCTCTTTCCGAAGACCGCCGTACTGGCGGGAGCGTGAGCGTCGCGGCAGGTGCCCTGCGGGGCCAGCGTGTGCTGGTGACCGGCGGGTCGGGCTTCATCGGACGGCACGTCGTCTCGACGTTGACCGCCGCCGGCGCTCGTGTGCGCGTGGTCGACCTCCAGGCACATCCAGATCCCCAGGTTGACGTCGTTCGCGGTGACATCGCCGACCCCGAGGTGATCGAGGCGGCCTTCGACGGCGGGTTTGACGGTGTCGTGCATCTGGCGGCCGTCACCTCCGTGCTGCGTTCGGTGCAGCGTCCCGAGCTGACCTACCAGACCAACGTCGCGGGGACCCACAGAGTGCTCGAGGGCGCTCGCGCCGCCGGTGTGCGCGCGCTCGTGTTCGCCTCGACCAACGCGGTCACCGGGCCGATGCTCGACCCGGCGATCACCGAGCTTTCGAGCCTGCGGCCGCTGACCCCGTACGGCGCCACCAAGGCCGCCGGCGAGATGATGATGTCCGCCTACACCGCGGTCTACGGCATCCGCTGCACGGCGCTGCGCCTGACCAACGTCTACGGCCCGGGGATGCAGGCCAAGGACAGCATCGTCGCGCGGCTGATGCGCGCGATCCGGCTCGAGAACACATTCGAGGTCTACGGCGACGGCCTGCAGGTGCGTGACTACGTGCACGTTGCCGATGTCGTCAGCGGTATGACGATCGCGCTCACCAACGCGACCTGGTCGGGACCGGTCGTGATCGGTGCCGGAACGTCGCTGTCGGTGCTTGACGTCGTCGACGTCGTGCGCAGCGTCTCCGGCGCGGAGTTGCCGGTCACCCATGGCCCCGCGCGGCCCGGCGAGATGCCGGCCGTGATCGTCGACCCGGCCCGCGCGCATGGCGCCGGCTGGTCGCCGCAGTTCGACTTCACCACCGGCGTCACCGGCGTCTGGGACGAGTGGAAGGACATGGAGATCGAGGGCGCGCTCGCGTTCCACGGCGCCGATGCGCCGCCCGCGGCCGTCGATGGGCGCCGCAAGACCGGTACCGGCGCCGCTGCCGCGCAGCCGCTCAAGCGCGCCGCGTCGCGGCGCCGCGGCTAATCGGATTCGAGCTCTGGAGTTGCCAGTCCGGCGCCCGTGCGCCGGGCTCTGAGCGCCGCGCGCAAGCGGCCGCCGTCGGTGAACACCCAGCGGTCGTAGGCGACGAACTTCGCCACGAACAGCAGGCCCTGCACGACGACGTACGCCAGCGTCACGAGCAGCACGCGCAGCGAGTGGTCGTGACTGACGTGCCTGCGGACGATCGCGTCGGTCCAGCCCGTGCCGGCCGAGGACGCGGCGAGCGCGATCAGCGAGATCAGCGTGTAGCCGACGACCTCGCGCGCGACGTCCATCTCGCCGCTTCGCTCCCAGGCCCAGCGGCGATTGAGGATCCAGTTCGGCAGCGCGCCCGCGACGAAGGCGAGGATCGAGTCGGCGGTTGTGCCGACACCGACGTCGAGCAGCACCGCGAACACGATCACGCTGGTTGCCAGCGCGACCACCGATCCGATCGCGTAGCGCATCACCTTGACCATGAACCGCGACTGCCGCAGCCGCCGATGCAGGGCAGGGGCGCCGGTCACGGGCTCGGTTTCCACGCGTCCAGCGTACTTCGTATCGTGGCTGTGGATGCGTGTGCAACCGGCGACCGAAGCGCTGACGCTCGACGACGACCTGGTGATCGCCGGGGACAACCTGGCGGTGCTCGCCGCGTTGCCCGACGCCGGCTTCGATCTGATCTACATGGACCCGCCGTTCAACACCGGCCGCGCGCAGACGCGCGCGCAGCTCGAGGTCAGTCGCAGCGCTGGGGCTCAGGGTCCGGGAGCGCGCAACGGGTTCGGCGGGCACCGGTACGCGAGCAGGCTGCTGCAGAGTCTCAGCTATGACGACGCATTCGGTGATTACCTCGCGTTCCTCGAGCCGCGCCTGCGCCGCACCCGCGAGCTACTCGCCCCGCACGGCACGCTCTACTTCCACATCGACTACCGCGAGGCGCACTACTGCAAGCTGCTGCTCGACGAGATCTTCGGGCGTGAGGCCTTCCTGAACGAGTTGATCTGGGCCTACGACTACGGCGCCAAGCCGCGCCGGCGCTGGCCCGCGAAGCACGACACGATCCTCGTCTACGTGCGCGAGCCCGGCGCTCACCACTTCGACGCCGACGCCGTCGAGCGCGAACCGTACATGGCCCCCGGGCTCGTGAGTCCCGAGAAGGCCGCGCGCGGCAAGCGTCCGACCGATGTCTGGTTCCACACGATCGTGCCCACCAACGGGCGCGAGAAGACCGGGTATCCGACCCAGAAGCCGGAGGGGGTGGTGCGGCGGATCGTCGCCGCGTCGTCACGACCCGGCGGTTGGTGCCTCGATCCATTTGCGGGGTCGGGCACGCTCGGAGCGGTCTGTCAGAAGCTGGGCCGGCGCTTCGTGCTGATCGACTCCAACCCCACGGCGATCGAGGTCATGGGCGCGCGGCTTGGTGCCGGCTGCGGGGCGACGCCGGGCTCGCCATTGGAGCCGCCCGTGGCCTCAGTGGCGGCCGTAGAGCCGCATCAACGGCTCGACTCGGTCGCGTAGCTCGTCCGCGGAGATATCGGGGACCTCGAAGCTCGCGTCGCCGTGCGGCGTACGCACGACCAGGCGCGCGCGCACCGTCTTCTGGCGGCGGCGCACGCGCAGGTTCGGGACCTCGAGCGCCTCGATCTCGTCCCAGACCAGCCGGCCGATGATCTCGCGCGGGCCCTGCATGATGTCGAGGCCGTCCGCGGACAGCCGCACGCTGAGCCCGTCGCGCTTGGTCGGGAGGCTGGCGACACCGCCGAGGTGGACCGCCGCGAAGCTGACCTCGATGTTCTCGTCGTCGGCAGCCGGGTCGGGCTCGGCCGGGTCGGACGCGGCGGGCTGCTGATCCTGTTCGGCGTCCGGGTCCGCTTCGATCGGGTCGGGCACCGAGCCGGGAACCGACACCGCGGCGATCGCCGCCGCCATACCCGCGGAGTGCTGCTCCGTCGGGGGTTCGAGCGTCGATCCAGGGTCGAGCATCGGCTCAGGCTCGAGCGTGGCTTCGGGCTCGGTGAGCGGCGGCGCGGGCTCTGGCTCCAGCTGCGGCGCGGGCTCTGGCTGCAGCTGCGCCTCGGACTCTGGCTCCAGCTGCGCCTCGGCCGGGAACGGGTTGGTCGGTGCCGGTGGCACGGGCTCCTCGACGAAGCTCGCCTCGACGTCGTAGGCCTGCGTCGCGTACTCGATCGCCCGCGGCTCGGTCGCGTGACCGGCGGGCTCGGGCTCGTACGCGGCCGGCTCGGGCTCGTACGCGGCTGGCTCGGGCTCGTACGCCGGCTCGGGCTCGTACGCCGGCTCGGGCTCACCGTCATGCGCATATTCGGCTGGATCCGGCTCGGGCAGCAGCTCGAGCACCACGTCGTCCGCCTCGACGGTCTCGAGCTCGTCAGACGGGTCCTCGGCGTGGTGCACCGGCTCCTCGAGCTGGTGCTCGGCTGCGGCCGTCGTGCCGTTCTCGGCCGGGGCGCCGAAGCTCGTGTCACTTGCGGCAGCGCTCGGCGCCGCCGGCGTCGAGAGCGGCACCGGCCGCGCCATCAGCTCGGCAAGGCTCTGCTCGTAGGACGGTGCCCCGACCAGCGATTGCGCCCGCGTGACGGCGGGGTGCGAGAGTGCCTCGGTGGGGCTGATGCCGAGCTGCTCGGCGGCGACGGCCGCCAGCGCGCGGCGCCACTGCAGCCCGTCGGCGCGATCGGCGGACGCCTGCACCATCGCCTCGATCTGGGCTTCGTCGAGCGTGATCAGGTCTGCCTGCGCCGCCGCCGCGTCGCTGTAGGCGGTGCGCATCCGCTCGACCAGCACCTCGCGTCCGCGAGCCGCGAGCTGATGCGCCTGAGTCTCGACGTCGAGCTCGGTGTCCGTCATATGCGTGCCTCCTCCAGGAACGACTTGACCTCCTCGAGAAACGCCGCCGCGTGGTGCCCGTAGACGATCCGGTGGTCGGCCGCGAGCGAGAGCTGCATCGTGCTGCCTGCGACGACCTGTGCGCCGTGCAGCACCGGCACGTCGCGGATCGGGCCGAATGCGAGCGCTCCCGCCTGTGGCGGCAGGATCAGCGGCGTCACCGCGACGATGTCGTACTCACTGGAGTCGACGACGGTGAATGTGGCGCCGGTCAGCTCCGAGGGGTGCAGCTCGGTCTCCCGTGCGCGCGTGTAGAAGCCGCCGAGCTCGCTGCCGATCTCGATCGCGCTCTTGGCGTCGGCGTCGAAGATCGTGGGCGTCACGTAGAGGCTCTCGCTGATCAGCGTGACGCCTACGTTGACACGCGGGTAGAGCTCGTAGCGCCCGTCCCGGTAGGAGCCGTTGACGCGTGGGATCGTGCGCAGCGCGTGGGCGGTGGCAGCGATCACGGCCGCTGTGATGCCACAGCCGATCTCGGTCTCGCGTCGCAGCAGCTCACCGACATCGACGATGTTGCTGTACTCGACCGTCGGGACCGTGGCGCGACTCTCGGCGCTGCGGCGTGCAAGCGTCCGTTCCTGCCGGTCCAACTCCGTGACCGTGATCTCACCCTTGAGTCCACGATCCGAGATCGGTGTGGCGGGGTCACTCATCGGACCTCAAGATAACCGGAAACGTGCGGCGGCGGGACCTAAGCGCCCGTAGGCCCCTAACCGTGGATCAGCCAGCCGTCGACGGCGCGTGCGGCTTCCATCACGGCCTCGGACAGTGTCGGGTGTCCGTGGATGATCCGCGCGACCTCGGGATAGCCGCCCTCGAGCAGCTTGGCGTTGACCAGCTCCTGGATCAGCTCCGTGGACTTGGCGCCGATGATGTGGCCGCCGAGCATTTCACCGTACTGCTTGTCGCCGATGATCTTCACGAGACCCTGACGGTCGCCGTAGACGGTGCCCGCGCCGACCGCGCCGTACTGGACCTTGCCGACGGCGACGTCGTAGCCCTGCGCGCGCGCCTGCTCCTCGGTGAGGCCGAAGCTCGCGACGTTCGGGGTGCAGAACGTCGCCCGCGGAATGTCGATGTAGCTGATCGGATGCGTCTGCAGCCCGGCGGCATCCTCGGCCGCGATCACGCCCTCATCGGAGGCCTTGTGCGCAAGTGCGGGGCCGGGAACGAGGTCACCGATCGCATAGACGTTCGCGACGCTCGTGCGCAGCGCGCCGTCGACCTGGATCAGGCCATGGTCATCAAGCTGAATACCGGCGGTCTCCAGCCCGAGCCCCTCGATGTCCGGACCACGACCAGCGGCGATCACTACGTAGTCGGCCTCTCCCGAGGCGTCGCCGTAACTGAAGGTCACTGATTTTTCGCCGGTCCTGACGTCCTTGACCAGGGTGCCGGTGTGCACCTCGATGCCCTGCTTCTTGAAGCCACGCTCGGCGAGCTTGGAGATGTCCTGATCCTCGGAGGGCAGCACGCGGTCGAGCGCCTCGAACAGCTGCACCTTCACGCCGAGGCGTGCGTAGGCCGAGGCGATCTCCGAGCCCGAAGCGCCCGAGCCGATCACCGCGAGCGTTGCCGGCAGCTCATCAAGCGCCCACGCCTCCTCGGTGCCGATCACACGGCCACCGAACTCGGTGCCCGGGATCGGCCGCTTGACCGAACCGGTCGCGAGCACGATGAACTTCGCCTCATAGCTCTCGTCGCCGACCTTGACCTTGCCGTCACCGGCGAGTGCGCCAGAGCCCTCGATCAGATCGATGTTGTTCTTCTTGAACAACCCGGAAACGCCACCGGTCAAAGTCTTCACGACCTTGTTGCGACGCTCCATCACGGCGGCGAAATCGATCTTCGGCTCGCTGACGCTGATACCGAACTCGTCCGCCTCGCGGATCTCGGTAGCGACGTCGGCCACGCGCAGCACGGCCTTGGCCGGGATGCACGCGTAATTCAGACAGCGGCCGCCGACCTGGTCCTTCTCGATCACAGCGGTCTTGAAACCAAGCTGGGCAGCCCTGATGGCGGTGACGTAGCCGCCCGGCCCCGAGCCAATCACGATGACGTCATAAGCAGATTCAGGCACGTAATGGAGGCTAGATGATTGATTCCCCGGGACGCGGGGTCGTGGAATCACTCATCTCGCGTGACGCTGGTGTATCGACCCGTGAAGCGGGTGCCTGGATCCGCCCGAGCACGCGCACGAGCTTCCAGAACAGGCAGCCGCCACCGCCGATGAACAGCAGTGGCACGACCACGCCGAGGACGTTGCTCGCCTCGATCAGGAACAGCGAGAACAGCACGACGATGATCGCCAGCAGCGCCATGAACAGCAGCACCGCCGCAGCCGACCGTCGCCACATGCCGGCCGCGAGGATCAGCATCACGATCACGAACGGCACCAGCTCCGAGGTTTCGAGCTTGCTGCCGTTGAGCTTCGCGCCGGCCGCGTACGCGATCAGGTTGATGAGCGCCGCCAGTGCCGTGACGGCAACCGCCGCCAGCAACGTCCAGGGGCGCTCGCCCGGGGCCAGCGGCTCGAGCCGCGCGCGCGCGGCCGCGTTCTGCGCCTCGGTGCGGGCGCGGTAGCGCTCGAGAAAGTCCGCGGGCGCCGTTATCTCCGCCTTCAGCACGGCCGCCGACCGCTCGGGGTCGCTGCTCTCGGTGATCGCACGGACCACGGCGATCCGCTGGGCGCCGGCTGCCGCCAGCGCTCCGGTGTTGTGCGGCTCGATCCCGCCGACCGCGAAGAACGGCAGCTTCGAGTTGCGCGAGGCGTAGGTCAGCAGGGCGTGGCCAACGGGCACGGCGTTGGGCCTGATCGGGGTCGCGTGCACCGGACCGACGCTGAAGTAGTCGAGCGGCGCAAGCTGCGCCGCGTCGATCTCGTCCGCGCTGTGCGTCGATGTGCCGAGCAGCTTGCCCGGACCGATCGTCGCCCGCGCCTGCGCGAGCTCGATCCCGTCGCGGTCGATGTGGACGCCGTCGGCACCCGCCTGCTCGACCAGCTCCGGCCGGTTGTTGAGCATCAGCAGGGCGTCGTGGCGCTCACAGATCGGTCGCAGCCGCGTGGCCGCGCCCAGCAGCTCGGCATCGCTGCGACTCGTTTCGAGCAGCTCGACGACGTCGACCCCGCCGCGCAGCGCGCTTTCCAGGCGCGCCTCGTCGATGTCCTCGCAGAGCAGATACAGGCGCGCGTCGTTGAGCCGTTCGCGGGGGTTGTCGAGCACGTTCTCGAGTCTGTCAGGAGCCGCTGCCCCGGGGCGGTCAGGTACTACGATCGCTCTCGTGACCGCACCCGAGGTCGAACCCCGGCAGGGGAACGTCGATGAGCTCTTCGATGCCTGGGAGGACGCCTGGTCGGATAAGGACCAGGACGCATTCCGCAAGCTCTGCAGTCCGCAGCTGCACTACGAGGACCCGCTCACCGCCGAGCCACTCGAGGGCATCCCGGCGCTGCTGACCCACGCCGAGCAGCTGTGGGAGTCGTTCCCCGACGCACGGCTCGAGCAGCTCGGTCCACGCCTGGCCGACGGCCGCATGGCGGCGGCGCCCTGCAAGCTGCTGGCCACCCATCGTGAGCCGGTTGGCGGCCTGCCCGCCACCGGTCGCTTCATCGTCGTGCCGATCGTCTTCTACTGCGAGCTCGATCGCGGTCGCCTGCTGCGCGTGCGGGCGTTCTTCGACCT
>DATASU010000134.1:0-11007 GCA_036269095.1 Solirubrobacteraceae bacterium
GAGATGATCGCGTCCGAGAACTTCGTGCCCGTCTCAGTGCTCGAGGCACAGGGCTCGGTGCTGACCAACAAGTACGCCGAGGGCTATCCCGGCCGGCGTTACTACGGGGGTTGCGAGTTCGTCGACGTCTCCGAGCAGCTCGCGATCGATCGCGCCAAGGCGCTGTTCGGGGCCGAGCACGCCAACGTGCAGCCGCACGCCGGCGCGCAGGCGAACATCGCGGTGTACCACGCGCTGCTGCAGCCCGGCGACAAGCTGATGGGGCTCGAGCTCGCCCACGGCGGTCACCTCACGCACGGCATGAAGCTCAATGCCTCAGGGCGGCTGTATGAGATCGTGACCTACGGTGTCGACCGCGAAACCAGCGTGATCGACATGGACGAGGTTGCGCGCATCGCCCGCGAGCAGCGGCCGAAGATGATCGTCGCCGGCTGGTCGGCATATCCGCGCCACCTCGACTTCGCGCGGTTCAGCGAGATCGCGCAGGAGGTCGGTGCCTACCTGTTCGTCGACATGGCCCACTTTGCCGGATTGGTCGCCGCCGGGCTGCACCCGTCGCCGGTCCCGCACGCCGACGTCGTCGCCACGACGATCCACAAGACGATCGGTGGCCCGCGCTCGGGCATGATCCTCTGCCGTGAGGAGCACGCCAAGAAGATCGATTCGGCCGTGTTCCCGGGCCAGCAGGGCGGCCCGCTCGAGCACGTGATCGCCGCCAAGGCGGTGGCGCTCAAGATCGCGGCCTCCGACGCTTTCAAGGAGCGTCAGCAGCGCACGCTCGATGGGGCGGCGTCGCTCGCCGAGGTGATGCTCGGCGCCGGCAACGGCGTATCGGTGCTCACCGGCGGCACCGACGTGCACCTGATCCTCGTCGACCTGCGCGACTCCGAGCTTGACGGACAGCAGGCCGAGGACCGCCTGCACTCGATCGGCATCACCGTCAACCGCAACGCGATCCCGTTCGACCCGCGCCCGCCGATGGTCACCTCGGGACTGCGGATCGGAACCCCGGCGCTGGCCACGCGTGGCCTGCAGGTCGCCGACTTCACCGAGATCGGCGAGGTGATCACGGCAGCGCTCTCCGAAGGCGATTTCGACTCGCGCAAGGCGGAGCTGTCCGAGCGCACCGGCGCGCTCGCCGATCGCTATCCGCTGTACGCGAACCTCGCGCCATACGCGGCCGTCTGACGGGCCGGATAACGGTCCAGTCGGCGCCTGCTGGCATGCTTAGGCCGCCAGATGCGTTACTGGGATGCCGTCTTTGCCTTTCTCGTCGCGACGGCCGTCGCCGCGCTGCTGACTCCGCTTGCGGGGCGGCTCGCACGGCGCGTCGGGGCGATCGCCTACCCGTCTGAGCGCGGGCTGGCGCGCAAACCGACGCCCGAGCTGGGCGGGCTCGCGATCCTCGCGGCGGTGCTGCTGGCCGCGGCGCTCTGGATGCCGGCGAAGATCCAGCTCGGGTTGGCGCAGAATTTCGCGCCCGGCACCGCGCCCGTCGTGCACACCTGGCCGCTGCTCGGTGGGGCGGTCCTGATCGCGCTCGTCGGCGCGATCGACGACGCCCTCGACCTGAACCCGCTGCTCAAGCTGATCGGCCAGATCGGGGCGGCGACGATTGCTGTGACGGCCGGCGGCGCCGTGATCCAGAGCCTGACGCTGCCGGTCCTGCACTCGCTCCAGTTCCCGGACGGTGGCAAGGAACTCGCCATCGTCTGGCTCGTGGTGCTGATGAACATCGTCAACCTCTCCGATGGCGTTGACGGCCTCGCGGCCGGCGTCTGCACGATCGACGGCGTGGCGTTCGCCGTGATCGCGTTCAACGTCCAGGGTGGGAGCAGCGCGGCTGCCGTGCTGGCAGCGATCACCGCGGGCGCGTCACTGGGCTTCCTGTTCCACAACTTCTATCCCGCGAAGATCTTCATGGGTGACACCGGGTCGAACCTGCTCGGCTACCTGCTCGGTGTCGTGGCCGTGATCGGCTCGGTCAAGACCAACGCCGTGTTCGCTCTTGCCGTGCCGCTGCTCGTGCTGGCGGTGCCGTTCATGGACACCGGTTTCGTCGTGGCCAAGCGCCTCAAATACCGGCGCGTGCCGTGGCGTGCCGACGCCAACCACTTCCACCACCGCATGGCGCGGATCGGCTTCAGCCAGCGCAAGACGGTCGCCTACCTCTACGCCTGGACGCTGATGCTCGCCGGTGTGGCGCTGGCGCTGCGCTTCGTGCCGTACAAGGACCATGACACGATCGGCCGCTACCACCTCGGCTGGTGCATCTTGATGGGCGCGATCCTGCTGTTCGCGCTGGTCGCGAGCGTATACCTCGTCTACGTGCTCGAGATCTTCAAGTTCAAGAGCCTGCGCACGATCCAGCTGCGCCGGGTCGACCCCGATACGAGTGAGCACGACATCGTCGCCAGCGTCGAGCGCGACATCGAAACCGGCGAGTTCGAGGCACTCGACGAGCCCGACGACGAACCGGAGGCTGAAGCGTGAGCCGTATCGAGCGGGGGATCCTCGCCCTTGTCGTGCTGTTCACCGCACTGGCGGGCGTCGGCCGCTACGTCAGCGGCGTTCCTCACATCGTCGCGTTCATCCTGGCCGCGCTGGCGCTCGCCGGGTTGGCGTGGACAGTGTCGTTCGCCACGGAGCAGATCGGGATGCGCTTCGGGCCGGCCGCAACCGGCGTGCTGCAGTCGACGATCGGCAACCTGCCCGAGTTCTTCGTCGTGCTGTTCGCGCTCGAGGCGAGCGACAGGATCGTCGCCGAGACGGCGCTGATCGGCTCGATCCTCGTCAACGCCCTGCTGGTGCTCGGACTGGTGCTGGCCACCGGCTCATCACGCGAGCGCGACGGCATCATGCGCTTCAACACCGGCCTGCCGAACGACACGGCGACGCTGATGCTGATCGCGTCGCTGACGATCGTGCTGATCGCGCTGGTGACCGGCACCCACGATGCCGCCGCGCATCACGTGCAGACGATCAGCATCGTCGGGGCGGCCGCGATGCTGGTCGTATACGGCGTCTGGATGCGACAGTACCTGCGCGCCGACCGGGCGCCCGGGGACGACGCCGAGAAGCCTCGGGTATCGATGCGGACCGCGGGGCTGTTGCTGATCGCCGCCGGCATCGGCTCGGCCTTCGTGTCCGACTGGTTCGTGGACGCGCTCGAACCGACGATCCACCAGCTGCACCTCTCGCAGTCGTTCGCGGGCATCGTGATCGTCGCGATCGCCGGCAACGCCGTCGAGAACGCGGCCGGGATCTACCTCGCCTACAAGGGCAAGCACGACCTCGCGATCAGCGTCGTCAAGAACTCGGTCGCACAGATCGCCGCCTTCCTGTACCCGCTGATGGTGCTCGTCTCGCTCGCGACCGCCACGCATCTGAGCTTCGCGCTCGCGCCGGTCTGGGCGGCCGCACTGATCGGCACCGCGATCCTGATCTGGCAGATCACCGGTGACGGTGAGGCGACGCCGTTCGAGGGTGCCGCGCTGATCGCGGTGTACATCGTGCTGGCGATGATCGCCGCCTTCGAGCACTGATCGGCTCGCAGTTGCTTCACCGGCCAAGGTGCTAAACTGACGTTTACGTAAGGAATAGTTCGTCAGCAGAGGATCGCATGTCAGCAACCGCCACGCGCCGCTTCGGAGTCGATGCAAGCCATGATCACTACAAGTGGTGGGCGCTCTCATGTACGAGCGTCGGCATGCTGCTCGCGACGATCAACTCGGGCACGCTGATCATCGCGCTGCCCGACCTCGAGCGCAGCCTGCACACGAGCCTGCTGACACTGGTCTGGGTGATCCTCGTCTACATGATCGCCTCGACCGTGCTGGTGCTCAGCGCGGGGCGGCTGTCGGACCAGTTCGGGCGCAAGAACGCCTATATCGGTGGCTTTGTGCTGTTCGCCGCGGCCTCACTGGGCGCCGGCTTTTCGACCGGCGGCACCGAGCTGATCGCGTGGCGGGTGATCCAGGGCATCGGTGGCTCGTTCCTGTTCGCCAACGCCGCCGCGATCGTCACCGACGCGTTCCCGCGTGAACAGCTCGGCGTGGCGATGGGCACGAACACGATGGTCGCCGCGGTCGGCTTGGTGATCGGCCCGGTGCTCGGTGGCGCGCTCGTCGACATTTCCTGGCACTGGGTGTTCTGGTTCAACGTCCCGTTCGGGCTGCTCGGCAGCGTCTGGGCGTTCACGATCCTGCGCGAGATCACCGGGCGTGGGGAGGACACCAGCTTCGACGCTCTCGGGACCGGCACATTCCTGATCGGCCTCACCGGGCTGGTGCTGGGCATCTCCAAGGGTGGAATCGAGGGCTGGCAGGGGCCGGTCGTCTTCGGTGGCCTGATCGCGGCCGTGATCTTCCTGCCGCTGTTCGTCTACGTCGAGCGCCACCACCGCGCGCCGATGCTCGACCTCACGATCTTCAACAATCGCCTGTTCAGCACTGCCTCGGCCGCGGCCTTCCTCAACGGGCTCGCGCGCTTCGCGCTGATGTTCATCTTCGTCTTCTACTTTCAGGGCGTGCAGGGCGACTCGCCGATCCTCGCCGGATTGAAGCTCGCCCCGCTCGCGGTCGGGATGCTCGTGGCCTCGCCGCTGGCCGGCATGTACGCCGACCGCAAGGGCTCGCGCACGCTGGCGTCGCTCGGCATGCTCGTGACCGCCGCGGGCCTGGTGTTGATGACCACGCTGAAGGAGGACACGAGCTACTGGTGGCCGGGAATCTTCCAGTTCGTCGTCGGCGTCGGCTCGGGCATGTTCAACTCGCCCAACACGGCGGCGATGATGGGCGTCGTGCCGGCGCACCGCCGCGGGATCGCATCCGGCGCCCGGGTGCTGGTCCAGAACACGGGTGCGGTGCTGTCGATCGCCTTCGTGATGGCGGTCGTCACCAGCGGGATCAACAGAAACGTCCTGTTCAACATCTTCTCCGGTCTCGGCAAGCGCATCACCGCGACGCAGATGGATCCGTTCCTGTCGAACATGCACCTCGCGCTGTGGTGCATGACCGGGCTCTCGATCCTCGGAGCCGTGGTCTCGTTCGCACGGCCCAAGCATGTCGGCCATCTGACCGAGGACAGCGCGGCTGAGGTCGTCGCGACCGACGCCGCCGGCGCGCCGACCGAGGTGGCGGCGGCCTGATGACCGCCACCTTCGAGCCCGGCCCGCTGCCCGACGAGTCCGCTGCGCGCACGATGCGGATCGGCGAGGTCGCCGAGCTGACCGGGACCACGCCACGCACGATCCGCTACTACGAGGAGATCGGCCTGCTGTCGGGCGGCACCGAACGCGAGCTCGGCAAGCACCGCTGCTACTCGCCGGGCGATGTCGACCGGATCAAGGAGATCGTGCGGCTCAAGGACCTGCTCGGGTTGAGCCTCGAACAGCTGTCGCAGCTGCTCGAGGCCGAGACCGCGCGGGCCGGCATCCGTCGCGAGTACCGCGAGACCGATGATCCCGATCGCCAGCGCACCCTTCTGAACCAGTCACGTGGCCACATCGACAACCAGCTGGCGCTGGTGCGCGGCCGCATCGCCGAGCTGTCGCGGCTCGAGGCCGAGCTCAGTGAGCGCGCCGCGCTCGTGCAGGAGAAGCTGGGCGCGCTCGGCGAGTAGCGAACTTTCGACGTACAGCACGCAATACGGGGTACGGACGTCGAAAGTTCGGCTAGGCCCGTGTTGACACCGCGGCTCAGGCGGCGGGCGACCACTCGGGCGCGTAGGCCAGGAACTTCGGCGCGGCCAGCGCACCGCGGATCACCGCGGCGCTCGCGGGGAAGTGCGACAGGTAGAAGTCGGGCGAGGCGTCGTTGTAGACCATCATCTGCGTGCGCGGGTGGGCGGAAACCCAGCTGAACAACGTGTGCGCCCAGCTCGGGTTATCACCGTCCCAGATCGCGTATTCGCCGAACGCGAACGGCGCCACGTGCGCGTAGGCGCCGTAGAAGCTCGAGAGCCCGGTCCAGTTGGGGTAGCGGCTGTAGAAGTCGGTGCCGACCCAGTCGATCCAGCGGCGGCCCGGGAAGTAGGCACTCGGCGCCAATGAAGCGACGTCCGGGCTGCCGCCGACCATCGGCACCCAGACCATCGCGACCTTCGGCGTCGGCAGATACTTCAGGGAAGTGCGCAGTGCCGGCAGCCCCAGGGCCGCGAGCTGCTTGTCGATCAGCTTCACCACCCCGCCGCGCATGATCAGCGCGACGCGGCGCCAGGCCTGCTTGAACACGGCCGAGGAGTACTGCGGCCCGCGTGAGCTGCCATCGCAATTCAGCGCGGCGTAGGCGTTGTTGCAGTTGTTCATCTCGGCCATCAGCCGCAGGTAGGTGATGTTGCCCGAGGCGGACAGCTGCTGGCCGAGGCCGATCAGCCACTGGTCGCCGGCGCCGGTCGCGATCCCGCCCGGCGAGATCATGTTCTTGGAGCCGAAACGCGTCGTGACCATCATCATCAGCCGCGAGCGGTTCGTCTTCGCGTCCTGCGTGATCCCGGGCAGCCACTGGCCCCAGGCGACGAACTCCTGGTAGATCGCGGCGTGCTTGCCGACCGCCGAGCTGTACTCCGACACGGGCTTGTCGGCAACGCCCTGGAAGATCCTGCCCGCGGGCGGGCGGTAGGGATGCCCGCTGGGGAGCGTGGTCGGCAGCGGCGAGGGGGCCTGGGCGGTGGTCAGCGTCAGCCCGGCGACCTTCTGACCGGCGATCGCGATTTGACCGCGGCCCGCAGCGACCCGGGCTGTGGCCGGCGTGTGATGCGGTGCGGCCGCGGCGCCCGCTGGCGCCGCCGCACCGGCGAGCAGCGCGCACAGAGCCAGCACCGGCTTCAAAAGCGCCTGCCGCCGGCCGAAGTACATTGAGAAGTCGTTGCGAATCATCGCGGGGCTCACCTGCCGTCGTGGCACGTCGTTTCCTGGCTCTTCCTCTGATCGGCGCCGAGCGCCGAAAACCCATGCGCACGTCATCCCAACTGGACCACCGTCGCCTACCGCTGGCCGGAGCCGCACTGACCGCGCTCGCCGGCCTCGTGAACATCGCATCGGCGCTGACGCCCGATATCCGCTGGCGTGGGCACCTGCTGCTGCAGGTCGAGGGCGTGGGCGTACTGCGGGTGTTTCACGCGCTGGCGCTGCCGGCAGGTGGAGCACTGGTGCTGCTCGCGCCCTATCTGCTCAAGCGCCGCCGCCGGGCGATGCAGCTGACGGTCGGGCTGCTGGTGGCGATCGGGATCGTCAACCTGCTCAAGGGGCTCGACTACGAGGAGTGCGCCTTCGGCTGGATCGTCGCACTGGTGCTCTACGCCGGGCGCGCGCAGTTCACGGTCGTGCACGAGCCGCTCGGCCTGAGGTCCGCAATCTGGCGGCTGCCGCTGATCGGAGCGCTCGGCGTCGCGCTGGTCAGCTTCGCCGACTGGCTGACGAGCGGGCGCCCAACCCCGGATTCAGTCCTCGACGAGTTCAGCGCGCTGGTGCGCTTCAAGCACGGGCAGGCGCACTTCGAGAACCACACACTGCGGGCCTTCGGCCAGATCGTCGACTTCCAATGGATCCCGCTGGCGATCCACTTCGTCGAGCTCGCGACGCTGCTGGGCATGGCCTACGCGCTGTTCCGGCCACTGGCCACGCCGAGCGCCTGGCCGACCGCGGCCGTCAGGCGCCGCGCCAGCCAGCTCGTGCGACAGCACGGTCAGGACACGCTCAGCTTCTTCAAGCTGCGTCCCGACAAGCACTACTTCTTCAACGTCGGGCGCACCGCGTTCGTCGGCTACCGCGTGGAAGCCGGCACGCTGCTGCTGTCAGGCGACCCCGTCGGTCCACCCGAGCAGTTCGGCGACCTGTTGCTGGAGCTGCGCCGCTTCGCGCACACGCGCGGGCTCAAGCTGGCCGCGCTCGGTGCGAGCACGCGGCTCGTCGAGATCTATGAGCGGCTCGGGCTGCACTCGCTCTACCTCGGGGACGAGGCGGTGGTCAGCACCAACGAGTTCTCGCTCGAGGGGCGGCCGATCCGCAAGGTGCGCCAGTCCGTCACGCGGCTGACAAAGGCCGGCTACAGCTCACAGCTGTGCACGCTCGCCGAGATCGACGCGGCGACGATCGAGCAGCTGCGCGGAGTGCTCGAGACCGGAAGGATCGGCAAATGCGAGCGTGGTTTCTCGATGGCGATGGACGGGGTCGAGTGCCTGAATCAGCAGGACACGCTGTTCGTGCTGGCCCGCGACGGCGAGGGCGAGCTCAAGGGCGTCCTGCATTTCGTGCCCTGCTACGGGCGTCCGGCGATGTCGCTCTCGATCATGCGCCGTGACCCGTCGACCCCCAACGGGCTGATGGAATATCTCGTGGTTGCCGCGATCGAGCACATGCGCGAGCGCGGGGTCGAGGAGCTGTCACTCAACTTCGCGGCGCTGACCAAGACGATCCGCGATCCGGAGAACGCCTTCGAGCGCGTGCTCGGCCGCGCCGCGAGCGCGTTGGACGGGTACCTGCAGATCGAGAGCCTGTATCGCTTCAACGTCAAGTTCAAACCACGCTGGGAGCCCCGCTACCTTGTGTATGAGGGTCGGCTGGGACTGACTCGTGCCGCGATCGCCGCGATGTGGGCTGAGGGGCAGATGCCCAAGCCGAAAATGCCGCGACGGAATGCACGCTCAGGTCAGCGGACCTTAAAGACCGCGAATCGCTAGCATGCGCCGCCCAACCTTTGGGCAAGCCACCGCCCAAACGGGATATGACCACTTTGTATCAAAACGCCCATTCGCCTGAGCGGGTAACCGTGAACGCGTTCAAATTCCTGGATGTTCCGTTTGTCGTAATCGGCGCGATCATCGCGCTGGTACTCGGCGCGCCTGCGCTCGGCGTGATCGTCGGCGCGGCCGGCTGGCTGCTGCAACGAGGGCTGCAGGTGGTGGACCGCGGGATCACCGCACGCATCGACGATTCGCTGCGTCGCGCGGGTATCCGCTCAGCGGAGGCATTCGGCCGCATCTGGCTGCTCGCGGGCGCGATCATCGTCGCCGCCGTTGCCGGCGGGCGCAAGGATGGCCTCGCCGCCGCGATCACGATCTTCGCGACGTACTCGGTCGCGTTTGGGCTGCGGATCATGAACGGACCCCCGACGGAAAGGGATCTCAACTAGATGAGCGCAGTAGCCGCGCCCGCACCCGCGGGGACCCCGACGCCCAACGAGGCTCCCAAGAAGCAGGGCATGAGCACGCTCAAGAAGGCGCTGCTCGGCGCCGGCGCGTTCTACCTGGCGGGCCTGATCTTCTTCATCGCCGTCCTCGGCTTCAAATCACACAAGGCGCCATCGGTCGCCTGCCTGGCCGGCTTCAAGGATTGCTTCACGCCGACCAACGAGTTCAAGCTCGACACCTGGTTCAAGATCGGGCCGGTCGCGTTCAACAAGGGCGTGCTGTACGTACTGCTCGCCGCGATCATCACGCTCGGACTCCTGTTCTACGTCGCCCGGCGGCTCAAGCAGCGCCCGGGTCGCCTACAGGCCGCGATCGAGATGTTCTACGGGCTGACGTCGTCGATGACCAATGACAGCCTGCACGACAAGAAGATGGCGCGGAAGTACTTCCCGCTGATCGCGACGCTGTTCATCTTCATCATGGTCACGAACCTGATCGGCTACATCCCGCTGCCGGTCAACTCGCTGGACAAGTTCACGATCTTCGGCGCGCACCTGCCGTCGTTCCAGATCTACGCGGCCGACACCAACGTCGCGTTCCCGCTGATCCTGTCGCTGATGGTGTTCGTGCTGTTCAGCTGGGAGCGCTTCAAGTTCCACCACTACAACCCGATCGCGACGATCACGAGCCTGATGCCGTCGGGCCTGAGTGGGGGGATCAAGCCACTGATCTTCGTGATCGAGGTGCTGTCGTATTTCCTACGCCTGATCTCACTGACCGTCCGACTCTGGGCCAACCTGCTCGCGGGTCATATGCTGATCGCGTTCATGGGCGGCGAGCTCGGCGTGCTGGTCGGCGACCCGTGGGTGCAGTGGTTGCTGCTCCCGCTGGGCATCGCCATCTACGCGTTCGAGGCTGTCCTGATCGCCAGCCTGCAGGCCTTCATCTTCTCGATCTTGACCGCGATCTACCTCGGTGACGCGGTCTCCAGCCACTAGTGACAGCCACTAGCCATCAACAAGGAGCTACCAAGTAAATGTTGTTCCTCCACTTCCTGTCGATCTTCCACCCGCTGATCGGGGCGGCATCGGCGGACGTCACCACCTACGGCCAGAAGGCCGGCGAGGCGATCGCCCTCGGCGTAGGCGCCGGTGGTGGCGCCGCGGGCGCGGGTGCCGGCATCGGCTCCGTGTTCGGATCGGCAATCCAGGCCAAGACCCGTCAGCCCGAGCTGCGTCAGGACATCGAGCGCGATCAGTGGCTCGGCTTCGCTCTGACCGAGGCGTGCTTCTTCTACGGCCTCGTCGGCGGGTTCATCGCAGCCTTCCTGTTCTAATCGCTGATGTCCGCCGCCGCACATATCCCAGTCGCATCGTCGTCGGGCTCGTTCCTGATCACCCCCAACGTGGGGTTGATGATCTGGGTTTTCGTCGTGGTAATCATCGTCTTCCTGTTGCTGCGCAAATCGGTTTTCCCGGCCATCGGCGCCGCGCTCGATGCCCGCGCGAACGCGATCGCAAGCGAGATCGACTCCGCGGAGAATCTGCGCGAGGAGTCTCAGAAGGTGCTCGACGAGTACCGGCAGCGGCTTGCCGAGGCCCGCACTCAGGCCGATGAGATCGTCACCCGCGCCCGCCAGGCCGGGGAGGCGCACCAGAAGGAAGCGGTCGAGACCGCCCGCGCCGAGCGCGAGCGCCTGCTCGAGCAGACCCGCCGCGACGTCGAGGCCGAGACCCGCCGCGCGATCGACGAGATCCGCCGCGAGGTCGCCGACCTGACGGTGCTCGCGACCGAGAAGGTCACACGCAAGACGCTGACCGACGCCGACCAGCGCCGGCTCGTCGAGGAGGCGCTGAGCGACCTCGACTTCAGCGTCCT
>DATASU010000135.1:0-5318 GCA_036269095.1 Solirubrobacteraceae bacterium
CTAGAGCGCGCTGATCGCGAGCCGCCCGAGCTCGAGCTCGGCGGTTTCCGGCGGCGTGCCGCTCGCCACGAGCAGCGCGCTCCCGGCCTCGACACCGTGATGCGCGGCGACCGTGAAGATCGCGGCGCTGGCCATCTCGACCGCGACCGCACCGGCCGCGACCCACTCATCAACACGATCCCCGGCGTCATAGAAGAGGTCTGTGGATACGACGGTGGCCCGCTGGCCACCGTCTGATAACAGCGCGTCGGTCAGGGTGCCCGGCCCGCGCACCGGCGCGAGGCGCTCGTGACCGCCGAGCGCCCGGCTGGTGCCGTCGTCGGCGAGTGCCGCCGCGACGCACAGCAGCTGGCCGGCCCGCAGCGACGGGTCCAGCGCCCGGCAGCTGCCGACCCGCAACAGCCGCCGAGCGCCGAGCTCGATCAGCTCGGTGGCGACGATCGCGGCGCTCGGCCCACCGATGCCCGTGCTCTGGATGCTCAGCAGCTCGCCGTCCGCGGCGTGCCCGGTGTAGCCCCACAACCCGCGGTTGTGGTTGAGCATCTTCGGCGTGTCGAGCAGCTCCTGCGCGAGCCGCAGCGCGCGGCCCGGGTCGCCGGGCAGCAGCACGCGCTCGGCGAGCTCGGTCGTCTGGTGGATGTGAGCGAGGTTGCGCACCGGCGGGCGAGCTTAGTGGCCCGCGTCGCGCGTCGCCCGGATCAGGGCTTTCCGCCTCCGCAGGCGCGGTTTGCAGTGTTGAACGCCGGTGACTGCGTGACCGCGTTTGACAGGTCGAAGCCGCCGCCCGCGAGCGGATCCGGGAAGTTCGGGACGCGGTGGGCGCGCATGCATTTGGCGTAGCGCAGCTGACCGGCCGCGGATTTGCGGCGGGGCTTGATCGCGGCCATCGCCATCATCTCGGGCCTGCATGCCTGGGTCGCGCGCTGGAATGCCGGCGTCTGCTTGTCGACGTGGGTCGTCGGCTGGGCGCCGCCATCGGCGGTCGGATCGGCGAAGCTCGCCACACCGTGAGATCGCATGCATGCCGCCAGCTCCACGCCGGCGCGCCGTGGGCGGGATGAACCGAGCCTGGACGTCGCCCGCGGTTGCGCGGACGATCCGCAGGCGGCGATCACGAGCGCCGCGCAGGCAACGGACGGGATGATGCAAACGACACCGCGCATTCGACACGAGCAGCCTAGGTCGGGCACGGTTACGGCCCGGTAACGACCGGCTCGGGCGGGCGACCGAGACTCAGAGCCGCGTGACCGTGGAACCGGCACCTAGACTCCGGCCCTGCGATGACGGCTGAACAAGCGGCTGCCGCGGTTGGCATCTCCGTCGCCACCCTGCGGCGCTGGGTCCGCGAGGGCGTGGTGCCGGAGTACGAGGGCGCCTGGACGCCGGCCGCGCTCGGCAAGGCGCGACTGATCCGGCGCCTGCGCGACCGCGGCTACACGCTCGCGCAGATCCGCCACGCGACCGCGGAGGGCCGGCTGGCGTTCGGCCGCATCCTCGAGCTGTTCGACGTCGGCGCCGCGACCTACACCCGCAAGCAGGCGGTGCGCGGCACCGGGGTCGACGCCGCGACCGTCGAGCGCGTCGCCGCCGGGCTCGGGATCGCGGCGGGCGAACCACTCGACGAGGTCGCGATGCAGGTGCTCGGCTACGTCGCCGCCGCGATCGAGGCGGGGCTGCCGCAGGAGGCGATGCAGCAGCTGACACGTGTCTATGCGCAGGCGATCAGCCAGATCGCCGACGCCGAGGTGCGGCTCGTGCATCTCTACGTCCACGAGCCGCTGATGCGCTCGGGCGGCTCGGCCGAGGAGATGGCCGACGCGATGCTGACGGTCGCCGAGGGGCTGTTGCCGATCAGCACGCCGCTGCTCGAACAGCTGCACCGGCGGATGCTGATGCACTTCATCGATCAGGACGTCGTCGGGCACATGGAGGCCGAGCTCTCGACCACCGAGGATGGTGTCGGGCGCATGCGCGTGGCGATCGCGTTCGCCGACCTCGCCGGCTACACGCAGCTGACCGAGACGCGCGGCGACCTGCACGCGCTCGCGGTCGTCGACCAGTTCCTCGCCAACGTCGTCGCGACGCTGCCCGACGACGCGCGCGTGATCAAGACGATCGGCGACGAGGTGATGGTCGTCGGGCCCGACCCCGCGGCGCTCGCGGTCTGGGCCGCGCGGCTCGGCACGCTGGTGTCCGAGCCGGGGCCGCGCGCCGCCGTGCACTACGGCTACGCCCAGTACCGCGAGGGCGACTACTTCGGCCGCGAGGTCAACCTCGCGGCGCGCGTCCAGGCCGAGTCCGGCGCGGGCGAGGTGCTGGTCACGCGGCCCGTGGTCGAGGCCAGTGGCACGCTGGTGCGCTTCGAGCCGCTGCCCGAGGTGCGGCTGCGCGGCTTCAGCGAACCGACCGAGCTGTTCCGGGTGGTCGCGCGCGCGTGAGCGGCGTCGAGGCGATCACGAGCGGCGCCCGCGCCGACGGGCTGCTGGCGCCGGGGCGTGCGGTCGTGGTGCTGCTCTCGGGCGGGCGCGACTCGACCTGCCTGCTCGATCTGGCGGTCGCCGTCGGCGCCGAGGTCACGGTGTTGCACGTCAACTACAGCCTGCGCGAAAGCGCCGACGGCGACGAGCAGCACTGCCGCGAGCTCTGCGCGCGGCTCGGCGTCGAGCTGACGGTCGAGCACGCCGGGCCACCGTCGGGCAACAAGCAGGCCTGGGCCCGTGAGCTGCGCTACGACGCCGCCGCGCTGCTCGCGCTTTCGCGCGCGGCGGACATCGCGGCGGGACACACCGCGACCGATCAGGTCGAGACGATCCTCTACCGCCTGGCCTCCTCACCGAGCCGCCGCGCGCTGCTCGGCATGCGGGCCCGTGAGGGGAACCTGATCCGCCCGCTGCTGCGCTTCACGCGCGAGCAGACCGGCGCCTATTGCGTCGAGCGGGGGCTGACCTGGCGTGACGACGAGTCGAACGATTCCGATGACTACGCGCGCGGACGCGTGCGTCACCGGCTGGTGCCGGCGCTGCGCGAGATCCACCCCGGCGCCGAGCTCAACGTGCTCGCACTCGCGGAGACGCTGCGCGAGGAGGCCGAGGTGCTCGAGATCCTGGTCGAGGATGAGCTCGAGGGACGCGATCAGATCGAGCTCGCGCACCTGCGGGCGCTGCCCGCGGCGCTCGCGCGGTTGATCGTGCAGCGGCTGGCCGACGCGGTCGCGGGCCGCCCGACGCCGGGGACCAGCCGTCGCCTCGACGACATCCTCGCGCTGCGCGACAGCGGCACGACGCACGTCGATCTGCCCGGGGGCGTGCGCGCGAGCGCGGTCGACGGCCTGCTCCGTTTCGACCGCACGCCGGAGATCGCGCGCGACCCATAAACTGATCGGAAGTGACGGACCTGAACCTTGGTGAGATCCTCGTGGAGTCGGATGATCTCCAGCGTCGCGTGAAGGAGCTCGCGGCTCAGGTCTCGACTGATTACGCGGGCAGGGACCTGCTGTTGATCGGCGTGCTCAAGGGCGCGATCTTCTTCCTCGCCGATTTCATGCGCGCGCTCGAGATCGAGTGCGAGGTGGACTTCATGGCGATCTCGTCGTATGGATCGTCGACCAAGTCATCGGGGGTGGTGCGGATCCTCAAGGATCTCGACGCCGCGATCGAGGGCCGGCACGTGCTGATCGTCGAGGACATCGTCGATTCCGGGCTGACGCTCCAGTACCTGCTGCGCAACCTCGCGGGACGCAAGCCGGCGTCGCTCGAGGTCTGCGCGCTGCTGCGCAAGCCGATCAGCCGCGAGGTCGAGCTCGAGGCACGCTACGTCGGCTTTGACATCCCGGACAAATTCGTGGTCGGGTACGGCCTCGACCATGCCGAGCGTTACCGCGCGCTGCCATACGTCGCGGTGCTCACCGAATAGCGGTCGGTGGGCCTCGTGGGTGCCGAAATGCAGCGGTTTGGGCCTCGGCGACCGAATGCTACGCTTGGCCTTTCCCGCCTGAGCGTCGCAAGAGCCTAACCGGCGGCAACCAGGAGTGAGGCCTGAACATGAGTCGTTTCTTCAAGAGCGCAGCCTTCCCCATCCTGATCGTGGTGGTGCTGGCCTTCTTCGCGTCGAAGCTGGTCAGTAACAGCAGCGGCTCGAAGCCGCTGAACTTCGGCGAGACGATGACGCAGATCAACAGCGGCGGAGCGACCAGCGTGACGCTCGACCAGAAGGACAACAGCATGTCTGTGGTCCTGCAGGACGGCACGAAGTACTCGACCGGTTACCCCAACGGCTACGTCTCGCAGATCATCAAGGACGTCACCAAGCACGAGGGTGGCCCCGCGCTCAACGTCGAGGACACCTCGAGTAACGGCTGGATCTCACTGCTCACCTACCTGCTGCCGTTCGTGATCTTCATCGGCTTCTGGCTGTTTTTGATGAACCAGGTCCAGGGAGGCGGCTCGAAGGTGATGTCGTTCGGCAAGTCGCGCGCCAAGCGAATGTCGGTCGACTCGCCGAAGATCACGTTCCGTGACGTCGCCGGCGTCGACGAGGCGGTCGAGGAGCTGCACGAGATCAAGGAGTTCCTCGAGAACCCGAAGAAATTCCAGGCCCTGGGTGCGCGGATTCCCAAGGGCGTGCTGCTCTACGGACCCCCCGGCACCGGCAAGACGCTGCTCGCGCGCGCTGTCGCCGGCGAGGCGGGCGTGCCGTTCTTCTCGATCTCCGGCTCTGACTTCGTCGAGATGTTCGTGGGTGTCGGCGCCTCGCGCGTGCGTGACCTGTTCGAACAGGCCAAGCAGAACTCACCCTGCATCATCTTCATGGACGAGATCGACGCCGTCGGCCGCCACCGTGGCGCCGGTCTGGGCGGCGGTCACGACGAGCGTGAGCAGACGCTCAACCAGCTGCTCGTCGAGATGGACGGCTTCGAGATGAAGGACAACATCATCCTGATCGCCGCCACCAACCGTCCTGACATCCTCGACCCGGCGCTGCTGCGTCCCGGCCGCTTCGATCGCCAGATCGTCGTCGATCGCCCGGACCGCGCGGGCCGCAAGAAGATCCTCGAGGTCCACACCCGCGGCAAGCCGCTGGCGCGTGAGATCGACGTCGACGTGCTCGCGGGGCAGACACCGGGCTTCACCGGCGCCGACCTCTCGAACCTCGTCAACGAGGCCGCGCTGCTGGCCGCACGCAGCGGCAAGCGCGAGATCACGCAGGTCGAGCTCGAAGAGGGGATCATGCGCGTGATCGCGGGCCCCGAGAAGAAGACCCGCGTGATGGGCGAGAAGGAGCGGCGGATCACGGCCTATCACGAGATGGGCCACGCGATC
>DATASU010000136.1:0-17496 GCA_036269095.1 Solirubrobacteraceae bacterium
GCTTCGAGGATCCCGACGGCCACCGCTTCAAGCTCTACAGCGAGGTCGAGCGCTACGTCAAGCCGGTCGAGACCGACTACAAGAACGTGCACGGTAAGCAGCCCAACAAGGCGATCGCCGTCAAGCGCTTCGACCACCTCAACATCCTCGCCGGCGACATCCGCGCCCAGCGCGACTTCTGCGTGGACACGCTCGGCTACCGCGAGTACGAGCGCATCGAGCTCGACGACGGCAGCCTCGGCGGCTCATGGATGTCGGTGACGATCGCCGCCCACGAGCTGATCTACACCAAGGACGCCTACGCGCCACAGGGTGCGCGCGGACGCCTGCACCACGCGGCGTTCTGGGTCGACACGCGCGAGGAGTGCCTGCGCGCCGCCGACATCTGGATCGAGAACGAGGTCTTCATCGAGTTCGCTCCGTCCAAGCACAACGTCGCGCAGGGCTTCTTCCTCTATGGCTATGAGCCCGGTGGGAACAGGGTCGAGATCACCTCCGGCGGGCGCTTCGTCTACGCGCCCGACGAGCCGTGCGTGATCTGGAATCAGGCCGACCGCGCCAAGGGCCAGGCCTGGCACAACGAGACGGTGCACGCCTTCCACACCTACGGCACGCCCCCGTTCGAGACCGGCTGAGCGTTTTCAGCGGGCCGGTCTCGCCGCTGCTTCGACCGGCCCGAACCACGTGGTCAGCGCGTCGCTGAGGCCGGTGCCCGCGTTTGCCTGCTCGACCCACGCGACGTAACCGTCGGGGCGGACCAGGACAGCCCGCGGCGGATCGATGGCGCCGATCACAGGCAGCTCCCAGACGCCGTCGTACACGGCCTCGATCAACCTCACCCGATCGCTCCAGTCTCCGAGGTCGAGGCCGGCTCGCTCACCGAGGTTGATCAGCAGCGGCCGGCCATCACGCAGCAGCTCGAATACCCGGATCGTGCCGTCGGCAGCGGTCGTGAGGTCGAGGTCGGGCATCCGCCGGCCGAGCAGCGGATGTCCCTCGCCGAGGTCGTACTGGATGTCGAGCCCGGAGATGATGCCGGCCAGCCAGATTCGCGCCTCGTCGATCTGACCGAGCCGCGCCGCGACCTCCGCCAGCGCACGGCTGCGCTCATCGCCGCGCTGCAGCGCCGTCAGCGCCATCGTGTGCCGTAGCGTGCGCGCGGTCACCGGATGACGCTCGGCGTGATAGCTGTCGAGCAGCGCGTCGGGCGACACGCCCCTGACGACCTGGGCGAGCTTCCAGCCGAGGTTGACGGCGTCATGCACACCAAGGCTGAGGCCCTGACCGCCGGCGGGATAGTGGATGTGGGCGGCATCGCCGGCCAGCAGCACGCGCCGGTCGCGGTAGGCGGCGGCCTGCCGTGTCGTGTCGGTGAAGCGCGAGAGCCAGGTCGGGTTGTGGACGCCGAAGTCAGTCCCGTAGGCATCCATGAGTGCCGCCCTGAGATCGTCGAGCGTGGGCTCGGTGTCGGGGCCGATCTCGCGCTCGGCCGTGATCACGCGCACCGTCTTGCCGTCCTCGAGCAGCTGCAGGCCGTGCACGCCGATCTCATCGTGGCGGACGCCCACGGGCGTCTCCTGCGTCACCTCGACCTCGGCGATCAGGGCGCTCTTCGACGGATCCCAGCCGGGGAAGTCGATCCCGGCGAGCTTGCGGATCAGGCTGCGGCCGCCGTCGCAGCCGACGAGGTACTGCGCGCGATGCGAACCACCGTCGGCGAAGCGCAGCTCGACGCCGGCGCGATCCTGCGCGAAGCCGATCACCTCGCGCCCGTACTCGATCTGAATCGGGAGCTCGGCGATCCAGGCGGCCATGACCCGCTCGATCTTGTTCTGGAAGATCCCGAGCGCATATGGATGGCGCGTGGGGAAGTCGCTCATGTCGAGCAGCTGGGTCCCGAAGGTCGCGGCCTGCGCCGTCTTGCCCTCGGCGAGGAAGCGATCCGCGACCCCGCGCATGTCGAACAGCTCGATCGTGCGCGCGTGGAAGCCGCCCGCGCGTGAGCCGACCAACTCGTGGTCGGGACGGCGCTCGAACAGCACCACCTCGACTCCCTGCAGCGCCAACTCGGCCGCCAGCATCATTCCTGCCGGACCGCCTCCGGCGATCGCCACTGCGTGCTCTGCGTTGGTCATTCATTGCTCCTTGCCGTTGGTTCCAAGCTCGCGGCGGGCGATTATGCGGGAACCGTCAAGGCCTCATGAGGGGCTTCGAACCGGTATAAATTTAGAGTGGGGAGAGCGCAAGATCTCCGCGCCCCCCCGGTTTTGTCGCTGCTGCGTCTGATCTGCAGAGCACGCTGCTCTGGATCAGGGAAGCGTTTGGCCGCCCCAGTCGGCAAAGCGCGTCCCGGATACGGCACAGCTGCCGCCTGACGACGTCGCGGCGGCCCTTTGGCCACCGCAACACCTTTCTCGAGAGAGGAGGGGATCGAGAAGTCTTTGAACGCTCAGACGCCGGCGCCGCCGGAGCCGCCGCCATATCCGGAGCCGCCACCGTAGCCACCGCCACCGTAGCCACCGCCGCCATATCCGGACCCACCGTAGCCGCCGCCACCGTAGCCGCCGGCATTGTCGTCGCCCGCGGTGGGGTCGGTCGTCGTCGGCGTTGTGGTCGTCGGCGTGGTCGGTGTGGTCGTGGTCGTCGGCGTCGTGGTGGTCGGCGTGGTTGTGGTCGGGGTGGTGGTCGTCGGCGTCGGCACCGCGGTCACCTTGAGCCCGAGCACCGTCGGCTGCGGCTTGCTGATGTAGTTCACGAGCACCGAGTCGCCAACAGCGAGCTGCCCGTCGAGCAGCGCCTGGGTCAGCTGTCCGGTCGCCGGCAGCCTCAGGGTCGGGCCGCTCCTGCGCTTGATCGTGAAGCTGGTGCCGGCCTTGTTGAAGCGCGTGACCGTGCCGGCCGCCGTCAGCTCACCGACCGCGGTCACCGCCGTGGCGACCATCGTGCCCTGGTTGGTCGTCCGGTAGGCGACGCGCACGCTGGCGCCGGCGGGCAGCACCGGCATGCTCAGCCCTGCACCGAACTGGAACGCGAGCGTGAAGCCGGCGTCGGTCGTCGCCTTGAGCACCGTCGGCAGGAAGTGATAGCGGCGGAAGCGGTTGCTGTGCGCGTCCCAGGCGCCGTCATCGAGCCAGCCGGGGCCGCCCTTGCGGTCGCCGCCGCCACCGCCGTCGGAGGTGCCGAAGAAGCGCCCGTTGATGTTCATGAAGATGTGGACGCCGGGATCGTCGTAGAGCGTGACCTCACCCGGGCCGTCGCCGGCTCCCGGGGCGATCTCGCCGTGCTGGCGCAGATACTGGATCACGCCCGCGTCGTTGGGGACCCCTGCGCCTGCGGGCCACAGACCCGCACCGGAGAGCACCGCGGCGACCGAGCCCGAGCAGTCGTAGCCGCGGCGCTTGCCGTTGAACCCAGGCCCCTTCTCGCCGACGCTGGCTATCCCGGCCTCGCCGTGGCCACCGCCCCAGACGTAGGGGTAGTCCTCGGCGGTGATCTTGTTGGCGGCCGTTGTCAGCGCGGCGAGCACGCCGCTGGGCTTGCCCGCGGTCTGGACCGTGAACGAATACGACCCCGACGCCGTGATCGTGCCGGTGACCTGGCGGGTCTGTGGCGGGAGCAGGGTCGCCAACGCGGCGGTCGGCACGGCCAGAGCGACTCCGACCAGAGAAAGGCTGTACATCAAACGGCGCACTGAGGGGTCTATCGGCGCTGCATGCAGCGAACTTCAACCCTCGTCAAGCGCGAATGCCCGGTGAAACAGGGCAATGCGCCGTGAGTGTTATGGATAGCCGCGCCTACGCATCCCCGCCGGAGGGCTGGACGGACGTCGTAATCGGGCCGCTCAGGCGGGCTTGATCGAGGCGGAGCCCTCCCACAGATTGAGATGCCCCTCCTCTGCGTGCCCGTCGATCTCGGCCAGTTCCTCAGGACTGAAGTCGAGATTGTCGAGCGCCTGGAGGTTGTCCTCGAGCTGCTCGATGCTCGAGACGCCAACCAGCGTCGAGGTCACGCGCGGGTCGCGCAGGGTCCAGGCCAGCGCCATCTGGGCGAGCGTCTGGCCGCGGCGGGAGGCGATCTCGTTGAGCGCCCGCACACGGTTCAGGTTGTCGTCGGTCAACAGCGATTCGTCGAAGCCGACCCCGGTGCGCACGCGCGAGTCATCGGGGATCCCGTTGAGGTACTTGGTCGTCAACAGGCCCTGTGCGAGCGGGCCGAAGCTGATGCAGCCGATGCCCTCCTGGTCGAGCACGTCCAGCAGCCCGCGCTCAATCCAGCGGTTGAGCAGCGAGTACGACGGCTGGTGGATCAGCAGCGGCGTGCCCAGGTCGCGCAGGATCTGGATCGCGTCCCGCGTCATCTCCGGGCCGTAGGAGCTGATGCCGACGTACAGCGCCTTACCCTGGCGCACCGCGGTGTCGAGCGCGCCCATCGTCTCCTCGAGCGGTGTCTCGGGATCGGCCCGATGCGAGTAGAAGATGTCGACGTGATCAAGCCCCATGCGCTGGAGGCTCTGGTCGAGACTCGCGAGCAGGTACTTGCGCGAGCCGAACTCGCCGTAGGGCCCCGGCCACATGTCCCAGCCGGCCTTGGTCGAGATCACCAGCTCGTCGCGCAGACTCGCGAAGTCCTCACGGAAGATGCGCCCGAAGTTGGTCTCGGCCGAGCCGTACGGGTTGCCGTAGGTGTTGGCGAGATCGAAGTGGGTGACGCCCGCATCGAACGCCCGGCGCAGGATCGCCCGGCTCCGGGCTATCGGCTGTGAGTCGCCGAAGTTCTGCCAGAGACCGAGCGACATCGGCGGAAGCAGCAGACCGCTGCGACCGGTGCGGCGGTACTGCACCGAGTCGTAGCGGTCATCACGCGGCACGTAGCGTTCGAGCGGCGGCATCAGCAGCGTTCCTGAAGGCTCAGGCCTCCGAGGCCTCGCTGCTGGTCTCCTCGGGCTGCGCTTCCTCCTCGGCCGCAGCGTCGTGCGAAGCCTCGGCCGGCGTCGCCACGGCGACGGGATCGGTGCCGTTGGCGGAGCTGGACGGCGCACCGGTCTCGGGTGCCGCGACCACCGGCGTCGCACGCGACTCGGCCAGGAGGTGAGCGCCCGCCGCGCCGGCGGCACCAGCCACCAGCGAGAAGACGCCCCACAGCCAACCCGACTTCTCCTTGCCACGCAGGTTGTCGAGCGAGAGACCGCCGGGGCCGGACTCGGCAAGCGAAGCCGCGGCCGCGATCAGCACGGCGTTGTACTCGTAGCCGCCCTTGTGCGCCCAGGGGCCGTTCTTCAGATGCACGCGATTGATCGCCGTCAGCATCACCGAGATGATGCTCGCCGACGCCAGCGGCGTGCGGTAGCCGAGCAGCAGACCGGCGCCGCCGAGCGTCTCGGCGGCTCCCGCAGCACTCGCGTGGACGATCCCCGGCTTGAGGCCCATGCCCTCAAAGTGCTCGGCCTGTGTCTTCAGGCCCTGCCCACCGAACCAGCCAAAAAGCTTCTGGGTGCCGTGACCGATGAAGAAGCCCCCCACCGCAGCACGCAGCAATAGACGCCCGACCTTCATATCTCCACCTCGTGTTCCGCCGTTGTCAATCAGACATCACGGTAACTGGTTCCGCACTCGCAGGTGTGCCGCGGCGCGCCACCTCGTCGCGAACCAGTGGCGCGACCACGGTCCCGAACAGCTCGATCGCCTTCATCACGTCCGCATGCGCGACCGCGCCCACGCTCATCTGACCGACGTAGCGCTGGTTGGCGAACAGCTCGTGCTCCATCAGGATCTTCTCCGCGACCTGCTCCGGAGCGCCGACCGCGACGGCGCCGTCGGGCGCCGTGAGCGCCTGATATTGCTCGCGCCCGGCCGGCGGCCAGCCGCGCTCGCGTCCGATCCTGTTCATCATCGCCAGGTACGGGTGGGCGAACGCCGCGTCGGCCGCGGCCTGCGTGGCCCCGACGAACGCGTGCGTGTTGATGGCCAGCCGGCGATCCTCGGGCGCGTGACCGCTCTGCGCCCAGACGCGGTCGTAGAGCTCGACCAGCGGCTTGAAGCGCGCCGGCTGCCCGCCGATGATCGCGATCGTCAACGGCAGACCAAGGACGGCCGCACGTACGACCGACTGCGGGGTGCCACCGACGGCCACCCATACCGGCAGTGGATCCTGCAGCGGGCGCGGGTAGATCTCGGCGTTCTCCAGCGCCGGACGATGCTTGCCCGCCCAGGTCACCGGATTGCCCGCGCGCAGCGCCAGCAGCAGCTCGAGCTTCTCGGCGTAGAGCTCGTCGTAGTGATCGAGGTCGAGCCCGAACAGTGGGAACGACTCGACGAACGAGCCGCGGCCGGCCATGATCTCGGCGCGCCCGCCGGAGATCAGGTCGAGCTCGGCGAACTCCTGGAAGACCCGCACGGGATCCTCGGAGCTCAGCACCGTGACCGCGCTCGACAGTCGGATGCGCGAGGTCTGCGCCGCGATCGCCGCGAGCGCGACGGTCGGTGCCGAGATCAGGAAGTCAGCGCGGTGATGCTCGCCGACGGCAAAGACGTCGAGACCCAGCTCGTCGGCCAGCCGCGCCTCCTCGAGCAGCTCACGCATGCGCTGCTCGGGCGCGACGCCGGAGCCGAGGTCGGCAAATGTGGCAAGGCCAAGTTCAAGGTTCATGCGATCAATCGTAGCAGATAGTTGCGCGCACAACTATCAATCACGACGCGGGGCCAAGCTGTGGACGTTTGCGGTCATTGCTGACACCTAACGTCCACGCCTTCACCGGTGGGCGGGCGGCTAGCGGCCGTAGAGCACACGATCGAGCCACTCGATCGAGCGCTCGAGCTGCTCGATCGTGGCCCTGTCGACGGACTCGATCCCGATCGCGCGGTTGACCTCGGCGTTGACGTCGCCGTGGCGCGTGCGGCGGTCGCGCGCGAGCTCACCGACGAGCTTGTGGCGCTTGGCGCGCAGCTGCGCGCGGCGCTCGAACAGCGGGACCGACTGCTCCGCCCCGGCCGCGGCCGCGTCGGGCAGCGGCACGGGCATCGGCATCGGCTCGGGTACGCGCGCGATCGCCGGGACGGGCGTCGACGGGGCCGGACCGAAGAGCGTCATCTGTGGCGCGACATCGGCGCTCAGCGGCTCGAAGTCGAGCATCTCACCCTTCTCGGTCTCACGGCGCTCGAGCTCGTCGAGCTCGCCGAGGCCCTCCTCCCCGTCGCGCTGGCGCACGAGGTAGCGCAGCTCGGTCTCGACCGCGGCGGCGTGGTCACGCAGGATCGTGTCGGCGGGGATGTAGAGCCAGCTCGGCTCGGGCGCGCGACCCGCGATCGTGCGCACGAAGCGACCGACGATCTGGCGGAATATCAGCGGCGTCTTGGCTGCCGTGGCGTAGACGCCGACGCGCAGCCGCGGGATGTCGACGCCCTCGGACACCATGTTGACGGCCACGATCCAGGGGTCGCCCGAGTTCGTGAACGCCGCCAGCTTCGTCGCCGCCTTGGGGTCCTGGTGCAGCACCACGACCGGCGAGACACCGCTCACCTCGCGCAGCCGCGCGGCGATCTTGCGCGCGTGCTCGGAGTCGGCCGCGATCACCAGCCCGCCGGCCTCGGGGTGCCCGTCGGCGCGCAGCCTGCGCAGCCGCACGTCGGCCTCGCCGAGGATCCGCGGCAGTCCGTCGGGCAGGTCGGTCGAGATCGCCGTGCGGTAGCGGCGGCTGGCCTCACGCGAGGTCAGCACGGTGTCGAAGCTGGTCTCGATCACGTCGTCGCCGCTGCGCCACGAGAGCGTGCCGTCGTAGGTGACGAACGCGACCGGTCGGCAGACCTCGTCGCGCACCGCGTCGGCGTAGCTGTAGGAGATGTCGGGCTCGGCAAGCCCGTTGGCGTCGTATTCGACGCCCGGGATCGGGGTCGCGTCGGAGCGAAACGGCGTGCCGCTGAGCAGCAGCCAGCGCGACGCGGCCGCGAACGCCTCACCGAAGCCGACGCCCCAGGCGAGCTCCTCGCCGAGATGATGGGCCTCATCGGCGATCACGAGCGTGCGCTCGCGCGTGCCGCCCGCCCACGTCCGCGGCGAGTTGGCGATGCGTGCGTAGGTGACGACCACACCATGGAAGCCGCGTGGCGGCCGCGGTGAGTCGGCGTCGGGCGCGAGCTCGAGCCCGAGCGCGTGTGCCGCACGGGCCCACTGGCGCGTCAGCGGCGCCGTCGGGCAGGCGATCACGACGCCGTCGACGGCGCGTGCCGTCAGCTGACGGCGCGCGAACTCGAGCGCCGGGCGCGTCTTGCCGGCGCCGGGAGCTGCCGAGATCAGGAACGTGCCCTGCTGCCATTCGTCCATCGCCGCGAGCGCGCGCTGCTGCCAGCCGCGCAGCCCGCTGCCACCACCCGTCCCTGGTCGCTCTTCTGTCGTCACTGACACGAGTCCGGCATGGTGCCGAGCGCGCCGGACGGTTTCACATCGCGTTCAGAATTGCCCCGGCGTGGGGCCTTTCTGAACACCGTCCCGCGTACCATCGCTTCGATGATCGCCCCATTCGTCGACGCCGCCTGGCTCCGCGAGCACCGCGATGAGGTCGTGCTCGCCGACGTGCGCTTCTACCTCGACGGCCGCTCGGGCCGCGCCGCCTACGAGGCCGGCCACATCCCCGGTGCGGTCTTCATCGAGCTCGACACCGTGCTGTCGGAGCCGCGCGGCGACGACAGCCACGGGCGCCACCCGTTCCCGACCCCGCAGCGCTTCGCCGACGCCCTCGGGCAGTTGGGGATCGGCGATGGCGACACGGTGATCGCCTACGACGATGCCGGCGGAGTGATCGCGGCACGGCTGGTCTGGATGCTGCGCGCGATCGGTCACGACGCCGCGCTGCTCGACGGCGGCATCGCTTCTTGGGCGGCCGAGGATCTGCACCCCAACTACCCGCGCCCGCGCCCGCCGGCGCGCTTCACCCCGGTTCCCTGGCCGGCCGAGCGCCTCGTGCGGATCGACGAGGTCGCCACGACCGGCGACGTGCTGATCGACGCGCGTGACCGCGGCCGCTTCGGCGGGGGGCCGGACCCGGTCGACCCGCGCTCGGGCCACATCCCCGGCGCCCGCAGCGTGCCCACGCGCGAGCACCTCGACGCCGACGGCCGCATCGACAGCCCCGAGCAGCTGCGCGAGACCTTCGCCGAGGCCGGCATCGAGTACGGCACCCGCGTGATCTCCTACTGCGGCTCGGGCGTCACCGCGTGTCACAACCTGCTCGCGCTCGAGCTGGCCGGTCTCGGGCCGGCGCGGCTCTACCCGGGCTCGTGGTCGGAGTGGAGTCGCGACCCCGCACGGCCGATCGAGACCGACGCCGTCAGCTAACGTGGACGGTATGCATACCGAGCGCAGCACACAGACCGAGGATGTATCCCAGCTGACCGACGAGCAGTGGCGCGAGCGCCTGGACCCCGAGGCCTACGAGGTCCTGCGCCACGCGGCAACCGAGCGCCCGTTCACCGGTGCCTTTGTCGACAACAAGGACACCGGCATGTATCACTGCGCCGGCTGCGGTGCACCGCTCTTCACCTCCGACACGAAGTTCGATTCAGGCTGCGGCTGGCCCAGCTTCTACGAGCCGGTGGGCGGCGAGAACGTCATCAACCGCCTCGACACGAGCCACGGCATGATCCGCACCGAGGTCATCTGCAAGAACTGCGGCGGCCACCTCGGCCACGTGTTCGAAGATGGCCCCGAGCCGACCGGCCTGCGCTACTGCATCAACAGCGCGGCGCTCGGCTTCGACGCCAGGTAACAGACCCTGACTACGCGGCTGGTGGTCCCGCTGGACCACCAGCCGGCGTGGGGTCCCGCGGGACCACCGGCGGATCCTGCGCGCCGAGCGGATCCCGCGCGCTCAGCAGCTCGACCGCCCGCCGCCGGGAGCGCCGGTCACGCACGCGGCTGAGCAGCAGTCCACCGACGATCGCCACCGCCAGCACGATCGCGGCGACGATGCCGACGCTCTCGGCGACGTTGACGACCGCCTGGCCACCGTAGTAGCCGAGCAGTCCGTAGAACACCGCCCAGGTGATGCCGCCGAACGCATTCCAGGGGAAGAACGTCCGCACCGGCATGTGATTGATCCCGGCGAGCCAGGCGGTGGCAAAGCGGATCCAGGCGATCCAGCGGCCGATGAACACGGTCTTTGCGCCATGACGCTTGAAGTAACGCTCGCCGACCGTGATCACGCGCTCGCGCTGGGCGTGAAACGGCCCGCGGCTGACGAGCACCTCGCGCCCGAGCTTGCGTCCGAGCAGGTAGCCGATGTTGTCACCGAGGATCGCCGAGGCGGCCCCGATCACGATCACCAGCCAGATCCTGAGGTGGCCCTGGCTGGCGAGCACCGCGGCCGCGACCAGCGCCGTCTCTCCCGGGGAGGGCACGCCCATCGACTCGAGCCCGATAATCGCCGGCAGCAGATAGCCGAGGCCGCTCGAGACGCTGAAGATCGCGGCGACTTGAAGCATCAACGCGAGCGTTCCCCCATCTCAGAGATCTTAAAGAAGCGCGGCCGCCGGCCGCGGAGGCGGAGTCAGACGGCAGCGCTGGCGAGCCGATCGGCGGCCGGCGCCTCGGTCGGTGCCAGGCGCAGCGTGAAGGTCGCGCCCGGCCCGTCGCTGTCGGACAGCACGAGCGAGCCGCCCATGCGCTGCGCGAGCTCGCGGCCGATCGCGAGCCCGAGCCCGAAGCCGGCCTCGCCGCCGGTCTCGCGGCCGCGCTTGAAGCGCTCGAAGATCAGCGCCCGTTCCTCCTGGGCGACCCCGGGCCCCTCGTCGCTGACCACGAGCGTGGGCTCTGAGCCCGAGCGCACGAGCACGCGGATCTGACTGCCCTCGGGTGCCACACGCAGCGCGTTGTCGAGCAGGATCCGCACGATCCGCGCGACGCTGCCGGGATCGGCGAGCGCCCAGGACGGCTTGCCGTCGTCGCGCAGCGAGATCGTCACGCCGCGGGCGGCGCTGGGCAACTCGAACTCGGCCAGTACCGCCCGGCCCAGCTCGCCGAGCTCGATCGGCTCCGAGCGCAGGCTGACCTCGGCGTCGATGCGGCTGAGGTCGAGCAGGTCGGCGGCCAACCGCGCGAGGCGGCGTGACTGAACACGCGCGCGCTCGAGCAGCGCGGCGGCATCCTCGAGGTCGGGCTCCTCACCCTGGAAGTCATCGGCGAGCAGCTCGAGCATGCCCTCGAGCGACGCCAGCGGCGTGCGCAGCTCGTGCGACGCGGTTGCGACGAACGCACGGCGCGCCTCCTCCTGCTGGCGCAGCCGCCGCTGCATGATCGAGAACGAGCGCGCGAGGTCGCCGACCTCGTCGCGCGCACGGTCGGCCGGGAAGCTGCCGACGGTGCCGCCGATCGCGAGTTGCAGGGCCGCCTGGCGCAGCCGCTGCAGGCGGCTGACGAGCGTGCCGGCGAGCGGGATCGCCAGTAGCACAGTCAGCAGGATCGCGACCAGCGCGCCGATCTCGAAGCTCTGGCGGACCGCCGTGACCGCCCCGCCGACGGTCTTGAGCGAGCTGCGCACGAACACGATCGCATCGGTGTTCTTCATGTAGATCGCGGCACGAACCGTGCTGCCGTCGGGGCTGATCGATACGGACACGTGATCCGGCGCATTGAATGCCCTGAGGCCGTCATCGAAAGGGGCGCTTGCGGCGATATCCGCCCGCGTGTTGGGGTCCTGCCCGCCAACCGCATTGCAATCTCCCGATTCGTCGACGGGGGCGCAGAGCGTCAGGAACGACGCACCGAGCTGGTTCTTCATGCGGGTTTCCCAATCGACCAGAGCGCTGGAAGCGGCGCTGGCCTGCTTGGCCAGCGCATTGGTCTTCTTGGTGATCACGGCGGCCTCGGGGATCAGCCAGTAGCGGATCTCGCTGACGCTGTTCAGATCCTTCTGGCTGCCCCTGATCGCCTTCGCGAGCGTGCTCTGGGACGCGTTCTTGAGCGAGGTCTCGAGCCGCGGCAGCAGCACGAGCGCGGCGACCCCGAGGCTGATCGCGGTCGTCGCAAGCACGGCGCCGACGATCCGGCCACGGAGCCCGAAGGCGCTCCAACGCAGCCGCGCCAGCAGCATGCGGAGCTACCCGGTGCCGAGCCTGTAGCCGGCGCCGCGTACGGTGAGGATGTACTTCGGCTTGTCGGGCTCGGGCTCGAGCTTCTCGCGCAGGTGACGGATGTGGACATCGATCGCGCGCGGGTCGCGGTAGGCGCTGTCACCCCAGATCGCGCGCAGCAGCTCCTGGCGGTTGAGCAGCCGGCCCGGATCGGTCATCAGCGCATCGAGCAACTCGAACTCGCTGAAGGTCAGGCGCACGGGCTCACCGTCGATGTTGACCTCACGACGCGAGCGGTCGAGCGTGATCGGCCCGACGGTCAACACGTCCGAGCCCATTCCGCCACCGCGCGCGCCGGTGCGGCGCAACACCGCACGGATGCGGCTGCGCAGCTCGGCGAGGCCGAACGGCTTGGTGACGTAGTCATCACCACCGGCTTCGAGTCCGAGCACCGCGTCGGCCTCGGAGTCGAGCGCCGTGAGCATGATGATCGGCACGACGTTACGGCGCGCGCGCAGCGTGCGGCAGACCTCGTAGCCGTCAGGGCCGGGGCCGAGCGCGATATCGAGCAGGACGATGTCGAAATGCTCGTTGCCGGCGCGGTCGATCGCCTCGCGGCCGCTACCGACTGCCGTGACGTTGTGGCCCTCGCGCGAGAACGAGCGGGTCAGCATCTCACGCAGATCCGACTCGTCGTCGACGACGAGGATGCTCAGCGACGCATCGCCTTCGCCTGACCCGTTACCGGTCAGCTGGCTGGAACGCTCCGTGACCATTCGGCCACGATCGTAGCGATTGCATCTTGGTTTTCCACCGCTTGTGGGTCACCGATGCGTCCCTCGACCGCCACGGCCCACAGCATCACGAGCCATGTGAGGGTCGCGAGCACCACGTGGACCCAGACCATTTCGGCCGGCAGCTTGAGCTCGTACTGGACCGAGCCGACCAGTCCCTGCGCCGCGATCAGGATCCCGAGCACCGTCAGTGGCTCGAGCGGATCGAGCGCTCCGGCGGTGCGCTGGCGCTTCAGCAGCCACACCAGAATCGTGAAGACGCCGAGCAGCGCCGCGATCGTCGCGTGCTGATGCACCGCCCATTGCAGCGTGTCGGGGCCCTCGATCGTCAGCCGCTTGATGTGCTGGCCGACGTTGCCGCCGGAATGCGGCCCCGCGGCGGTCGCGGCGGTGCCGGCAAACAGCGTCAGCGCGCAGAGCAGCGCAAGGCCGCGCACCGACCAGACGAGCAGCCGATCGGTGGTACGCGGGCGCACCCCCTGGGCGTAGGTCGCGCGCCAGGCGAGCCAGAAGGCGAAGATCAGGATCACCATCGAGAGCAGGAAGTGCGACATCACGAAGCCCGGTGCGAGCTTCTCGCGCACGGTGAAGCCACCGAGCACGGCCTGGCCGACGACGCCGGCCGGCAGCGCCGCCGACAGCCATGCGAGGTCCTTGCGGAATGGCTTGAGACGCAGCGCGGCGATCAACACCACGCCGGTGATCACGCCGACGAATCCCGACAGCGCGCGGTTGCCGAACTCGATCAGCGGGTGCAGCGAGACCGGCGGGTACACGTGCCCGTAGCAGCGCGGCCAGGTCGGGCAGCCGAGCCCGGAATCGGTCAGGCGCACGAGCGCACCGGTGAACACGATCAGCGAGAGCGCCGCCAGTGAGGCATACGCAAGCAAGCGGAACCGCCTCTCGTCTACGTAAAACCGCCCCATCGAGCAAATGATCCTATGTGACGTACGTAAAGGGAAGCGAGTCCTGGATCTCGGCGAGCGTCGGCGCGCCGGTGTCACGGGCCGAAGCGATCAGCTCCTCGTCGGCCAGCGGCCACTCGATCCCGACCTCAGGGTCGTCGAAGCGGAACCCACCCTCGACGCTCGGGTCGTAGTAGCTCGTGATCTTGTAGGTCACGTCGGCGACGTCGCTGAGCACGCAGAAGCCGTGGGCGAAGCCCTCCGGGACCAGCAACTGATGATGCGTCTGGTCATTGAGCTCGTAGCCCTCCCAGCGTCCGAAGCTCGGCGAGCCCGCACGGATGTCGACGATCACGTCGAAGATCGATCCATGCACGCAACGGACCAGCTTCGTCTGGCCGGGCTGGAAATGCATCCCACGCACGACCCCGGCGCCGGAGCGCGAGTGGTTGTCCTGCACGAAACCGCCGGGAAGGCCCGCTTCGGTCAGCGCGTCGAGCCGGAAGCTCTCGAGAAAGAAGCCGCGCGCGTCACCGTGAACGCGGGGCGTGATCAGCTTGGCGCCGTGAAGGAGCGCATCGACTATCTCCACGGCGGTGAATCTAGAGCAATCCGCCGAGGATGCGCCTCAGCCCGTCATGCAGCGTGACGGTCGGCTCCCAGCCGAGCTGCTCGCGCGCACGCGAGATGTCGAGGCGGCTGCGGCTGACCTCCCCGGGGCGCCCCGCACGGAACTCGGGTTGCGCGAGCGTGAGGTCGCGCTCGGCTCCGACCGCGCGCAGCGCCTCGACCAGATCGAGCACCGAGGTCTCCTCGCCGCCGGCGATGTTGATCGGGCCGGTCACGTCGCTTGCGGCCGCCAGCATGTTCGCGGAGACCACGTCGGCGACGTCCGCCCAGTCGCGCGTCTGGCGGCCGTCGCCGAAGATCTCAGGCACGCGGCCCTCGAGCAGGCAGCCACAGAAGATCGCGACCACGCCCGCCTCACCGTGCACGTCCTGCCGCGGGCCGTAGACGTTGCCGTAGCGCAGCGACACGGTCGAGAGCCCGTAGAGGCGGTCGTAGAGCTCGAAGTAGCCCTCGGCCGCGTGCTTGCTCTGCCCGTATGGCGCGAGCGGCCGGATCGGATAGTCCTCGGGCGTCGGCATGAATTCCGCGTCGCCGTAGAGCCCGCCTCCGGTCGAGGTGTTCACGACACGTCGGGTGCCGTGCTGATGCGCCGCGACCAGCACGTTGATCGCACCGAGCACGTTCGAGCCGGCATCGGCCGCCGGATCGCTCACCGAGTGGCGGACATCGATCTGCGCCGCGAGGTGGAACACGAGCTCGGGGCGCACCTCGGCGAACACCGCCGTCAACGCCGGCACGTCGCGCACGTCGACCTCGCGCAGCTCGGCCGCGCCCGCGAGCGCGCCGGCGAGGTTCTCACGCTTGCCCGTCGAGAGGTTGTCGACGACGACCACGCGATCGCCGCGCGCGACCAGCGCATCGACGATGTTCGACCCGATGAAGCCGGCGCCCCCGGTGACCAGACAGTCCATGCAGCTACTCCTCAGTTCAACCGCACGTCGGCGGCCCGATAAGGGCTAATTGTTCTCGAACGCGTAGAAGTCCGGCTTGCGCTGGCCGTTGCGCTGGATCAGCCCGCAGGAGTTGACCGGCAGCTGGTCGTGCACGTTGACCCAGCCGAGCGCCGAGATGTAGCCGGAGTGACGCGCGGTTACGAGCGCGTCCTTGACCCACTTCGCGGCCACCGCCGGCGGCGCGACGTAGAAGTTGAACGTCTGGTCGGCGGCCGTCGGCACGCAGAACTCGGACAGGAACAGAGGCAGTCCATGCCCGAAGTAGGTGCGGGTCCAGGATTCGAGCCGTGGCAGGTCCGAGAACTGCACCTCGCCGGCGATGGAGGCCTTTGCGCCGAACAGCGGCACGGTGTAGCTGAAGGGGTTGTGGCCGTACATGTCCATGCGCGGACGCTTGCCGTTGGGTAGCACGAGGTTCGCCATCCACTGCTGCGGATCGATCAGGCCGGTACCGGTGTAGGTGTTGCCACCGATCACGACGTTGCTGCGGCTCATCCCCTTGAGCACGCCGTATGCGTCGTTGAGCATCAGCGCGTAGAGATGCGGCGCCGCCTTCTGCGCATTCGTGAGCTTGGTCTGCGTGTACTTGGCGGGAACCTCGGGGCGGAAGTCACCCTTGCGGTTGGGCTCGCCCCAGATCATCCACATGTGCACGCTCGGGTACTTGCGTGCGGCCGCCTGGATGAACTGGGCGTAGCTGCGCGCGTCCTTGGGTGCCCAGCCCGTACCGCGATGGCCACCGTTGGCCCAGGCGGGCGCGTTGCCGACCTGGATCAGCACCCGCATGCCGTAGCGCTTGGCGGCGTTGATCTCCTTGGTCAGCGTCGCCGGCCAGCGGTAGGCGGGGTCCGCGGCGAACGTCGGCCGCTTGGGCTTGCGCACCGCGACCGTGTTCCAGTTGAGCTCGGTCTCGTAGATCTTGGCGCCGAGTGAGTGATACAGCGGGAACTGGTTGACCCCGTCGAAGGTCAGCGGCCCCCAGACCGCCTTCTGAAAGGCGCTGGCGCCAGCGGGCGCAAGCGCCGCCAGCACAGCTGTGAGCAGCGCAGCCATCCAGGCGACGCGCGTGAGCCGGGTACCCATCGCCCGCGATGTTAGACAGCCCGCGGGCATGCAGGCCGCGCGCAGGGTATACAGTCGGCCCACCAGTCCATGAACGTCGCCTTCGACAGCCGGGCCGGCAAGGACAGCAGGGGAGTGGGCCGCTACTCCCGCTCACTGCTGACCGCTCTTGTGGCCAGCGGCCGTGGCGGCGTGATCGAGACGCACTCGCCGCACGCGGTGCGCGTCGACGTCTACCACTCGCCGTGGCTCGAGGGCGCGCTGCTGCACTCACCGGTGCCGATGGTCGTCACGGTCCACGATCTGATCGCGCTGAAGACCCCCGGCGAGCTGATGCGCCGCGGGCTGCGCACACGCCTGCGCTACATGGCGGCGCAGCGCGCGGTGCGGCTGATCGCGCCGACGAAGGTGGTCGCCGACGATCTGATGCGGGCGCTGCACGTGCCGAGCAAGCGCATCCACGTGATCCCCGAGGCGGCCGACCCGGTGTTCCATCCGCGGTCGCGGCCGGAGATCGACGCGGTGCGGGCGCGCTACGGACTTCCCGAGCGGTACCTGTTGTGGGTCGGCGGCCTGAAGTCGCCGGACCGGCACAAGCAGATCGTGCCACTGACCCGCGCGCGCCGGTCACTGCCACTGGTGCTGGTCGGCCCCAGCGGGGCATGGGCACAGAATCTGCGGGACGTGATCCTGACCGGCGAGGTACCCGATGAGGACCTGGCCGCGATCTACACGGGCGCGCACGCGCTCGTGTTCCCGAGCAGCGATGAGGGCTTCGGGCTGACGCCGATCGAAGCGCTTGCGTGCGGCACCCCGGTCGTCGCCTGCGACGTGCCGGCGGTGCGCGAGGCACTCGGCGGTCGCGCCGAGTTGCTGCCCGCCGATGATCTCGACGCGCTCGTGCGCGCGGCTGAGAACGTGCGGCGGCCGGCGCCCGTCCCGCAGCGCTGGAGCTGGGACGACGCCGCCGATGCGACCTGGAGCGTGCTCGAGGCCGCGGCCGGCGACCCGGCCGGGCAGATCTGCCGCGCCGGCGTGCCCGAGCTTCAGCTGCGCCGCTGACTCAGGGGGACTCGAGCAGCAGGGTCACGGG
>DATASU010000137.1:0-8756 GCA_036269095.1 Solirubrobacteraceae bacterium
AAGCCGGGCTCCCCCATCTCCGCTTCGAGCGCGGACGTGCGCTCGCTCAGCCCAGCCGGGTCAAAGATAGTCCGAGAGCAGTTTTAGCTGCTCACGGATGGCTGTGAGGCGCTGGGACAGCGGCTCTGAGGGTGCGGTCGACATGTGCGCTGAAACGTAGCAAGGTGGCCAGGCAGTGGCGGTCCCTAACATTTCCGAGCATGACCGCTCTCTCTGATCCCGACGTGCAGGCGCTGCTGAGCGCCCCCAACTACGCAGTTGTTTCGACCCAGAACGGCGACGGCTCGATCCTCTCGACCGTCGTCTGGGTCGGCCTCGACGAGGGCAAGTTGTTCGTCAACAGCGCGCTCGGCCGCCGCTGGCCGGCGAACCTCGGCAACGACCCGCACGCCACGCTGGTGGTGCTGAACCCGGAGAACCCCCAGAATTTCCTGGAGGTGCGCGGCACCGTGACGAGCTCCACCGAGCACGGCACCGAGGACATCAACTGGCTCTCGAACAAGTACATCGGGCAGGACTATCCGTACATGCAGCCGGGTGAGCAGCGCATCACGTTCGTGTTCGAACCCTCACGCGTGCGGCTCGTAAACCAATAGCGCGGCGCGACGCGACGCGCGCGGCGACTGAGACCCGCAGGGTGTCCGCCATCGCTCGGGCTCGGCGGAGAAGGCTACGTCAGGCGCCGTGGCAGCGCTTGTACTTCTTCCCCGAGCCGCACCAGCAGGGGTCGTTGCGGCCCGGCTCGTTGGCGTCGGCGTGGCGCTGCTGAACCACGGGGGCGGCATCTTCGGGCTCCGACGCGGCCGCGGCGGCCGCACCGGGAGCGGCGGCCGCGGCGGCGAGCGCCTGCGCTCCGACCGGGGCTGCGCCGCCGTTGTAGCTGACGCGGCCGCCACCGGTCGATGAGCTCGCCGTCGGGCTCGGCGAGCGCGCCGGCAGCGGCGGCGGTGCCGTGCCGCCGTCCGGGCCCGGCGGCGGACCGTCCTGGACGGTCACCTGGACGTGATAGATCATGCGCCCGAAGTCGAGCCACAGCATCTCCATCAGGTTGCCGAACAGCGTGAAGCCCTCGTTCTTGTAGGCGACGAGCGGATCGATCTGCGCCAGCCCGCGCAGGTGGATGCCCTCACGTAGATAGTCCATGTCGTGCAGGTGCTCACGCCAGCGCTGGTCGATGATCTGCAGCAGCAGGAAGCGCTCGAGCGCCCGGATCAGCGGCTGCTCGTCCTCGCCCTCGCCGAACGCGCCGAGCTCCTGCTCGCGGCGGTTGTAGAGCTCGAGCGCCTCGGTCTGCAGCAAATCGATCAGCTGCTCGCGGTCGGCGCGCTCGGGGTCGATCGAGAGGATCTCGTCGCTGGGCCGGAAGATCTCCTGAATCCGCACGAACAGCCCGGGCACGTCCCAGTCCTCGACGAAGTCGCTGGCGGTGTGCTCGTGGACCATGCGCTCGATCAGGTTGGCCATCTCCTGGCGCGAGACCTCGCCCATGTCGCGACCCTCGAGGATCTCGTCGCGGTAGTTGTAGATCACCTCACGCTGCTGGTTGAGCACGTCGTCGTACTCGAGCGTGTGCTTGCGCATCAGGAAGTACTGCTCCTCCACCTTCTTCTGCGCCTTCTCGATCTGCTTGGAGAGCAGCCCGGCCTCGATCGGCTCCTCGTTGCCCTCCTCGTCGACGGTCCCGAGGCGGTCGAGGATCCGGTAGATGCGGTCGCCGGCGAACAGCCGCACGAGGTCGTCCTCGGCCGACAGGAAGAAGCGCGTCTCGCCGGGGTCGCCCTGACGGCCGGCGCGGCCACGCAGCTGGTTGTCGATGCGACGCGATTCGTGACGCTCGGTGCCGAGGATGTAGAGGCCGCCGGCCTCCACCACCTCGTCGCGTGCCTGTTTGATGCGGCGCTCGATTTCCGGCAGCACGCCCTGAATGTGCTCGTCGTAATCCGGATCCCCGGGCTTCAGCCCGAGCTTCGCGACCTCCAGCTCGGCCAGGTGCTCGGGGTTTCCGCCGAGCTTGATGTCGACGCCGCGGCCGGCCATGTTGGTGGCGATCGTGACCGCCCCGGGAGCACCGGCCTCGGCGACGATCTCGCCCTCGCGCTCGGCGTACTCGGGTTTGGCGTTGAGCACCGTGTGCGGGACACCCTTCTTCTGCAGCATCGCTCCGAGCAGCTCGGAGACCTCGACCGAGATCGTGCCGACGAGCACCGGCTGCCCGCTCGCGTGGCGCGCCTGGATCTCGTTGACGACGGCGTTCCACTTGCCGTCCTTGGTCTTGTAGACCTGATCGTTCTGGTCACGGCGGACCATCGGCGCGTTGGTCGGAATCTGCACGACCTCGAGCTCGTAGATCTTCATGAACTCGGTCGCCTCGGTGACGGCGGTGCCGGTCATGCCCGCGAGCTTGTCGTACTTGCGGAAGTAGTTCTGCAGCGTCACCGAGGCGAGCGTCTGGTTCTCCTCCTGGATGCGCACGCCCTCCTTGGCCTCGACTGCCTGGTGCAGGCCATCGGACCAGCGCCGGCCCTCGAGGATGCGCCCGGTGTGCTCGTCGATGATCTGCACCTCGCCGCCCACGACGGCGTAGTCGACGTCGCGCTTCTTGAGCGCCTCGGCCTTGAGCGACTGGTAGAGGTGGTTGACCAGGTGGCCGTTCTCGGCCTTGTAGAGATGATCGATCCCGAGGAAGCGCTCGGCCTTGGCGACACCGAGCTCGGTGACCGAGACCGCCTCCTGCTTCTCGTCGATCTCATAGTCGAAATCGGCGGTGTAGGACTTGCGCTCGGTCGGGAGCATCCCGTCCGGCGTCTTGCCCATCACCATCTGCGGCGCGAGCTTTGCGAACTTGACGTAGAGATCGGCGGCCTGCTCGGGCGCCCCGGAGATGATCAGCGGTGTACGCGCCTCGTCGATCAGGATGTTGTCGACCTCGTCGACGATCGCGAAGTGGTGGTAGGGCGAGCCCTCGTCGGGCTTCGGGCGCCCGCCGTGCTGGACCTTCTCCTCGAGCGCCGTCGCCATGTTGTCGCGCAGGTAGTCGAAGCCGAACTCCGAGTTCGTGCCGTAGGTGATGTCGCAGGCGTAGGCGACCTGCTTGTCCTCATAGGACTGCATCGTCTGCAGGATCCCGACGCTCAGCCCGAGCGCTTCGTAGATCGGCTTCATCCACAGCGCGTCGCGGCGGGCGAGGTAGTCGTTGACGGTGACGACGTGGACGCCGCGCCCGGCCAGCGCGTTGAGCACGACCGCGGTGGTGGCGGTCAGCGTCTTGCCCTCGCCGGTGCGCATCTCCGCGATCGCGCCGTCGTGCAGCACCATGCCGCCGATCAGCTGCACGTCGAAGTGGCGCATGTTCATCGTCCGGCGCCCGACCTCGCGCACCAGCGCGAAGGTCTCGGGCAGCAGCGCCTCGAGCGCCTCGCCGCCGCGAGCGCGCTCGCGCAGCTCGCCGGCCAGCTCGCGCAGCTCCTCGTCGGTCGAGCTCTCCATCTCGGGCTCGTAGGCGTTGATCTGCGCAACGCGCTGCTCGTAGGACTTGAACTTCTTGGCTTCGCCCATGCGAAGCGCGCGATCGAGGAAGGACATAGATCAAGCGTACTAGCGCGACGGAGCCGAACGTTGACCGCTCGTTACGGCTCTGCGTGGCGCTACGATGAAGGGGGTGAGATTGGATCCCGCCCACCCTCACCCCCTGAAGTAAAAGCCGGGCTCAGCTCAAATCGGGCGATTCGACGACGCCGGCCATGTCGGGCAGCATCATCGGATCGCGCGCCTCACGGCGCTTGCGCCGCTTCTCCCGGTGACGCTTGACCTGTACCGCGAGTTCCTCGCTGACCACGTGCACGGAGTGCTTCAGATCCCTGTCGGAGTGGCACGCGCGCAGCGTGACGCCCTTCAGGTGCAGCGTCGCCTCGGCGACGTAGCAGTCCGCGATCGAGGGGTTGTGTTCCTGGAACACCTCGACCTCGAGTTCGGCGAGCTCGGAGACCTGCTTGCCGATGACACGGAACCTGCGCTCCACCAGCTCGCGCAGATCTTCTGAGACGGGGATGTTCCGTCCCTTGACCTCGATACGCATCGTTCGACCTCCTTTTCGGGAAGAAGGGAGTGACTCGTGGTCGGTAACACGTTAGTTCCATCTGCGGCGTTTGTCGATCGGCGCTGCGCAACTCTGTGCCGATTCTTTGGGAGTTGCAAGAATCGTTGGCGTGTCGCCTCCGTTCACCTGGACGTTCTCCCCGAGCGTGATCGTCGGCGTCGCCGCCGCGCTGATCGCGTACCTGTGGGCGTGGCGTCGCGCGCGCCGGCCGGGAATGCCGCATCCCCCGGGCTTCGGGCGCCTGGCGCTGTTCGCCGGCAGCATGATCACGGTCCTGATCGCACTGGTCTCGCCGATCGACGCGGTCGCGGACGACGTGATGGTGATCCACATGGTCCAGCACGTGCTGCTGCTCGACGTCGTGCCGATCATGTTCATCCTCAGCCTCACCAAGGGCCTGCTGCGACCGGTCACTCGCCGCCTCACGACGATCGAGGAGCGCGCCGGGTGGCTCGCGCATCCGGTGTTCGCGGTCTCGCTCTACATCGGGATGATGGGGCTCTGGCACGTCCCGCGGATGTACGACCTCGCGCTCGAGCACAGCGAGATCCACGTGCTCGAGCACATGTGCTTCCTGACGGCCGGGATGCTCTACTGGTGGCAGCTGCTCGCGCCGATCAAGACGCGCGTGGCGATGAGCGGGATGGCGAAGATCGTCTACATGGCCGTGACCAAGTTCTTCGTCGGCGTGCTCGGGATCATCCTCGTGTTCGCGCCGCACGCGCTCTATGCCTGGTATCAGGACCATCCCCACTACTGGGGCCTGACGGTGCACGCGGACCAGAGCATGGCGGGCGCCGTGATGGCGCTCGAGCAGTCGGTGATCATGGCCACCGCGCTCGTCCACATCATCATGCGGATGCTCAGTGACAGCGAGAAGGACGCCCAGCGCCAGGAGCGCTACGACGCCGCCTGGGCCAGCTACCGGCGGCAGCTCGCGGAGCGGCAGGTCAAGTAGCGCTCGATCGCGATTGTTTGGCAATCCGGTGCTCGTTCTGCGTACTCGATTGCCATCGTTCGGGGAACGTCCGGGGGCCGTCCCGCTGGACGACCCCCGGTCACCACGCGGTCAGCAGATCAGATCAGCCGCACTTGGCTGTGCCCTTGACCGTTCCGGCAGCCTCGGTCGGCGTGCCGGTGTTGGACTGGGTCGCGTCGTAGCTGACGGTGTATGCGCGGGCGCGCTTGAGGCAGCCCGTCGACTCGATGAACGGATAGACCTTGTTGCCCTTCTTGACCGTCATCTTCTTGAAGTGCAGGACCTCGGTCTCGAGCGAGCCGAACAGGCCGATGTTGCCGGCGTTGTAGGCGACGTCGGCCGGCTCGGGCACGTTGGTCACGAGGTTCTTGCCCGACTCACTGACGGTGCCCAGCCACGGGGCCGCGTCACCGGTCGCGAGGCCGTCGCAGACCGCCGGTGTGGTGGTGAAGAAGAACGTCAGCTTGCCGGCGCCGCCGTTGTAGACCCACAGACCCAGCTTGCACGGAGCGCCCGGTCCGGCGAGGTTCGCCGACGGGCTGGTGAGCGCCGCGGTGACGGTACCGGTCGCGACCAGCGAGCCCTTGGGGCAGACGGCGTTCCACTTGCCGTTGTTGCCGTTGTTGGCGCTGATCTTCGCCACCGAGCACTTCGGGAACTTGCCGCCGTTGGGCGCCTTGACGCCGTAGGTCGTGGTCTTGATGTCGACCAGCGGAGCGCCGACGTTGCCGGCGGTGGTGCTGCTCATCCCCAGCGTCTCGGTCAGCGCCACCGCCGTCGGCTTGGCGTTGGTGCCGGCGGCACCGGCGACGCTGAACGACCCGGTGTAGCTGTTAGGTGGGCTGCTGACCGGCCCGGCGGCGAACGCTGCGCCCGCTCCGCACAGGCACAGCAGCGCCGTGATCGCTCCCAATCTGCGTTTCATTTCCTCTCTCTCCTATGTCGCTTCGGGATCTTGAACTCGACTCCCAAGTCCTCAATACCCGGCGAGCACGGGTTTCGACACCCCTGTCGGTTAAGACAATGGGATCTTTAAGAGTGCCCGGCTGGCGTGACGCCAGCCGGGCATGGTGTGCAGCGGAAACGCGACCGGCGAACTGTCAGCAGTTGGCCGAGCCCGCGACCGTCGCGGCGGACTCGTTGGCGCTCGACGGGGTGTTTGACGTCGTCGCCGTGTACTTGATCGTGAACGGGCGTGCATGCTTCGAGCACCCGATCGACTCGATGAACGGCAGCGTCTTGCCGGCGTGCTTGACGGTCGTCTTCTTGAACTTCAGAACCTCGGTGACGAGCGAGCCGAACAGGCCGACGTTGCCCGCGTTGTATGACACGTCCGGCGGCTCGGGTGTGTTCGTGACGAGGGATTTGCCCGCCTGTGAGACGGTGCCGGTCCATGCGGCCGCGGCGCCGGTCTGGAGGCCATCGCACTTCGCCGGCGTCGTCGTGAAGAAGTAGGTCAGCTTGCCGGGGCCACCGTTGTAGACCCACAGCACGAGGTTGCAGGCGGACCCGGGGCCCGCGAGGTTCACCGTCGGGCTGGTCAGCGCCGCGAGCACGGTACCGGTTCCGATCAGCGAGCTCTTCGGGCAGACGGCGTTCCACTTCCCGGCGTTGCCGTTGTTCCCGTTGATCTTGTTCGCGGTGCAGGTCGCAAAGTACTTCGCGTTCGGCGCCTTGAGCCCGTAGATCGTGGTCTTGATCGCTACGAGCGGAGCACCGACGTTGCCCGCCGTGGTGCTGCCCATGCCGTAATTCTCGGTCCATGCGGCCGCTGCCGGCTTGGCCTTGGTGCCCGCGCCACCGGCGACGGACATGGCACCGGTGTAGGTGTTGGGCCCGCCTGTGACCGGCGCGGCCGCGTACGCGGCGCCGGCGGCGGTGAGGCAGACCAGAGCCGTTACAGCTCCCAGTTTCTTTCGCATTCCGCTCTCTCCTTCGTGATTACGAGATCGGCTCCCATGCCCGGCGCGGTTCATGGAAGCGGTTGTAGCTGCGGGTAGAAGCCGCTGGCCGGACCGAGACCCTTTCCGAGCGAGCTGCTCAGCGCGCTCTTGAGCGGCGCCTGCGCGTTGCAGGCGGGCGTCGGCACCTTGGTTGCGTCATCTCCTCCGTAGAACAAGGGTAGTTCGGTCTGATAGGTGACGCTTCCCGACTGGCTCGGAATTGACGCAAGCGGATGGGTCGTACATAGGTAGGTTCCGAACACGTCGAGCGCGGTTCCGAGCGCGTTGGTCGAGCCCGTCAGCGACTTGCCGCCGCCCGGCACCTCGTAGGCGTTCGAGCGGTTGCTGTAGGGCCGCTGCGACTGCACGGTCAGCTCCTCGGGGCTGAGCGGCGAGGAGAAGCGCAGGTAGTGCAGGCGCTTGGTGCTGGCAAACGCCGGGGCCTCGCCCTCGGTCGACGCCGCGCCGTTGGCGAAGAAGGCCGCGAGCTCACGCTTGTAGGCACCGAGGTAGTTGAAGATCGGCACCAGCTGACCGAGGAACGGCGTCAGCGAGGTGAACAGCGTCTTGGCCGAGCCGGAGCCGGACCTGGCCCCGACCGCGAGGAATGACTCGAGCGCCGGCACGCCGGTCTTGGCAGCGCTCGTCAGCGGGCCGAGCCCCTTCATCACGGTGTCGAAGTTGGGCGCGAGCTTCGCCATCGCCTCGAGCGCCGGGCTCAGCTGCACGGCTGCGGGCTTGAGCTCGTCGATCAGCGGTTTGGTCTGATCGGCGAAGGTCTTGACCGTCTGCACGGTCTCACGCGTGCTCTGCAGGAACGCGGGGAACGCCTTGACCGCAGCCGCGAGCGCCGCGTTGCGCGCCGCGGTGGTGGCGAACACGGTGTTGGCATTGCGGATCAGACCCTGAAGCTGGGCGGGGTTGCGGCTGATCGCCGAGAGCACCTGCCCGCCATCGTCGAGCAGCGTGCTGGTCGAGCTCCGGTCGCGCTCGAGCACCGCGAGCACCTTGCTGACGTTCCCTGCGAACGGATACAGCTCGGCGAGCGCGTCGTTGAAGTCCTGGCCGCGGTTGGTGAAGGCGATGCCGTCGTCCTGCATCCAGGTTTCGAACGCCTGGCGCGTCTTGGGGTTGAAGGTGTCGAGGATCTGATCGAGCTGCACGGTCGGGGCTACATGTGCCTGCGGCAGACGCGCGCCGTCGCGCAGCATCCGCCCGCCCGGGTTGCCGAACGAGAGCTCGACGTATGTCTCGCCGAGCAGCGTCTTCTGGCGCAGGATCGCGCGGGTGTTCGCCGGGCGCGGCGCATACTTCGGGTCGATCTGCAGCACGGCCCTCGTGAGCCCGGTGTGGTGATCGAGCCCGACGCTGACCACGCGGCCGACCCTCACCCCCGCGATGTCGACATCGGCCTGGGTCCCGAGCTGCACCGCGTCGTTGAACTCGACCGTGACGCGGTAGCCCTGCGGGACGAACGGCACCGATCCGCCGAACGACAGCCATAGGAACAGCAACAGCGCCACGCACGACGCCGCGAAGCCGATCATCACCGCGACCTTGAACTTGCTGGGTGCCATTGTGTTCATCGGCTGATCACCTGGCGTAGCAATTCGTGATCTTCGACCAGTCGGGTGCGTTGAGCATGTCGAGGATCGGGGTGAGTGACGGAGTGCCGGGCTGCAGCGCAACCTCGAGCAGGTTGAGCGACGGGCAGCTGGCCAGGAACTGGCCCTGGATG
>DATASU010000138.1:0-1506 GCA_036269095.1 Solirubrobacteraceae bacterium
CCCGAGTTGCCGACCTTGCCGTAGATGTCGGGGCGCTCATGCGGGTCCTCGCCGTAGAGCGTGACCGAGTCGAACGCGGTTGACAGCCGTGCCGCCGGCTGCCCCTGGCTGACGTAGTGGAAGCGGCGGTTGGTGCGCTCGGGTGTGCCCTCGCCGGCGAACATCCGGGTCGGGTCCTCACCCGCTCGGCGGTACGGGAACACGCCGCCGGTATAGGGGTAGGAGCCGGGCAGGTTCTCCTTCATCAGGAAACGCAGGCGGTCACCCCAGCCATCGAGTCGCGGTGGCGCGAGCTTCGGGATCGGCAGCCCGCTGAGCGACCGGCGATAGTTCTCACCGCTGATCTCGCGGTCACGCACGCGGTAGCTGTAGGTCTCGGCGCTGATCGCCTCGATGCGAGCGTCCCAGTCCTCGAGCAGGCCACGGGCCTCGACGCCGAGCTGCGCGAGCGCCTCGGCGTGGAGCTGCTCGAGCCGCGCGCCCGCCGGGTCATCGGGGCCGAGTGCCCGGCTCGCCTCGAGATAGTGCTGGGCGCTGGCGGCGAGCGCAGCGTGCTGCTCGACGTCGGCGTTGAGCGCGCGGCCCTGCTCGGCGATCTCGGCGAGATAGCGCACGCGGCGCGCCGGGATCAGGCCGCCGCCGGGTTGTTCGGGCTGCAACGGCTCGATCGCGGGCTGCCAGCGCTCGGCGCTCGCGCCGGCGGGCGCGCGCGCCGCGATCCGGGCACAGAGCGCGGCGAACAGAGCCGTGACCCCGGGGTCGGCGAACTGGCTGGCGACCGTCGGATAGACCGGGATCTGCTCCTCGGCGAGCTCGAACGAGACGTGGTTGCGGCGCCACTGCTTGCGCACGTCGCGCAGCGCGTCCTCGGCTCCGCGCTTGTCGAACTTGTTGATCACCACGAGCTCGGCGAGATCGAGCATGTCGATCTTCTCGAGCTGGCTGGCGGCACCGAACTCGCTCGTCATCACGTAGACCGGAACGTCGACGAGGTCGACGATCTCCGAGTCGCTCTGCCCGGTGCCGGCCGTCTCGACGATCACGAGATCAAAGCCGATGCCGCGCAGCAGCGCGATCGCATCGGTCAGCATCGCGCTGGTCGAGCGATTGCTCTCACGGGTCGCGACCGAGCGCATGTAGATGCGCTCGTTGCGCAGGCTGTTCATGCGGATGCGGTCGCCGAGCAGCGCCCCGCCCGTGCGCCGGCGCGTGGGATCGACCGCAACGACGGCGATGCGCGTGTCGGGTAGGTGCTGGACGAAGCGGCTCAGCAGCTCATCGGTGACGGTGCTCTTGCCGGCGCCGCCGGTCCCGGTGATGCCGACCACTGGAGCCGGCTCGGCCGCGCTTGCCCACTCGGCGCGCAGCCGCTCGAGTGTGGTGTCGTCGAGCGCGCCGTCCTCGAGCGCCGAGAGCATCCGCGCGACCGTGAGGTCGTCGGGCGGAAGCTCGGGACGTTCTGCGTCATCTTTGGCGCAGAACGTCCACAGCTTCGCCTCGGAGTCG
>DATASU010000139.1:0-21214 GCA_036269095.1 Solirubrobacteraceae bacterium
CAACGAGCTTCCTGCCGGAACTGTGATCACGACAGCTGGCGGAAACCCCACGTGCTGCCCGAGCTCTCCCTCTCGCGCTGCGTGTTTCGCCGGATGTCCTACACAGCGCCAGGCGAACTCACGTTCGCTGGCAAAGCCGCAGTGTCATTTGAACGACGTTTGACACGATGCTCACTCGTCTGCCAGCGGCGACGGCCATGCGATGTCAGCTGGTGCGGTCGCGAGTTGTCATCGAGCGGGCCACGTCGGGTCGCCGGGCGCGACGACCCTAAGGCCGTTCTCTACAGCAGCCTCGCGCATCCTGACGTCGTAAATCAACGCAGCGTCGACTTCGAGTCGGAGTGCTGCAGTGATGTGTAGGGCATCGAGTGACCGGAGAGTCTTTCCGGGCAGCAGGCCAGCGTGCGTATAAACGGAGCGCGGAAGCGCGTGCAGGATTACACGGTCAAGGACCATAGAAACCGCAGCGCCAGGGATCTCCTCGCGGTAGGCGACGCGACGCAGTTCCGTTTCCAGCAGATCGGTGCCAACGAGCTCGACATCAGTTCGGCCACAGAACTCGCGCAGGGCTCCCGATTCCGCCTCCCGCTTGACGAGCTTCGCGGCCGCGCTCGTGTCGAGGTAAGTCCTCAGCGGTCGCCCCGGAGATCCGAGAGTGCGTCGAGCACGTTCCCTGGTCGATCGTAGAGCGGCACGTCGTCAAAGCCGCGAGCCGTAGCGGGTCGCGTCACAGGCAGCTCCGGCTCCATCTCTGAAGCAGGACTAAGCCGCGCCACGACAGATCCGTTATTGCTGATCAAGAGCGACTCCCCCGCCTCAACGTCGCGCAACACGGCGCCAGACTGATTGCGAAGCTGACGATGTGTGATTGTCCTCATGGCGGAAGTGTAGCACACCCGTCGCACGCTGTCGCAAGACCCAGACCGAACATGCGTTCGCTGACACTGGGCCACTGTCATTTGAGCGACGTTCTAACGCGGCCGGCTACGGGCAACTCTGCGCTATTTGATGCCCATACGCTGAGATCTTCTGCTGCGGCGCGGCGCACTGCTAGTACGGTGGGCAACGTGCCGACATCCCGGCAGACCGTCGCCGCCACCCGCGATCCGGCTGACGCGGCAGTCGCGGTAACAAACGCGCGCTGGTACTTCGCGGGGCTGGCCGCATCCCTGTTGGGTAACAGCGCGATGTCGCTTGTCGCCGGTATCTGGGTCAAATCGCTCACGGGTAGCAGCGCACAGGCCGGTCTGGTGTCTGCCTGTATCTATGCCGGCACGATGGGTGCCCCGGTCGCCGGCTTGGTTGCCGACCGATTTCCGCGGAGGCGACTGCTGCTGGCACTGAACCTCGTATCGGCAGCCACGATCCTGCCGCTCGCGCTCGTCAAGTCGCGCTCCGGTACTTGGCTGCTGTTCGTGCTGATGACCCTTTACGGGATCGAGGCCACCCTGATGGATCCGACCGAGGACGCTCTGTTCGCCCAGATGTTCTCCCCGGAGCTCCGTCGACGGATCAATGGATGGCGGCTGACGATTCAGGAGACGGGCCGCCTTGCCGCACCGCTGTTCGGGGCCGGGCTGTTCGTCCTCGTCGGCGGTGGCGCCGTCGCGGGCCTTGACGCCGCGACGTTCGTCTTCGCCGCACTCGTCACCGCCCGTCTGAAGGTCGACGACCGGGTTCCGTCGCGAGCGTCGGAGCGACTCGCCACCGCTTTGCTCGCAGGCGTCCGACATATCTTGCGCACGCCGACGATCCGGCCGGTCGCGATTGCGACGACGTTGGTCATGGCGCTGTCGGGGCTCGGCGTCGCGGCGCAGTACAGCTTGGTGCAGGGGATCGGTGAGCATCCGGCCTTTCTCGGCGTGCTGAGCGCGCTGTTGGGTGCCGGCTCGATCGTCGCGTCGATGACCGCAAGCAGCATCGTCGAGCGCTATGGGGAACGCACGCTCGCCGTGATTGGGTTGCTCAACTTCGCACTCGGCAACCTCCTGCGCGCCAACCATTGGCTTCCCACAGCGCTTGTAGGCTCGGCAGTGCTCGGGTTTGCGCTGCCCTACGTGTTCCTCGCGACCTTGAACGTCGCGCAGCGCGCGACGCCCAACGAACTCCAGGGCCGCGTCTCGGCTGCGCTTCTGTTCGCGCTGTTCGGTCCCCAGGCGCTCGCCCAAACCATCGGGTCCGCGCTCATCGCCGATGCCACGTACATCGAGATCTACGTCGGCTCAGCCATCGTCAGCCTGGGCATCGCGGGGTGGCTCGCCCGCTCTCACGGCGAGGCATTGGCAGGCGGCATCGAACCCTCAGCCGAGTAACCGTTGGCAGCTTGGGTCGTCCCCGCGACTAGGTCCCTCCGCCAAGCGTCAGGCTGTCACGCTTGCAACGCTTCTCCGCAGCCAAGAACGCCGGTGCCTGGGGATTGATCCCATCCGAGGGACTGAACCCCAGCCTGATCCTCCCGTCACTTGAGCTCGGGTCAGGGAAGCTCGGAACGCCGTGTGCGCGCATGCAGCCGGCCAAGCGCAACATCAGCGCGAAGTTCTCCGCGTTCTGGGCCGCCGTCGGGGCCTGGTCCAGTCCGCCCGCAGGCACCAGCGCAACGCAGTCGCGCTCGGCCCCGAGAGCCTGCGGCGATCCGGGGCCGGGCACGCCCGGGCTCGCCTCCCAGACCAACCCGCCAGTTCTGGCCACCTGGACCTGGACGCCATGCTTGTTCAAACACGCCGCGTAGGCAACGTAGCTGGAGACCCTCTGCTGTTGAGTGACCGGTGGCGCCGAGGTCCCGCCGCAACTGACCGCGAGCACGCCCAGGCAGCCGCTCGCCGCGACAAGCGCCGGGCGGTACGACACGGCGGCGACCCGCATGCGAAACGGTGTACCAGCGGTCCAGTAACACGATGGTTACGGCGCCGCTGGCGCCTTCGCAAATCGCCGAACCCATGGCTCCCCTCTCCCCCTCTGCTCAGACCCGCAGCGGACGCGACCCGGACGCAAAGTGGAAGACGAGCGCCGCGTTGAGCGGCGAGCTCGGATCCTCGAGTTAGACTGGCGCCATGAATCGACTCGGTGTTGCCCCGGCTCTGCGGTTCGGCTCGGGCTGGCGAGTACCTCGGATCTGACGCACCCCGCGTCAGATCGGCCCTTCCGCCGACGTCGTTCAGCGATCGTTGGCCTATGTCCATAGTCGCGGTGCCGCCGCGACTTTCCGAGGAGATCGTCCACCGTGAGCCGTGTCCCGCCTGACCCAATTCGAGAGCTGCCCGCGGTTGCGGCCGGCGCCGTGTTCCCGTGAGCGCACGCGGCATCAGGTTTGGCCTGTTCGGCGGCGCTCAGGCGCGACGTGAGGAGGGCGATCCGGCGCGAGGTCTGCGCGACTACGTCGAGACCTGTGTCGAGGCGGAAGCACTGGGGTTCGATTCGAGCTTCCTGGTCGAACACCACTTCAGCGGCACCGGCCAGGCATCGTCATCACTCGACCTGCTGGCGTGGGTCGCGGCACGCACGACAACGCTGCGCGTGGGTACGGCCGTCATCGTCCTCCCGTGGCATGACCCGGTACTGCTCGCCGAGCGCGCCGCGACACTCGATCTCCTGTCCGGTGGCCGTTTGGAGTTCGGTGTCGGCAAGGGCTACCGCCACTCGGAGTTCGCCGGGTTCTGCATGCCACACGAGGAGGCCGACGCGCGCTTCGAGGAGGCGCTCGGCGTCATCATCAGGGCCTGGACATCCACCGTGCGGTTCTCACATAACGGCAGGTTCTGGCGCTACCAAGACATCATCGTTGATCCGCCTGTCTCCCAGAAGCCTCATCCGCCAGTCTGGATCGCCGCCGGTAAGCCCGATTCGATACGCAGGGCCGCCGTCCGTGGCTGCAGACTCCTGCTCGATCAGTTCGCGCCAGCCGACACCATTGGCGACCGGATTGCTCTGTTCAGAGCCGAATGCGTGGCGCACGGGCGCAGATTCGACCCGACGGACGTCGCCGTTGCCCGCAACCTCTACGTCGCCTACGACGCTGGCGATACCAGAACAGCACTCCTGAGGCTGGCGCAATCACACGAACGAATGCTCGCCCTGGCGCGACATCCGGGCGGCCGCAACGAGTCACACATCACGGCCTACGCGGGCACACCCGGTTTGACCGAAGCGAGCGCGCTGTATGGCACACCCGACCAGATCGCTGCACAACTCGAAGCTTTGCGCGCGGTCGGCGTGCGGCAGGTTCTACTGCACGGCGGCGACTCGACGGCACAGAGCCTTCGGCGGTTCGCGACCGAGATCATGCCGGCATTCATCTGACGGACGAGCATGTCCGGCTCGAGGCTCGGTCAGTAAGACTGCGTGCGTGGGCCAGGTGCCGGCAAGAGCACGACGCTGGAACCCTTCTAGAAGAAGCCGAGGCGGTCAATCGGCCAGTAGGTCGCGAACGCCGTACCGATGATCCACTTCTGCGGAACCGGGCCCCAGTAGCGGCTGTCGAGCGAGTCCCCGCGGTTGTCGCCCATCATGTAGTAGTCGCCGGCCGGAACGACGATCGTCTTCGAGAAGGTGCAGTCCGCCGCCGGGCCACCGGTGCACACGACAAAGCCTGGGATGTCCTTGTCAGCTTTGGGGTGGTACCCGAACGTCTCCCTGTGACCGTCGCGGTAGACGTAGCCGTTGATGATCTTGAGGTGGTCTCCGGGCAGACCTACGACGCGCTTGACGAAGGTCTCGGTTGATTCCTGCGGGACGTCGGTGTCGCAAGCCTGCAGGTGGCCGTTGCCCTGATCGGCACTGCCGCACTCGCCGTCTGCCGTGGTTGCGCCCGTCGGCGGATGGAAGACGGTGACATCGCCGAGGCCCGGGTGGGTATCGAGGCGGTTGACGAGGATCCGCTGCCCGACCTCGAGCGTCGGAATCATCGAGCCGCTCGGAATCCGGTAGGGCTTGACGAGCAGTGCCTGAACCAGCAGCGCCACACCGATCGCGATCGCGACCGTCACGACCAGCTCGACGATATTTGCGACCGGCCCCTTGGCCTTCTTCGTTGTGGCGGCCATCGGCAGCTGCTCCGGACTGTCCTAGTTCTTGGCGGGCGACGCAGTGTCTGAAACCACGGGTTGTTGCTCCACGGTCTCGGCAGCGGCGGTGCTGAGAGCGATCCGCAGGACCGTAGCGAATCGGTGATACCGAGTGAGCACCATCAGAAACCAATACCGGCTCGGTCAACGATTGTGACGAGCCGCGCCTCAACCCTCCCCCCTTCTCCGAGCGCCAATGCCGTTCAGCTGATCGCCTACCGTGGAGGTCAATGACGACGTTTACCGATCTTGAGCTCCGAGACGAGCTGCTGAATTCACTGGCGGAGCTCGGCTACGAAGAGCCGACACCGATCCAAGCCGAGGCGATCCCACCGCTGCTCCTCGGCGTTGACCTGCTCGGCCAGGCGGCCACCGGTACCGGCAAGACCGCGGCGTTTGCGTTGCCGATGCTGCAACGGATCGGGCTTGGCGGACCGCGTCCGCGCGCGCTCGTTCTCGTTCCGACGCGCGAGCTTGCGGTCCAGGTGTCCGAAGCGATCTACAAATACGGACGCCGGCTCGGGGCGCGGGTCCTGCCGATCTACGGCGGCGCCCCAATCGTGCGCCAGATGAAGTCGCTCGATCACGGCGTCGACGTCGTCGTCGCCACGCCGGGCCGGACGATCGACCATCTCACGCGCAAGACACTCGATCTTCGGGACCTCGAGATCGTCGTCCTCGACGAGGCGGACGAGATGCTGGACATGGGCTTTGCCGAGGACATCGAAACGATCCTTGCCCGCGCTCCCGAGGCACGTCAGACCGTCCTGTTCAGCGCGACGATGCCGCCCCGCATCAAGCACATGGTCAGGCAGCATCTGACCAACCCGACGACCATCAGCGTCGGCCTCAAGCAGCCCGCCCAGGGTGAGGCGCCGCAAGTCCGCCAGACCGCTTACATCGTCGACCGCGCGCACAAGTCGGCGGCGCTGGGCCGCATTCTCGACGTCGAGCAGCCGGCACAGGCGATCGTGTTCTGCCGTACCCGCGCGGACGTCGATCAGCTCACCGAGACGCTCAACGGCCGCGGCTATCGCGCCGAGGCACTGCACGGCGGACTCAGTCAGGAGCAGCGCACGAGAGTGCTCGGCCGGCTGAGGTCTGAGACCGCCGAACTGCTGATCGCAACCGATGTGGCTGCCCGTGGCCTTGACATCGACACGCTTACGCACGTCGTGAACTTCGACGTACCGTCCGCGCCCGAGTCGTACGTGCATCGCGTCGGTCGCGTCGGTCGCGCGGGTCGTCAGGGCACGGCGATCACACTTGCCCAGCCGCGCGAGCACCGCATGCTCAAGACGATCGAGCGTCTTACCAAGCAGCCGATCCACATCGAGACGGTACCCACCGTCGCCGATCTCAAGGCGCGACGGCTGGAGCTGACGCGCGCCGCGCTGCACGAGTCGCTGCTCGAGGACGATCTTGAGCAGTTTCGGGTCGTCTTCGACACGCTCTCGGATGAGTTTGACCCGTTGAACGTCGCGCTCGCAGCGATCAAGCTCGCCCACGAGGCCTTGTCGGTCGGTGATGGCGACTCCGAGCCTGAGATCCCGCAGATGACCCTGCACCAGCACAAGAAGGACAAGCCCGGCGGTCGCCGGGACCGCAGCGCGACAGGTGACACCGTGCGGATCTACATCGGCCTGGGTCGCGCCGCACACATCCGTCCCCAGGACCTCGTCGGTGCGATCACGGGCGAGACGAACGTGGCAGGCCGGCAGATCGGGACGATTGAGATCTCGGATCGCTTCAGCCTCGTTGAGGTTCCCACCGAGCGCGTCGACGAGGTCATCCAAGGGCTCAGGAGAACCAAGCTCAAGGGTCGCAAGGCCACCGTCCGCCGGGAGAAGTTCGAGCGGCGGTGATTTCGCCGCTCACCTGCAGGACGCAGGTGAGGCGACACACGCCGGTTGGTGGCTGCGATAGCGTCACGTCGATGCGAGGCGCAGCCGTTCTGAACGTTCGCGGACTCGGTCGCCGATACGGCGAGTTCGATGCGCTCCGGGGCCTGGATCTCACGGTCGCGGCCGGAGAGTGTGTTGCCGTGATCGGTCACAACGGCTCCGGCAAGACCACCGCGGTGCGGCTGATCGCCGGCCTGCTCGAGCCGTCGTCCGGGGACGTCCAGATTGTCGCCCGGTCGATACATGACGAAGCGGAGGCGACCGACGCTCGTGCCGCGCTCGCGGCGGTCCCAGACACGCCGTCGCTGTACGACGACCTCACGGTTCGCGAGCATCTGCAGTTGGTAGCGATAGCTCACGGCGTGGCCGGCGAGGACGGCATCGAGCAGCGAATCACGCAACTACTCGAACAGCTGGGAATGGCGAGCAAAGCGGATGCGCGTCCGGGGGCGCTGTCGCGTGGTATGCGCCAGAAGCTGCAGCTCGCCTGCGCGCTTGTACGGCCACACCGCTTGCTGATGCTGGACGAGCCGGTCGTGGGTTTGGATCCGGCCTCGCAGCGGACGCTGCAGCAGTTGTTGCTGGAAGCCAAGGGCAATGGCGTCGCCGTGGTGCTGACGACGCATCAGCTCGCTTTTGCTCGCGGGATCGCCGATCGCGCGGTCGTTCTGGCAGACGGGGTAGTCGTTGCCGATGGCCCCTATGACGAGGTCGTCGATGGTCCGCTCGTGAGGGAGTACGGCCTGCTGTGAGCGCGCCGCCAACAGCCGACGCGGTTGCGCGTGCCGCGGCCGCCCGTGCGTTTCTGCGTGCACACCGCCGCCGCTTCCGCCCGAGCGCCTACGAGCTGTATACGACCGTCGTGGTCGGCGCGATTGCCGGAGCGCTCGGCCACGGCGTGCTCGGGACCCTGGTCGGGGGCGGGCTCAGCATCCATAGCGCCGCGGTCTTCGGCCCTGCCGTGTTGCTGCTGGTGCTGCTTGCAGCCGCCCGGTTCGGGAGCTGGCAGGGGCCGGTTTCGCTCTCGGGCGCCGATGTCGCGCTGTTGCTGATGGCACCGATCGCGTCCGAGGAGCTGGTGCGGCCCAAGCTTGATCACGCGATGCTCACGGGAGCGGCAGTCGGTGCGGCAATCGGAGTGCTGGTGAGCTTTGTGATCGCCGGCGGACCGGCCGGGCTTGGCTTCGCCCGCGTAATCGGCTCGGTCGTCGGTCTCGGCAGTTTGGCGCTGCTGGCAACGGCCGGCAGTTGGCTCGTGCAGTCCTCGCGGAGGGCGCCGCCACTGGTGCGCCGCGCGAGTCCCGCAATCGCGGCCGCCGCGCTCGCCGTCGTGGCACTCGACGCCACCGTCGGGCGCGCCGTCGGCATCTGGTCGGGTCCGTGGGGCTGGGCGCTCGCTCCCATCGTGCGGCAGCACGCTTGGCCGGTCGCAACGACAGCGCTGATGATCGCCGCGTCCGGGCTGACGGTGTGCGCACGGCGTCGCGCCGGGAGCTCGAGCGTCGAGTCCTATCTGACGCGTGCCGGCACCCGCGCGGCGCTGATCGCTGGGGTGTCGCTGCTCGACTACCGCAGCGCGGCGCTCACCTACCGGAGCGCGCAAGCACAGATATCCAGCCGCCAGATCGCAATCCGGTCGCATCTGCGACCAGTGATTCCCAGGCCGAGACAGGCGCGCTGGGCGATCCTCTGGCGGGACGCCGTCGCCATCGGCCGTAACCCGTCCCGCTTTGTGTGGGCGGCAACACTCGCCGCCGCCGCCACACTCGAGGCGCTGACACATCCGGGCCGGCTGCTTCCCGCATGCGTGGCAGCGACCGGTATCTACTTCGCGGCCGCGCTGCTGATCGAACCGTTGCGCGCTGACGTCGACGATCCGGACCGCAGCACGTTGCTGCTCTCGTGGGCTTTTGCGCGCGTGTTGCGCGCGCACTGCGTGCTGCCACTGGTCACACTTGCTGCAACCACCGCTGCGACGATCGCGATCGCGGTAATGGCCGGGCTCGCCAGCCCGATTCTGATGCTCGTCATTCCGACCCTGCTGCTCCCGCTCCTAGGCGTCGCGGTGTTTGCGTCGGCCTGGGCAGCGCGTCGCGGCGGGCGCATCGGCGGGAGCCTTCTCGGACAGGTGATGAGCACCGATCCGTCGAACCCGGGTTCAGTCGTGATCGTCGCGTTGCTGCTGGCTCCGTGGCTGATCCTGACCGTCGCGATCCTCGGCGGGGTGATCACGCTGATCGGCCACCACTAGCCGATGTCGAAGGCTGCTCCTGATCGGGTCGCTCGCTACCGTGAGGGCAGCCGCCCGCCGCAGCCGCGACTGCTGAGCGCTTGACCGACGCCTGAGAGGCGACCCGCGCGCTGGCGGGGCGTCAGAATGCCACCGTGACGATTGACGCGGACGAACTCAGGATCTGCCTCGAGGTGCTGGCTCAGGTTGAGGATTTGCCAGCCGACGATCCCGACGCGATGGCGGTGCGGCGCGCAACCGCTCGCATCTTCAAGGCCGTCAAGCAACAGCGTCGTGCCGAGCGGCGCGCGATGGTCGCGGCCAACGACCGCGCGGTGATGGCACGCACGGCCACCGCTGCACCCGGCCGCGTTGACGACGAGACCAGTGGGGTCGCGCTCGTCTCAGCGGTGTCCGGAGCAACGGCGGGCACGCTGATCAAGCCTCGGCCCTGCTACCAGTGCAAGATCCGCTACGTCGAGGTCGACGCCTTCTATCACCAGCTCTGTCCGGCTTGTGCGGCGCTGAACCGCCAGCGCCGCGAGGCCCGAGCCGATCTCACGGGCCGGCGGGCGCTGCTCACCGGAGGCCGGGCCAAGATCGGGATGTACATCGCCCTGCGGCTGTTGCGCGACGGCGCGGAGACGACGATCACCACGCGGTTTCCGAAGGACGCTGTCCGGCGGTTCAGATCGATGCCCGACAGCGGCGACTGGCTGCATCGGTTGAAAGTCGTCGGGATCGACCTCCGGCAGGTCGGCCAGGTGGTCGCCCTGGCAGACGCCATCGCTGCCGAGGGCCCCCTCGACATCCTGATCAACAACGCCGCACAGACCGTCCGCCGTTCCCCTGATGCCTACGCACTGCTGGTGGCCGGCGAGGCCCATGAACTGCCCGACGCCGCCGGCGTGCTCGAGCTCGGAGGTGCCCACGACCTGCACCCTGGCACAACTCTGGCTTTGGCGACACAGGGGACCGCGATCGATGCCGGCGGCCTGATTCCCGACGACGTCGATCACAACAGCTGGACGCAGCAGGTTGACGAGATCGATCCGGTCGAGATGCTGGAGGTTCAGCTCTGCAATACGACGGCACCGTTCATCCTGATCAGCCGGCTACGCGCCTCGCTCGCTGCGTCGTCCGCCCGCCGCAAGTACATCGTCAACGTCTCGGCGATGGAGGGAAGCTTCGGTCGCGGCTACAAGGGGCCTGGTCACCCCCACACCAACATGGCGAAGGCCGCCCTCAACATGCTGACGCGTACAAGCGCGCGCGAGATGCTCGACCGGGATCGGATCCTGATGACGAGCGTCGACACCGGCTGGATCACCGATGAGCGCCCGCACACGACACGAGCCCGGCTCGCGGACGAGGGCTTCCACGCGCCGCTCGATCTGGCCGACGGCGCCTCCCGCGTCTATGACCCGATTGTCCGCGGCGAAATTGGCGAGGACTTACACGGCGTGTTCCTCAAGGATTACGCGCCGACAGCGTGGTGAGCGCACCCCGAGGCAGCGGCCACCAGCGGCCCGTTCCCCAGCACGCATGACCACCGCAAATCAGCTGTCAGCGACCGGCACCGAGGTGGAGTCGCGCGCCAGCAGCGGCGGCTCGGCGCTCCACGGGAACACGATCCAGCGGTCGGTACGCCGCCACACGTAATCGCACTTGACCGCGGAGCGTGGTTTCTCATAGAGCGTGGCGATCCGGACCTGACCGACGCGCGGGCCGCAGAATTCCTTGACCAGCGCGAGCGTCGCACCCGTATCTGCCACATCGTCGGCGACCAGGACCTTCGCGTCTTCGAGGTCCACGAGCTCGGGAACGGGCGGGAGGATGATCGGCAGATCCAGTCGCTCGTCGACCCCGGTGTAGAACTCGACGTTCAGCGTCCACGTGTTCTTGACCCCCAGGGCATATCCGAGGCTCGCGGCCACGATCAGTCCGCCGCGCGCAATCGCAAGGATCAGGTCCGGCTGAAAGCCATCGGCGTTGATCGCCTCAGCCAGCTCGCGGGTTGCCGGTCCGACGCCGGCCCACTCGAGGATCTCGCGCTGTTCGCTCACTCGTGCAACGGTACCGCGCGAGGGTTAGCCTATGCCCTTCGCGATGGCTCGCACATGCAACCTGCGGCGTAAACGCATGCCGCTGCCGCTGGCAAGGCGAAGCCTGCTGGCCGCCGCGACATCTGCGGTGCTGTGCTGGCTGCCGCCGTCGACGGCGTTCGCCGGTACCGCCAATGCCGGTCTCAGCGGCGCTTCGGCCTCTAATCCGATTGCCGACATGACCTGGGGCTACTACACCGGCAGCGACGATGAGATCTGGCCCACCTATGAGGCAGCAACCGGCACCGCCAAGCAACTGCTTGGGAAGTCGCGCTGCGACCCGAGGCCAACTGGTTCGGTCGGTGGGAGGAGCCCGCCGAGATCAAGCGCGCTGTCGCGGGATACATCGAAGACGTCAACCACGGGAACAAGACGGTGCTCGCGCAGCTGAGCGACTTTTCCCTCTCCCCATGGGAGGGGAACCTGTGCGACACCGCCGAGACGCCGGCGCTGGTGAGCGCCTACCACCAATGGAATTCCGGCTTCGCCGCCGGCATCGGTGCAGCCCGCGCGCTGGTCGTGATGCAGCCGGATCTCCCAGAGGCGCACAACACGTGTCTCTCGTCGGCGACGCGGAGCACGTTTCTACAGGAACTGGCCTGGGCGACCGAGAAACTGAATTCACTTCCACACACCACCGTGTATCTCGATGCGGGTTCATCGGACTGGCTGTCTGTCGGGAATGTGACGTCGCTGCTGGTTCAGAGCGGGATCAAGTGGGCGCGCGGTTTCTCGCTCGACGCGACGCATCACGCCAGCACCCAGAGCGAGATCGCGTATGGCCGTGATGTTGTGAAGGCGCTCGCGAAGCGCGGCTACGCCAACAAGCACTTCATCATCGACACCGCAGAGAATGGATCCCCGTTCACGAACAAGCAGCTTCAGGCCGCCGGCGGCCCTGCCAACGTGCCGGCGTGCACGACGCCGCGCCATCCGGCCGTTTGTCAGACGTTTGGGATTCCGCCGACCTGGCAGGTCGGTCTGCCGCAGTGGAAGCTCGGCCAGCCGTACGGCGCCCTGGCAGACAAATACGTCGACGGCTACGTGTGGTTCGGCCGTCCGTGGCTCTACGGTCAGTCCTCGCAGTTCGACTGCCAGCTCGTCGAGCAGATGGCGCGGTCGACGCCCTTCCCCTACCCCGACGGGGTCTCCACGGGTGAGCAGTCATCGCCGCTGTTCGTTGGCCCCGGGGCAGCGCGCTCGAATTCGATCTCGGTGACCGCGGCCCACGGGCTGCCGGCGAATCCGTACTGCCCAGCGACCTCGCTGGGCTGACGCGCGGACGACGAGCGCCGAGGGCGAACGATTTCAATGCGCAGGGGGCGCTCCGCTCCGACATCAGGCGCGCACGCTCACGCCCCTGATCCGAGTACCGCGTCGGTCAGGGCGTTGGGTGCCGCGAGCGGTGCGGCAAGGTGCTCCGGCAGTCCCCAGCGCGCAGCCAGAACCGTGGGTGTGAGATAGGACACCTGCGTCTGCCCGGACTCATCCCAGACGAGCAGCTTGAGCGGAAGGTCGAGCGCTGCCAGAGGCGCGGCCTCCATGACGGGCGTGCCGCCGGCGGGGTTGCCGAAGATGATCAGCACCGTGTCGCGGAGTTCAAGGCCGGCATCGCGTGCGGCAGCCGCTTGGTCGATCGTCGCGAACACGGTGATCCCGCGCGCGTCGAGCGTCTCACGTAGCCGCCGCACCGTCTCGGCCACCGGCCACGGGCTCGTCTTCATGGTTACGTCGGGATGCGAGGTGTTCATGGTCGGGTTCCTGGAACGAGGATTGAGGACATCTCCGCAAGGCTACGAGCGTTTGTGTCGAGCTACGTGCCCGATCGATCCCGGACGCGCCGGTAGCGCTCGTAGACAACCCGTGGTGCGAAGGTTTTCGTCTCGACCAGCTCGAGCGTGACCGGCTGGCCGAGCGGCGGCAGGAACGGCGTCCCGCCCCCGAGGAGCACTGGATTGCGGAACATGCGCAGCTCATCGACGAGGTCGTGCTCGATCGCCTGTGCAGCCAGCCCGGCGCCGCCGATCTCGATGTCCTTGTCGGTTGCCGCTCGCGCGCTGGCGATCTCCTCGACGAGCGACCGTTCCGCGAGCCGCGCGTTGCCATGGACGCCGTCGAGCGTGCGGCTGAAGACGATCTTTGGCAATGCGCACCACAGATCGGCAAATGCCGCGCCGCCACGGGTCGCGCGCAGTGACGGCTCGGTCTCCCACACGAGCATCGTCTCGTACAACCTGCGACCGCACAGGTGAGCGCCGAGCTCGGCGACCCGCTCGAGGTGAAACTCAAACTGCTCATCGCTCGGCGCCGTCCACCCGATCGCTCCGTCGCGGTCGGTGATGAAGCCGTCCGCCGAGACACTCATCGAATAGATCAGCACGGCCTTACGCCCATAGCCCGATTATCGTGCACGCCTGAACCCGCGGATGGCAGAAGCGAGCGACACACGAGATCGTGATCCGGCGAGCCCGGAGGCACACCCCGACTCTGCGCGGCTGCTCGGAGTCGTCGGCGACCTCGTCGAGGACATCGTCATCTGGTCGCAGTCCGATCTCAGACACGCGACCGACAACCCCTCCCGCATCATCCGCACGCGTGGCGGGAGCGCCGCAAACGTAGCGGCGCTGGCCGCGCATACGGGCACACCGACACGCTTCATCGGCCGTGTCGGGGACGACGCGATCGGTATCCAGTTGACCGAGGTCCTCGAGGAGCACGGTGTGGAAGTGCGCGTACAGCGTGCCGGCCGCACCGGGACGATCGTCGTGCTCGTGGACCGCAGTGGCGAGCGCACGATGTTCCCGGACCGCGGAGCAGCGGGCGAGCTCAACGAGATTCCCCACGACTGGCTCGAGTCGCTGCGGATTCTGCACGCCACCTCGTACAGCTTTGCGACCGAGCCCGCCGCGGGCGCGACGCTCGAGTTGATGGCGGCTGCCAGGGCGCGCGGCATCGAACTGACGCTCGATGCCTCATCGACCGGACTGCTTGAGGATCTGGGGATCGCCACCTACCTCGGTTTCGTCGCGGCAGTGCGCCCGACCGTCTTCTTTGCGAACGCGTCGGAGGCGGCGATGTTCGACCTCGATTCGGCACTCTTCGCGAACACGCTGACGATCGTCAAGCACGGTTCGGAACCCACGCTTGTGGGCGCCCCGGATGGCACCCAGGTGGCAGTGCCGGTTACTGTCGTCGACGACGTTCGCGACGCCACCGGAGCAGGAGACGCATTCGCCGCCGGGTTCCTTGGCGCGCGTCTCGCCGGACAGGACGTCATCAGCGCGGTTCATGCCGGCCACGCACTCGCCGGCGCTGTTCTGCGGTCCCCGGGGGCCGCGCTCGACGCTGCCAACCCTCAAGCCTTCACGACATCGGAGTAACAGAGATGCCACATCCCCCCCACGCGCTGATCCAATCCGGGGCCATACGAACCTCGCAGGCGGTCGGCAAGGCGCTCGCCGACGGGCGACCGGTGGTCGCGCTCGAGTCGACGATCTTCTCGAACCTGGGCCTCCCCGCCCCTGCCAACGCGCAGGCGTTGCGCAGCTGCCAGGAAGTTCTGCGAGCCGGCGGAGTCGAGCCGGCTGTCACTGCCGTGCTCGACGGGATCGCGCGTGTCGGACTCGAGCCTGCCGACGAGCAGCGGGTTCTGCGTGCCACACGGAAGCTCGCCGAGCGTGATCTCGCGGTCGCGTTGGCCAAGCGGGTCGACGCCGGCGTAACGACCGTCTCGGCCACAGTCGCACTTGCCCACGCTGCGGGGATCTCCGTTTTTGCGACTGGTGGGATCGGGGGCGTGCACCGTGGCGTCGAGTCCTCGTGGGACATCTCGGCCGACCTCGACGCGCTGGCTCATCATCCCGTGGTCACCGTCTGCGCCGGCGCAAAGGCCTTCCTCGACCTGCCGAAGACACTCGAGTACCTCGAGACAGTCGGCGTGCCCGTGCTCGGTTGGCAGCACGACTGGTTCCCCGCCTTCTACGTGCGCAGCAGCGGTCTGCCGATTCCCCATCGCGTCGAGACTGCTCGCGAGGTCGCCGACGTGCTGCGCCGCCGGATCCGGCGCGATACCGGCGTGCTGCTGACCGTCCCGATACCGGAAGCCGACGAACTCGACGCCGGCGCGCTGCAGGCGAAGCTCGAGGCCGCGCTGGCGGCGGCCGACGCCAACGGCGTTACCGGTGCGGCGGTGACGCCCTTCATCCTCGGCCGCATCGAGCAGGAGACCGCCGGCGAGAGCATTCCGGCAAACGTGGCGCTCGCGGTCAACAACGCCCAACTGGCAGCGAGCGTCGCCACTGAACTGGCCGCGGCTGCCTGAGACCACATCGGCAGCCGCAATTTCTCTCAAATTGCGGGATCGTGGCGGCCGCCGGCTTGCGCTCAGCGGCGCGCCCGCAATATGGTTTTCGTAGCGGTTCGGGAGGGAGAAAGGTTCGCGAAAGCCAAAGCGGATCGGGCTCCCAAAGGCGATCGACGAGGCTTTTTTCGTGCGCAGGCTACGCGCGAGAGCAGGCAACATCGTCGCCCCCGGGCCGCGTTTTCGTTAACCGACCCGCTCGGCCGGTCGGCGCAGCGCGGTCAGCCGGACCAGGTTGCGCGTGGCCATCGCCACGGTCATCGGACCGACTCGCGGGACGAACGCCGATGCCACCTCCAGCACCGAGTCGTCGAAGTTGCGGAACTCGGAGAAATTCACGCAGATCGCCCCGGGCTTGATCTCGGCGGCGGTGACGAGCGGGAAATCGCGTGATGGCACGCCCGTTATCACGACGTCGGCCTCGCGCAGCGCCGCCGCGCGATCGCTGTCGGAGTCGAGCACCGCGTGAGCGTGCCTGCCAATCGCGGGTTCGAACACCAGCGAACCGGTCAGGTCGAGCGAAAAGACAGTGGCGCCGTCGTTGGCGAGCATCGCCGACAGCGGCCTGCCGACGATCTCGCTGCGGTTGATCACACAGGCGACGACTCCATCGAGCGGCGCCCGCGCGCCGCGGCCACGATCGCGCAGGCCCGCGGCGTCCAGCAGCTTCAGGACCCCGAGTGGTGTGCATGGAAGGATCGCGCGCAGTTCACCCTGGTCATCGACGTAGCGGCGGTTCTCGTAGAGCAGGCGGCTCCAGAAGCTGTGCATGCCCTCGACGTCCTTTCGCGGGTCGACGAGCTCGCGCAGCCAGCGGTCCTCGACCGGATCGCTCAGCGGGTAGTAGAGGAAGATCCCATCGATGCCCGGATCCGCGTTCGCCTCGAGGATCGCGGCGGCGGCGCGGTCGGGTGTGAGCTGCCAGATGTCCATCGCGATGCCGGCGTCCTCGGCTCCGCGCCGGGCGTACTGCGCATAGGTGTGTGCCGGTCCCTGCGACTGGCTGAGCAGCCCGACAACTCGCAACTCGCGACCCAGCCTCCGCACACGCGCGCGAGTCTCCGCACGAAACGGAGTGGCGACGTCGGCCGCGTCGATCACGCGCGCTGTCATGGCGCCCCCGCACCGGCGGATGCGGCGCGATGCACGGCGTCGCGGCGTTCACGGATTCCGCGCGCATCGGGGTGGTCGCGCTGCTCGAGGGCACTCAGATTGATGTCCGCGGTGCGGAGCGCCGCCAGTGCCGCGCCGCGCAGCAGGTCGCACCCGGCCTGCACATCGCTGACGATCGTCGGCTTGACCAGCGGTTCGACCTCGGCACCGAGTGCGACCGCAGCCATCGCGAGCTCGGCGAGACCCAGCGGCCCATGGGTGGCGGTGACCGTCGCCACGTCGATGGCCTGCCGGCGGGCCTGACGCTGCTCGTCGCTGTCACGAGCCAACCGGTATGCGGCCATCAGCGCGTCGAACTCGTCCACATCGGCATCCGCGGCCGCGACGATCGCGAGCTGGAGGTCAGCCGCGCGTTGCCGGCAGGCGGCGAGCGCCTCCGGAACGGGTCCGGCGTTCACGGCCGGCGCGACGGACACCTCGACCGCCATCTGAATTAGCCCAACCCCGAATGCGGCGGTGACCGCGGCGATCGCGCCGCCGCCCGGGGTCGGGTCGGCGGATGAGGTGCGTTGCAGCAACTGCTCCGCGGTCGAGACCCACAAGCTCCGGCTCACGACGGCGCAGCATACCTACGGGGTCGCGAGCGCGGTCAGTGCGCCGCGAATGCTCGGAACCGCGCTGTCAGCTCCGCATCCTCAGAGACGTCCGGCTCGTCAGCCTCGCTGCCGTCATCCACATTGCTGAACAGCTCATCCTCGCTGACGAGCACCCGGTTGGCCTCGAGCAGCGCCCCTTCCAGGAACTGGCGCACGCGGTCCTCCTGACCCAGGCTCACCGGATCGAGCCGCACCGCGCCCTTGCGCTGATTCAGCCGCGTGTTCCAGTTGCCGTGGCTCAGCAACGCCGTCGCCCGCTCGAACGCCTCGCGCCACTTCTTCGGCGTGCTCCCACGAAGCGCGACATCGAGCGTGCCATCGGTGACATCTGCGCTCGACCAGTCGAGCTCAACTTTTTCGGCCATGTTTGGTCCTCCAGTGGCGGGGGTCTTGTGCGACAGCTACCCGCGCCAACCCGTCGAGAAGCCAGGCTCAGGCGAGGTGGCCAGCGAGCCGGAAGCGGCCGGGGACGGCCGCGGCAGCGGGCGAGACCGCCAGGTCAGCGGTCAACTCGCCGATCAGCGGCGCGAACTTCGCGCCATGTCCTGAGCACGGCGAGCACACGACCACCGCTCCAACCCGGTCGAGCACGAAGTCCTCGCTCGGTGTCGAGGTGTACAGACATGTCGCCTCGCCGCGCGGACGCGGATCGAGTCCCGGCAGCCAGCGTTCGACGTACGCGACGATGCGCGCCCGCGACGCGGCGTCGACTTGGCCGCTGCGCTCAGCCGCGGTCGCCGGAGCCCCATGGCGATGTTCCGCAATCTTGCGGTCATCGGCCGGACCGCCGTCGCGCCCACCCCCCAGGTGATAGATGGACTCCGCCGCCTCGTGGATGACGCTCGGCCACGCCTCGGCGTCGGGATCCGATCGTGGGAAGTGAAAGATCTGCTGCTGGGTCACCGCCAGCGCCGGGAGCGTGACCAGCCCCGATAACAGCGGGCCCGCCCACGCCCCGGCAGCAACCACCACAGTCTCGGCGGCAATCCGCCCGCCGTCGGCAAGCTCGATCTCGGCCTGGCCATCGCCGGGAACGAGCCGGACCACCTCGGCGTCGTGGCGCAGTTCCGCACCGCGGCGCACGGCGCACGCGGCAAAGGCAGTCAGCGCGCGATCGGCGTCGACCGTCCCGGCCTGCGGATGGAACAGCACTCTCCCTTCGAACACCATCCCCGGCCAGCGCTCCGCGGCCTCATTCGCGGACAGCCACTCGTGCGCGACACCGGCCCGAGTCATCTGCGACGCGACGCCGTTCGCGTCCCTGGCAGCGCCGAACTCGACACCGCCGAGCATGCGCAGCAGACCCATGCCCGAGTCGCGCTCGAGCTCACGCCACAGCTCGAACGCCTCACCGGTGAGCCGCGTGTAGAGCGCATCGCTGTAGCCGCGGCGAACGATGCGCGCACTGCCGTGCGAGCTTCCGTTTTGGTGACCGAGCCCGAACTGCTCTACCAGCAGCACCGACCGGCCTCGGCGCGCGAGCGACCAGGCCGTCGCTGAGCCCATAAGCCCTGCGCCCACGACGATCACATCGAACTCACTGCGCATGCCGGGAAGTCTCGCCGATCGGCGCCCCGGGCCTGCCCGCGGAGCCGATCGGCCTGTGCGTGGCGACTGCCGCCGCCCGGAGTCCGGCTTGCGGGGTCTGAGAGGATTGTGCCCGCGACAAAGATCAGAGGAGGCGCGCAGTGAGCAACACGACACTCATCTCCGGCGGGACAGTCGTAACCGCCGACGACGAGTTCCGCGGCGACGTGCTGATCGACGGCGAGTCGATCGCAGCGGTCGGCCGCGTCAGCGCGCCGCAGGACGCGACCGTGATCGACGCGACCGGTTGCTTCGTCCTCCCGGGCCTGATCGACAACCACACGCATCTGTCGATGCCGTTCATGGGAATGATGTCGTCGGACGACTATGACACCGGCACGCGCGCGGCCGCCGCCGGCGGCGTCACCTGCCTGGTCGACTTCGCCATCCAGCGCGAGCCCGACAACCTCCGCTCGGCGCTCGAGCAATGGTCCGCGCGCGCCGATGGCGCCGCCCACGTCGACTACGGCTTCCACATGGCGATCACCAACGGCAGCGAGCCCGTGCTCGACGACATGGAGGCGATGGTCGAAGCCGGGCTGTGCTCGTTCAAGCTGTTCATGGCGTACAAGGGCGAGCTGATGGCACGTGATGACGTGCTCACCGCCTGCATGGAGCGCGCCCGCGACCTGGGCGCGCTGACGATGGTCCACGCCGAGAACGGCGACATTGTCGATCTGCTCGTCAAGCGCGCACTGGCCAAGGGCGATACCTCGGCGATCAACCATGCGCTGACCCGCCCCGAATTCGTCGAGGCAGAGGCCACCGGCCGCGCCGCCCGGATCGCCGAGAGCGTCGGCGCACCGCTGTTCGTCGTGCACGTCACCTGCGCGGCGGCCGCGGCCGAGATCGAGGCCGCACAGCTGCGCGGCGGCCCGGTCAGCGGCGAGACCTGCGTTCAGTACCTGACCAACTCGATCGACGATTTGAAGCGGCCCGGAGTCGACGGCTGCCGCTACATCTGCTCGCCTCCCCTGCGCGCGGCCTCCAATCACGAGCCGCTGTGGGAGTACCTCCGCCGCGGAGTGCTCGAGAGCGTCTCAACCGACCACTGCCCTTTCACCGATGAACAGAAGGCGCGAGGCCTCGAGAACTTCAGCCTCGTCCCCAACGGCCTCGCGCTGATCCAGCATCGGCTGGCAAAGCTCTGGGACGAGGGTGTCGTCCCAGGCAAGCTGACCCGCTCGCAGCTTGTCGACCGCACCGCGACCACCGTCGCGCGACGCTTCGGACTCAGCCAGAAGGGCGCGATCCTGCCGGGCAAGGATGCGGACGTAGTCGTCTTCGATCCGCACGCGCCGCGTCCGTACGGGAAGGCCAACTCACTGATGAACGTCGACTACGACCTCTACGAAGGTGAGACCGCGTCGGCAAGCGTGCGCCACACCTTCTGTCGTGGCACGCTCGTCTACGACCGCGGCGAGATCCGCAGCGCCCCCGGCCACGGTCGCTTCGTCAAGCGCTCATTGGCGGCGGCATTCTGATGATCGAGCTCACGCTTGACCCCGGGGCGGTGATTTCCGACCTCGATGAGCTCGCGACACAGAGCGGCGGACGTTTCGCGGGCGCCAAGCGCCTCGCCTGGAGCCCCGACTGGCTCGCGGCGCGCAGCTGGCTGCGCGGCAAACTCGACGCGATCGGGCTACCGATCACCCAGGACATCGCCGGCAACCTCTGGGCGACCGTCGAGGGCGAGACCGACAACTTCCTGATCGTCGGATCGCACATCGACGCCGTGCCCGACGGCGGCTGGCTCGATGGCGTGCTCGGCCTGATGACCGCGCTCGAGACGGTCCGCCAGCTTGCCGCGCTCCCGATCCCACCGCCGGTCAGCGTTCGCTTCGTCGACTGGGCCGATGAGGAGGGCGCGCGCTTCACCCGCAGCCTGCTCGGCTCTTCCGCGGCCGCCGGAACGCTCGTACCCGATGACGTCCGTGATCTGCGCGATGCCGGTGGCGTCACGCTCGGCGCCGCGCTCGCTAGCTGTGGGATCGACCTCGACAAGGCGACCGCGGCAACCTCGTCGCTCGATGGCGCGCTCGGCTACCTCGAGCTTCACATCGAGCAGGGCCCGGTGCTGCTCGGCAGCGGCCGGCTGGCCTCGGCCGTCAGCGGCACCGTCGGGGTGGAACGGCACCTGATCACGTTCACCGGCCAGGCCGCCCACGCGGGCTCGACGCCGATGAACGTTCGCCGCGA
>DATASU010000140.1:0-18974 GCA_036269095.1 Solirubrobacteraceae bacterium
GGCGGACAACGGCACCGGGAGCTTCCCGGTCCACAACTTCGGCAACGTGTACAGCGGCTGGATCCCGATGACGGTTGCAACGGCCACCTCCGACAACAGCGTCTTTGCCCAACTCGGCACCGACCCTCGAGTCGGAACCGCGGCCATCAAGCGGTACGCGCAGTTGATGGGGATCCGCTCCCCGATCTCGACCAACCCGTCGATGATCCTCGGCGGTCTCAACCACGGTGTCTCTGCGCTCGACATGGCGCACGCCTATTCGACGGTGGCCGATGGCGGCAAGCTGACATTCAACCCGACGCTCGGTGACGCCAACTACGGCGCCGTCGGAATCGACTCGATCTCCGGGATCTCCGGCTGTGGGGACTGCAAGACCACGATCACCAACAAGGCAACCGAGCAGACCCACCAGGTGATCACTCCGGAGGTCGCATCCGAGATCGACTCGCTTCTGCACGGCCCCGTCGACGACAGCTACGGGACCGGCACCGCCGCCGCGATCCCCGGTGTCGACGTCGCCGGCAAGACCGGCACGACCTCCAACTACGTCGACGCCTGGTTCGTGGGCTGGACGCCGCAGATCACCACCGCCGTGTGGGTCGGCTATCCGGATAGTGGCAAGGCGATGGCCACCGACTACTACGGAAAGCCGGTCGAGGGCGGCACCTTCCCGGCGGTCATCTGGCGCAACTTCACGGTCAGCGCGCTGGCGATCATGCAGGCCGAGGCCGAGCACAAGCAGACCAGCACGATCACCGCACCGTCATCCACCTACACCGGCGGCACCGGCGGCACCGGCACGTCGACCACGACGAGCACCACAAGCGACACGGTGACCACGAGCACGACGCCGACGACGCTCACCACACCGCAGACCTACGGAGCCGGCGGCGGCGGCTCGCCGAGCTCGGGCACGGCCAACCAGACCGAGACGCTGCCGCAGCAGAACAGCACCCCGCCGGCCTCCTCCGAGACCCCGACGACCGCCAACAACGGCGGCTCCGGCCTCTAGCCGTTCCGCACCGGCACCGACAGGTAGCGACTGCCCGCGAGGCAGAACCGCCACGGCAGCTCTACCGCCTTCGTGATCCCGATCCTGCGGTCCCGCTGGACCACAGGATTGCTGAAGCGTCGCTCGCGGCCGCTGAACACCACCGGGCCACGAGCCAGGTCACCGCCGTTGTCGCAGAGCATGATCCCAAGCGCCTGTGTCAGCTTCCCCGGGCCCGAGCACAGAGCTTGCGGACGGCTCGGATCGACTCCTCGCCGCGCGGCCATCAGCTCGATCCCGGTGAGTGGCTCGAGCGCCCTGATCAGCACCGCGGCGCCGACTCCCTCCGGTTCGCAGACGGCGTTCAGCATCGTGTGAATGCCGTAGGACAGATACACGTAGGCACGGCCCGGCGGCCCGAACAGCGTCTCGGTGCGCGGCGTCAGCCCGACGAACGAGTGCGCGGCCGGCTCGGTGTCGTGGTAGGCCTCGGTCTCGACGATCGCACCGCTGCAGCCGCCATCAGTGACGACACAGCCGATCAGCGCCTCGGCGACGTCGAGTACGGGTCGCGCGTAGAAGTCCGGATTCACCGTCCGTCGCGCGCGTGTCTGAGCGCCGCGCGAGCATGCGCGAGCTGTTCACGCACAGCGGCCGACCCCGTCCCGCCCCGTGACGCCTTGGCCTCGAGCCAGGCGCCATCCGCCAGCAGTGCATAGAAGCCCTCGGGGTCCAGCAGCGGCGAGGCGGCCTCGAGCTCCGCCGGCGTCAGCTGCGAGAGCCCGCGACCGCTCGACACGGCGAGCCGCACGAGCCCGCCGACGACATGGTGCGAGCTGCGGAACGGCAGTCCGCGCTTGACCAGGTAGTCGGCGATGTCGGTCGCGGCCAGGAACTCGTCACCGGCGGCTGCCGCGAGCCGCTCACGCTTGAAGCTGATCGTGCTGAGCATGCCCTCGGCCGCCGCGAGCGCGAGCTGAAGCGAGTCGACCGCGTCGAACAGATGCTCCTTGTCCTCCTGCATGTCCTTGTTGTAGGTCAGTGGCAGGCCATGCATCACGCCGTGCATCGCGGTCAGGTGCGCCGCGATCCTCGGCGCCTTGGCGCGCAGCAGCTCAGCGCCGTCCGGGTTCTTCTTCTGGGGCATGATCGAGGAGCCCGAGGCCCAGGCGTCGGATACCTCGCAAAACCCGAACTCCTCGCTCGACCACAGGACTATCTCGGCACCGAGCCGCGACAGATGCGTGGCGGCGGTGGTGGCGGCGGCAAGGTAGTCGAGCACGAAATCACGGTTCGAGACCGCATCGATCGAGTTCTCAGCGACGCCACCGAAGCCGAGCTCGGCGGCGATCATCTCGCGGTCGGTGTCGAAGTTGACGCCCGCCAGCGCGCCGGCACCGAGCGGCAGCGCGTTGGTGCCCGCCAACACATCGCCGAAGCGCCGTGCGTCGCGCAGCAACATCCACGCGTAGGCCAGCAGGTGGTGCCCGAGGTAGACCGGTTGCGCGCGCTGCAGATGGGTGTAGCCCGGCATCGGCCAGTCGATGTGACGTTCGGCCAGGTCGGTCAGCGTCGCGACCAGCGCGAGTGTGCTGTCCTGGGCGGTGAGCGCCGCGTCGCGCGTGAACATCGCCATGTCGGTCGCGACCTGGTCGTTGCGCGAGCGGGCGGTGTGCAACCGTCCCCCGGGCTCGCCGGCGAGCTCGGTGACGCGCCGTTCGATCGCCATGTGCACGTCCTCGTCACCGTCGGCGAACACGAACGTGCCGTCGCGGACCTCCGTGGCCACCGTCGCCAGCGCAACGTGCAACGCGTCGCGATCGGCCTCGGAGATGATCCCGCGGGCCGCAAGCATCGACGCGTGCGCCACCGACTGCTGGACGTCGTAGGGCGCGAGCCGCCAGTCAAACGACAGCGAGTCGTTCAGTGCCCGGAACACATCCGCCTGCGCGACCGCCATGCGCGGGCTCGACATCAGGGGTTTCGAGGAGCTCATGAGGCCCGGCGCGCGCGCCGCGCGCCATGCAGCACACCCGTGAGCTCCTCGGCTACGCGCGCGACCTGGCCCTCGCTCATCTGCGGGAAGAACGGGATCGCGATCGAGCGGTCCGACACGTCCTCGCAGATCGGGAACTGGCCGCGACGGAAGCCGAACGTCTCCTGGTAGTAGCTCATCAGATGGATCGCTGGGAAGTAGGGCTTCGCGGCGACCCCGCGCGCGCCCAGCTCCGTCACGGCCGAGTCACGATCGACCCCATGCGGGAGCTGGATCACATACACGAACCAGCCACGCCGTGCCTGCCCGATGTTCTCACACGGCAGCGTCAGCTCCGGCAGTTCCTGCAGCGCGGCGCGATACAGGCCGGCGACGCGCTCGCGGCCGGCGAGCAACTCGTCGAGGCGCTGCAGCTGCGCCAGGCCGAGCGCCGCGGCGATGTCCGAGAGCCGGTAGTTGAACCCGAGGCGGTCATGGTCGAGCCAGTCCATGTTCGGGGCACGCCCCTGGTTGCGCTCCGAGTCGAAGCGCTCCTTCATCTTCGGATCGTCGACCATGATGATCCCGCCCTCACCGGTGGTCATCTGCTTGTTCGCGTAGAACGCGAACGTCGCCGGATGGCCGCGGCCGCCGATCGCGCCGCCGTCCGCGTAGACGCCACCGAGCGCCTCGCAGGCATCCTCGACGATCGGCACCTGCGTCTGCTCGAGGCGCCGCATGTCGGCCGGATAGCCGAACACGTGCACCGGCAGCAGTGCCGCGGTGCGCGGGTTGATCGCGGCAACAGCCTCCTCGGCATTCAGATTCAGAGTGACCGGATCGATGTCGACAAACACCGGACGGGCACGCTCGTAGACCGCCACGTTGGCGCTCGCCACGAACGAGAACGGGGTCGTGATGACCTCCGTCCCATCGCGCACGCCGACCGCCCGCAGGGCCAGGTGCAGACCTGTGGTACCGGACGAGACGGCGCTGGCATAGCGCGCACCGATGCGCGCGGCGAAGGCCCGCTCGAACTCGGGGCCCTTGGAACCCAGCGACAGATGTCCCGAGCGCAGGACGTCGAGGACCGCGCGCTCCTCGGGCTCGCCGAGCACTGGCCGCGCGAGCGGAATCGGCATCTCCGGAGCCGGAACCGGCCCCTCCCACCCGGGGCTGGTGTGAGCAGTCACGACGATGCCCGTGCCTCGTCCGTGCGCGCGGGCCGGTGGCCGGCCTGCATGCCGAGCTCGAGCGAGTCGACCAGCGCCTCCCAGGACGCCTCGATCACGTTGTCCGAGACACCGATCGCGCCCCATTCGTGCTCGCCGTCGGAGGAGTCCAGAAGCACGCGCGTGATCGCGTCGCTGGCCTTGGCGCCGTCGAGGATCCTGACCTTGAAGTTGACGAGCTTGATCGTGTCGAGCTCTGGATACACGCTTGCCAGCGCGCCACGCAGCGCCCGGTCGAGCGCGCTCACCGGGCCGTTGCCCTCGGCGGTGAACAGGTAGCGCTCGCCGCCGACCCACAGTTTGATCGTCGCCTCGGTCTCCACACGCCCGTCGGCTCGCTGTTCCGCGGTCACGCGCCACGACTCGAGCGTGAACAGCGGCGTGTAATTCCCGCTCTCCTTGCGCATCAGCAGCTCGAACGAGCCGTCGGCGGCTTCGTAGTGATAGCCCTCGTGTTCGCGATCCTTGACGCGCTCGATCAGACGCACCGCCGCGGCATCGTCGAGCTCGATACCGGCCTCCGCCGCGCGCGCGTGGATCGTGCCCTTGCCCGACAGCTCGGAGACGAGCACCGCACGATCGTTGCCGACGACCTCGGGCTCGATGTGCTCGAACGTGCTCGGATCGGCGGTCACGCCGGCGACGTGCATCCCACCCTTGTGCGCGAAGGCGTTGCGGCCGACGTAGGGCTGGTTGTGGTTGGGAGTGAAATTCAGCAGCTCATCGAAGAAGTGTGAGCTCGTGGTGAGAGCATGGAGCTGGTCGCTGCTGACACATTCATAACCGCCCTTGAGCTGCAGGTTCGGGATCACGGTGGTCAGGTTGGCGTTGCCGCAGCGTTCGCCGTATCCGTTCTGCGTGCCCTGCACATGGGTCGCGCCGACGGCGACCGCCGCGAGCGTGTTGGCGACGGCACAGCCGGCGTCGTCATGGCAGTGGATGCCGATGCGCACACCGGTCGGGCCGAGCTCGGCGACGACGGCCGCCGTCGCCTCGGCGATCACATCCGGGAGGCCGCCGCCGTTGGTGTCGCAGATCGTCACCGTCTCGGCACCCGCCTGAGCCGCCGCGCGGACGCACGCGAGCGAATACTCGCGGTCGTCGACGAAGCCGTCGAAGAAGTGCTCGGCGTCATAGATCACGCGCTTGCCGGCACCCACCAGGAACGCGATCGACTCGGCGATCATTCGCAGGTTCTCGGCGCGGTCGACCTTCACGACCTTCTCGAGGTGCAGGCTCCAGGTCTTGCCCACCAGCGTGCAGACCGGCGCGAAGCAGTCCGCGAGGATCTGCAGCGCCGGGTCGTCCTGGGTCTTGGTGTCGCGCCGGCGCGTCATGCCAAAGGCCGCCACCTGCGCGTGCTCGAAGCGCTCGCGCGCGAGCAGCTCGAAGAGCTCCAGCTCCTTCGGGTTCGAGCTCGGGAAGCCGGCCTCGATCAGGTCGATCCCGAGCTCGTCGAGCGTGTGCGCGACACGCACCTTCTCATGCGCGGACAGCGACATGCCCTCCCCTTGCATGCCATCGCGCAGGGTGGTGTCGTAGAGCTCGATCTTGGTCATCTCAGGAGGTTGCTGCGGGCACTTCGACGCGATCGAGCCACGCCGAGTAGCGGTGGTCGCGCCCGCGCAGCGCGTCGACAAAGACGCGTTGCAGCTCGGTTGTCAGCGGACCGCGGACGCCCTCGCCGATCGTGTGGTCGTCGATCTCGCGCAGCGGCACGAGCTCGGCCGCCGTGCCGGTCATGAAGACCTCGTCGGCGAGGTAGAGCTCCGCGCGCGCGATCTCACGCTCGACGACCTCAAAATCGAGATCGTGAGCGATCTGGATCAGTGAGCGACGGGTGATCCCGTCGAGCGCGCCGGAGGCCAGCGACGGAGTCACGACCTTGCCGTCGGTGATCATGAACAGGTTCTCACCGCTGCCCTCGCAGACGTAGCCCGCGGGATCGAGCAGGATCGCCTCCTCGTAGCCGGCCTTGGTCGCCTCGATCTTGGCGAGGATGCTGTTCAGATAGGTACCGCTCGCCTTCGCCTGTGGATTGACCGAGTCGCTCGGCAGACGCCGCCAGGTTGAGACCTTCGCACGGATCCCGCGCTGGGCCGAGTCGGCGCCGAGGTAGGCGCCCCATGGCCAGGCGGCGATCGAGACCTCGACCGGTGCCTCGAGCGGGAACAGCCCCATCGTCCCGTAGCCGCGGAACACGATCGGGCGGATGTAGCACTCGCGCAGGCCGTTCTGGATCAGCAGCTCGTGCGTCGCCTGGCGCAGCTCCTCACGCGTGTACGGGATCGGCATGTAATAGAGCTGGGCCGACCTGAACAGGCGGTCGATGTGCTCCTGATGGCGGAAGATCGCCGTGCCCTGTTCGGTCTCATAGGCGCGGACACCCTCGAAGACGCCGGTTCCGTAGTGGAGGCCGTGCGTCAGTACGTGAACCTTCGCGTCCTCCCAGGCAACGAGTTCTCCGTTGTGCCAGATGAGGTCCGCCTGATCCACTTGCTGCTCCTTAGAGGTTGGAAAGAACGGCCTGCGTGGCCTCGCGCGTACCCGCGCTGCCCCCCAGGTCACGTGTGCGCAGGCCGGCCGCCAGCGCTCGATCAACAGCGGATTCTATCGCCGCGGCCTCGCTCTCCAAACCCAGTCCATGACGGAGCATCATCGCCGCCGACAGGAACATCGCCAGCGGGTTGGCGGCGCCCGTCCCGGCGATGTCGGGCGCCGAGCCGTGCACCGGTTCGAACACGCCGGGCTGGCCGGCGTCGCCGAGCGACGCACTCGGCAGCATGCCGATCGAACCCGTCAGCGTCGCTGCCTCGTCGCTGAGGATGTCGCCGAACATGTTCTCGGTGACGATCACGTCGAAGTCTGCCGGGTTCGACACCAGCTGCATCGCGGCGTTGTCGACGAGCACGTGCTCGAGCTCCACGTTCGGGAACTCGCTCGCGTGGATCTCGCGCACGACCGCGCGCCACAGGCGGCTGGTCTCGATCACGTTTGCCTTGTCGACGCTCGAGACCTTGCGCCGGGCCGCCTTGAAGGCGACGCGCGCGATCCGCGCGATCTCCTCGCGGCTATAGGCACAGAGGTCGCTGGCGTAGTCATCGGTGCGCGTCTTCTCGCCGAAGTAGATGCCGCCGGTGAGTTCGCGCACGACCAGCAGGTCAGTCCCGTCGATCACTTCGCGCTTGAGCGGGCTGGCGTCGTACAGCGCCGGAAGGGGCCGCACCGGGCGCAGGTTCGCGTACAGGCCGAGTCCCTTGCGCAGACCCAGGAGTCCCTGTTCGGGGCGCGGCTTGGAAGGGTCGGTCGTATCCCACTTCGGCCCGCCGACGGCGGCGAGCAGCACGGCGTCAGCGGCCTGGCAGGCGGCAAGCGTCGTCTCGGTGAGGGCAATTCCGTGGGCGTCGATCGAGGCGCCACCAAAGGCATGTTCCTCATACTCGAAGCTGGTTCCGACGGCGCTCAGCAGCTCGAGCGCGGGAGCGATGATTTCAGGGCCGATCCCGTCACCGGGCAGCAGAATGATCTTGGAAGCCATAGAGGCTTGAAGCTACCGGAAAGCGGTCGACGGCTTTAGGCAGAGACGTCGCCGGACGCCGTGCCGTGGATGCTGTCGTGGTGCTCGTCGCTGGCGAGGTGTGACGGCCACCAGTTCCAGCGCCCGAGCAGCACCACGACCGACGGCACGAGCAGGGTGCGCACCAGGAACGTGTCCATCAGGATGCCGGCCGCGAGACCGAAGCCGATCGCGTGCAGCTGCCCGTTGCCGGAGCCCGAGCCGCCGACGATCGCGAACACCGCGAAGGTGCCGCCGAGGATGATCCCGGCGGAGGTCACGGTCGAGCCGGTGCGCGAGATCGCGCGCACCACCGCCTCTCTCAGCGGCAGCGTGCGGGCCTCCTCACGGATCCGCGTCATCACCAAAATGTTGTAGTCCTCGCCCAGGGCCAGCAGGAAGATGAACATCAGGAACGGCAGGATGAAGCTGATCCCGCCGTCACCGCCGAGGTCGATGAACACGATCGTCGCGAGCCCCAGCGACGCGACGTAGGAGAGCCCGACACTGACGATCAGATACAGCGGCGCGACCAGGCTGCGCAGCACCAGCGCGAGCAGCAACCCGATCGCCACGATCGCGATCGGCACGACCACCGCGAGGTCGTGATTGGCGGTGTGGTTGATGTCGTAGATCGCGGCCGCCTCGCCGGCAAGACCCGAGAAGCTCGCGCCCGAGGCGTGCCCGGCGGCGGTCACAACCGTGCGGATCGCGGGCGTCGCGTTCATCGCCGCGGTCGAGTCCTGGCTGCCGGCGGTGAGCCCGGCCTCGAACTGGATCACCTTGCCGTCCTTGGACACGAACAGCGCGTCGGCGCGGTAGGCGTTGTACTGCGCCGCAGTGACCTTGGCGCTTGCCGGCTGCCGCACCGGCAGCAACTGCGGCGGGCCGAGCTTCGCATACAGGGCGGTGAGCTCGGTGGCTGTCAGCGCCGTCCCGTTCGGACTGAGCGGGCCGGCGAGCTGCTTGAACCTTCCCGAGCGCTGCAGCGACGCCTGGGTGCGCTGTATCCGCTGGGGTGACTGCCACACCGAGCTCGCGTACGTGTAGACGATGTTCGCCGGGTTCGAGGCGTTGTGCGGGAAGTGCTTGAGCAGCGCGGTGTTGCCGGCCGCGGCGGGCGTGCCCTTGGGCGGATTGGTGGCGCCACCGAAGCCGCCGGCCTTGTAGCCGAGTGCGCCGACGGCCAGCGCCAGGAACACCAGCACGCCGACCACAAGCGTGGTCTTCGGTCGCTGCACCAGCGTTGATGCAACCTTTCCCCAGATGCCTTCCTTCTGCTCTCCCGAGCGGATCTTGGTCGGCCAAAAGGCCTTGCGGCCGAGGATCGCGAGCAACGCCGGGAGCAACGTCAGCCCGATCAGCAGCATCACCGCCATGCCGATCGCGAGCGGCACGCCGAGGTCGTGGTAGAGCCCGAAGCTGGCGAACAGCAGCGTCAGCAGCGCGATGATCACGGTGCCGGCCGAGCCCGTGATCGATTCCCCGACCCGAACCAGCGCGTTCTCGACGGCCTGATGCGGATCGTGCCCGTCGCGCAGCTCCTCGCGCACGCGGAACACGTAGAACAGCCCGTAGTCGGTGCCGGCACCGAGCAACAGCACGATCAGCAGGATCTGGGTGATCGACGAGACCTTCAGGCCACCCTCTCCCAGCGCACCGATCAGGCGGCCGGAGATGGACAGCGCGAGCCCGGCCGGGAGCAGCGTGATCAGTGCCGCGGGCAGTGACCTGAAAACGATCAGCAACAGCGCGATGATGAATATGAACGAGACCGACTGGACCTCACCGCCCTGCTTGTCGGACTGCTGCTGGTTGGCGACGATCGACGCGATCTGGCCGGTCACATAGAAGTGCAGACCGGCCGGTGGGTCGGCCTTCGGGAACTCGGCCTGAAGCGCGTCGACGAGCGTCTTGTCCTTGTCCGGGGTGGCGCTGACCGAGATGTGCGCGCGCAGGCGCAGCTGCACGGCCTGCACGTCCGGTGAGACGCCCGCGACCTGCACGCTCTCGACCTTGCTGACGCGCTTCAGCAGCCCGGCCAGTTTCGTGATCGACGCGACGTCGGCCGCGTTCAGGCGACCCGTGTCGCTGACGGCAACCAACGGGATCTGGGTGACGTTGCCGCTGGCACCGCCACCGAGGATCGGCGCCGCGACGTTGGCGGCGTGGATGCTCGGCTCCGAGTTCTTGAGGAACGCGCTGTTGTTGTCGTTGACCTCGCTGCCGATCGACGGCAGCGCCGCGCTGGTGATGACCGCGACGGCAATCCAGAAAATGACGACCACCCAGCGGAAGCGGACGACGAAGCGCCCAAGCGCTTCATAGGCGGCGTTTACCGAGATGGCTCGCGTCACTGCCGGCCAGCGTACCGAAGCGGCCCGCGCGGCCTCCGGCCGGCGCGCCGCCGCTCAGCTGCGCAGGTAGCGTCCCTGGACGAAGATCCGGTAGTTGACCGCGAACAGCGCCCCGGTCGCGACCACCAGGAACAGCAACGCCAGCAGGATGTTCGTGTCGTGGTAGCCGATGAAGCCGTAGCGCACCAGCGCGATCATGTAGTAGACCGGGTTGAAGCGCGTGAGCGTCTGCCACGGCTGCGGTAGGAACGTCGCCCCGTAGAACACCCCGCCGAGGAAGATCAGCGGCTGCAGCACGAACGTCTGGTAGAGCGCGACGTCATCGAACTGCTCAGCGCGCACGCCGACCAGCACCCCTGCCTGGGAGAAGAACAGGCCGACGAGGATCAGCCCCGGGATCAGCACCAGCGGATGGGTGACCGGCAGCGAAAGCAGCGCTGCCGCGACGATGTAGGTGAGCAGCGACACGACGAATCCGCGGATGAAGCCGCCGAGGCTGAAGCCGAGCAGCAGCTGCAGCGGCGATGCCGGCGATGACAGTTGGTCGTCGATTGAGTGCGTGAACTTCTGCTGGAGGATCGATGAGGAGTTGTTCGAGAACGAGTTGAGCGCCCAGGCCATCATGATCAGCCCGGGGATCACGAACACGATGTACTTGTAGCCGTGGACCTCGTGGATCCGGGTTCCCAGCGCGGCGCCGAACACGGAGATGTAGAGGAACGTCTCGAGCAGCGGGCCGCCGAGCGTCTGGCGCTTGATCTTCATGAAGCGGTTGACCTCGCGGCGGATCAGCGAGATCAGCGTGATCTGTGAGGAGCTCATACCGCCGTCTCCTCGACGTGCGCACGTGACAGTTCCTGGCGCCCGACAAGTGCCAGGTATGCGTCCTCCAACGAGCTCACGCCGTAGCGCGCCGACAGCTCGGGAATCGTTCCCTGGGCGGCGATCTCACCGTGGTTGATGAACGCGATGTGATCGCAGAGGCGCTCGGCCTCCTCCAGGTAGTGCGTCGTGAGCATGATGCTCGTGCCCTCGCGGTTGATCTTCTCGATGTACTGCCACAGCTCGAGCCGCAGTTCGATGTCGACACCGGCGGTCGGCTCGTCGAGGATCAACAGCCGCGGGCGATGCATCAGCGCGCGCGCCAGCGTCAGCCGCCGCTTCATGCCGCCGGAGAGCGTGCGTGTGCGCTCCCGGCGCTTGCCGGTCAGCGAGAACACCTCGAGCAGCTCGGCGGTGCGTTCGCGGCGGTCGGCCTTGCTCATGCCGAAGTAGCCGCCGTGCAGATCGAGGGTCTCCTCGAGTGTCAGGAACATGTCGAGGTTGATCTCCTGGGGCGCGAGCGCCACCGCCTCGCGGGCCGCGCGGTAGTGATGCACGGCGTCGTTTCCGAAGATCTCGACGCTGCCCGAGGTCGGGCGTGCCAGACCGGTGATGCAGTGGATCATCGTCGACTTGCCCGCGCCGTTTGGCCCGAGCAGTCCGAAGAACTCACCGGCACCGATCTCGATCGAGACGCCCTTCAGCGCCTCCATGCCGGTCGGATAACGCTTAACCAGGTCGCGCACCGACAGCGCCGGCGTCACCTGGCCTCCCCCGCCCGGCGGGCGACCATGTTGAGGCGCACGTAGTCGAGCACCAGTGGCGTTGCGGAACGCGCGAGGACCGCGCGGATGAAGCTCTGATGGAGCTCCTGTGGAAGCAGATCTAGATGACGCACCAGACATACGGTACGCACGAACGACTCTGGGTCCTCGAGCGTGGTCGGACGCGGCTCGAGCCAGGTCTCGACGTCGACGAACCCGGCGGCGATCAGGCGCTCGGCCGTGATGTCGGCACGAGCGTAGTTCCAGGGGCCCTTCCAGTCGCTGAAGTAGGGCGCGAACTCACCACTGCGCGCGACCTCGTCAGCGAGCACGCGAAACGCGTCGATGTTGCCAAAGCCGCCACATTGTGCAACCAGCTGCCCACCCGGCCTGAGTGTCGCCGCGAGTGCCTCGAAAAGCTTCGGATGGTCGGGGATCCAGTGGAAGGTGGCGTTCGAGAAGATCGCGTCCACCGGCTCGGGCAGTGAGAGCTCGGTCAGGTCCTGACAGAACGCGGTCACACGCCCGCCGAGCGCCTGCTGGGTATGCGCGACCATCGAGGGAGCGACGTCGACCGCATACACGCGTCCGTCCGGCACCAGCTCGATGAGCATCGCCGTGACCTTGCCCGAGCCGCAGCCGGCGTCGAGCACGACCTCGTCGCCGCGCAGCTGCAACCGCTCGAGTTGCTCACGCGCCCAGGCCTGCTGCGGCGCGGAGATCTGATCGTATGTGGATGCGTCCCAGTCGCGTGTACCCATGCCTAGCCTTCCTTGACCGCGACGAGCACGGCTTGTTCCCAATACTTATAGAGACAGTCCGCCGTCGGGAACCCTGCCTCGCGCAGCCATCGGAGCTGACTCTCCACATCGGCGCAGCGATCGTGTCGCCGCCGCTCGATCGCGGCGGTCAGCTCCGCGTCGCCGGCGCCGAGCTCCCGGCACAGTCGCTGCCAGGTCTCCACGTACAGCTCGGCAAGCTCGGGTGTGGGCCCCAAAACCTGCTCGGCGTTGACGAACACGCCACCCGGGCGCAGCACATCGTGGACCCGCCCGAACAACACCTTCTTGTCCGCATCCTCCAGGTGGTGAATCGCCAGCGCCGACACAACCGCGTCGTACGGCCCCCGCGGCAGCTCGGCGGCCATGTTTTGCAGATGCACCGCCCCCACCCGCTTCCCGAGACGCTGCCGAGCCTCGGCGAGCATCTCCGGCGACCCGTCGAGCAACTCGAGCCGAGCCTCCGGGAACCGCTCGGCAACCATCGCCGTGAGCAACCCTGTGCCCGCACCAACGTCCAGGACGCGAGCCACGGGGCCGCCCGAGGCGCACACGCCAAGTGCGCCGACGGCGGCTCCATAGAACGCGTCGAACCCAGGCACGAGCCGTCTCCGGAGAGCGGTGTAGGCAGACGCATGAGCCGAAAATGCCGCCGACGCGGCAGGCGTACTCATACGGAGGTCGTCACGGGCCCAGACCGCTCCCGAGACGATTCGAATGCGGCGATCGCCTGCTCCTGCTGGAGCGTCATCCCGACGTCGTCGAGACCGTTCAGCAGCCGGTGCTTGATGCTCTGGTCGATCTCGAACTTCGCGTGATGGACACCATCCGCGCCCTCCCAGCGGACCTCCTGGTTGGCGAGGTCGACCTGCGCGCTGCCGGCATCGGCGATCGCGTGGCAGTCCTCGGCTGAGAGCGCGATCGGCAGCAGGCCGATCTTGGTGCAGTTCGAGTAGAAGATGTCGGCGAAGCTCTGGGCGATGATCGCCTGAAAGCCGTAGTCCTCGAGCCCCCACGGCGCGTGCTCGCGACTCGACCCGCAGCCGAAGTTGCGACCCGACACCAGGATCGGATTCCGTGGCAGGTTCCAGTCGGCCTCCTTGGCCCAGTCGTAGAACAGGAACTCGCCGAAGCCGGTGCGCTCGACCCGCTTGAGGAACTGCTTGGGCATGATCTGATCGGTGTCGATGTCGTCGCGATTGAGCACCGACACGGGCCCGGTGATGGTTTCGATTGCCTTCATCAGAGTCTCCTAGACGGTCGCGGGCTCGGGTTGGTAGCTGCGGATGTCGACGAAATGACCTTCGAGCGCGGCGGCTGCCGCCATCTGCGGTGAGACCAGGTGGGTGCGTGCCCCGCGGCCCTGTCGGCCCTCGAAGTTGCGGTTCGAGGTCGAGGCCACGCGCTCACCGGGAGCGGCGATGTCCGGGTTCATCCCGAGGCACATCGAGCAACCGGCCGCGCGCCAGTCAAACCCGGCCGAACGGAACACCTCGTCGAGCCCCTCGGCCTCGGCCTGCTCCTTGACCTGGACCGAGCCGGGCACGACCATCGCGTAGACGCCGTCGGCCACCTTGCGGCCGGAGACGACCTCGGCGGCAGCGCGCAGATCGCCGATCCTCGAGTTGGTGCACGAGCCGATGAACACGCGATCGAGTTTGATCTGCTCGATCGGCGTTCCGCCCGCGAGTCCCATGTATTCGAGCGCGCGCTCATCCTGCTCGCCGGCGGGCTCCGGCACTGCGTCGGCGACGCCGACGACCATCCCGGGAGTCGTTCCCCAGGTCACCATCGGACTGATGTCGGCGCAATCGATCGTGAGCTCACGGTCGAAGTCGGCGCCCTCCTCGGTGTGCAGGTCGCGCCAATCGTCGGGAACGCTCGCCGGGGCGGCCGGCCTGCCGATCACGTAGTCGAAGGTGGTCTGGTCGGGAGCGATCATCCCGGCCCGGCCGCCGCCCTCGATCGTCATGTTGCAGACGGTCATGCGGCCCTCCATCGACATCCGCTCGATCGCCGGACCCGCGTACTCGACGACGTGGCCCGTCGCCCCCGCAACCCCCATCTGCCCGATCGTGTAGAGGATCAGGTCCTTGGGCGTGACCCCGAAGCCGAGCTCGCCGACGTAGTTGATCCGCATCGACTTGGGCTTCTGCTGTACGAGGCACTGCGTGGCGAGCACGTGCTCGACCTCGCTGGTCCCGATTCCGAACGCCAGCGCGCCGAACGCACCATGGGTCGCGGTGTGCGAGTCGCCGCAGACGATCGTCATGCCCGGCTGAGTGACACCGAGCTCAGGACCGATCACGTGCACGATCCCCTGGTGCTCTGAACCGAGCGAGTGGATCGGGATCCCGAATTCAGCAGCGTTGCGCTCGAGCGTCTCCACCTGGATCCGCGACAGCTCGTCCTTGATCAGAGCGGCTGTCGGCGTGCCGTCGGTGGGGGTGTTGTGGTCCGCGGTCGCGAGCGTGCGATCGGGGCGCCGCAGCTTGCGGCCGGCGATCCGCAGGCTGTCGAAAGCCTGCGGGCTCGTTACCTCGTGAACCAGGTGCAGGTCGATGAACAGGAGGCCGGGGGCGACTTCGTGGCGCTCCCAGATCTTGTCGAACAGGCTCTTGGCCGGCATGGGTCTCCTTTTTGCTGGCAGGGCTGCCCCGCTGGGCAGCCCTCTAGCTCCGCCTCAGGCCGGCGCTTACCACGGCAAGCAGCACGGCGTCATGGTTTCCAGGGTTCTCAAAGTGATGTGGCAGGTCGGCGTCGAAGGTGACGCAATCACCGGCAGTTAGCTCGAAGCGGCGACCATCGCAGGCGAGCACGACCTTGCCGGACTCGACCAGTGCGGTCTCGCGGCTGCCGGGTTCGTGCACCGGCGGGTCGTCGAGACCACCCGTCGCCGCGCCCGGCGCGAGCGTGTGCCGCGACAGCTCGGCGCGCTGCCCGGGCAGCGGCGGGCTGAGGATCTCGTAGCCGTGGCCCTTGACCCGACTCGGTCCCTTGCGCCGCTGCGACCGGCGCACGACCGTCACGGCGCCGTCCTCGTCGAGGCGCAGCAGCTGCGAGAGCCGCAGCTCGAGCCCGGAGGCGATCCGCGTAGCCACCTGCAGAGTCGGCGAGGTCTCGCCGCGCTCGACCTGCGAGAGCATCGGCGCGCTTACACCGCAGCGCTCCGCGAGCTCGCGCAGCGACAGATCCATCGCCTCGCGCAACGCGCGCACGCGCGCTCCGAGGATCTCCGGAGACGTTGCAGTCTGCTCGATAGCCGTCATACGAGCGTACGTTATCACGTACAGCTGTACGCTGTTATCGCATGGGTCTGCGCCCGGACATCCTCGTGCTCGGAGGCGGCGGCCGCCAGGGCGAGGCCTGGATGGCCGGCCTGCTGGCCGGCCTCGAAGACACCCACGGGTTCGATCTGCGCGAGTGCGAGTACTTCATCGGAACGTCGGCTGGTGCCGTCCTCGCGACTCGCCTCTGGTTTGGTCAGGTTCTTAGACGCCCGGATCCAGCGGCGGTTGGTTCCGCTTCCGGCGAGCAATTGCCATTGCCGAATTGGGCGGTGAATTCGGCCATGGCAATTGCCGCCCCGTTCGCTCATCTGGGACTTCGATTCGGACGCGCCCCGGGAGAGGCGCTGCGCGGTGCCGCGTTGCGGCTCTTGGCCTCCTCAGCGGGCGATGCGGTGGATTTCGGCGATGCGTTCGGAGCCGATGGTGGAAGGTTCGATGGGCGGTTGCGCGTCGCTGCCGTCGAACGCGGCGCGGGCAAGCGCGTCGTCTTCGGATCGCCGGGGGCGCCCGAGGCGACGGTAGCCCAAGCGCTGAGCGCGTCCTGCGCGCTGCCTTTGACGTTCGCGCCAGCTGTCATCGGCGGGCGCGAGTACGTCGACGGAGCGGTCTGGAGCACCACCAACGCCGATGCCGCGCCCGCGAGCCGTGGCGCTCAGGTGCTGATCATCGCGCCGATGGCGAGCGCCCACGGCCCGTTCCACGCGGCTGTCCGCCTGGCATCACGTTCGACGATGCTGGTAGAGGCGTCCGCGCTCAAGGCGCGTGGTGCCGGCGTCCGCATCATCTCCCCGGACCGGGGCTCAGCTGTTTCGATCGGAAGAGATCTGATGTCGGATGCCGGGGTCGCGCACACGCACGCCGCCGGCTACGCACAGGGCCTGAGCTGCTGACGATCGCGGTTCACGGACACGCGCGTTGGGGTGACGCATCCCAGAACGAGGGTTCGCATATGTGTCAGAAGTGTCACGACGTGTGACGAATGTGTGACAACTGAGTCGATTTCGGCGCTTTTGTCACACACTCGTGACACGGCGTCACAGTTTCGGCACATATGCGAACCTTTGTTTTTGGAGAGGGAGGGTCGTCCCCCGCCGTCGTCACGCGGCTCGGTCCGGAACCCGGCGGCTGTGTCGTCCTCGGTTGCTGTCGTCGTCCTCGGTTGCTGTCGTCCTCGGCGACCGTGGCCGCAGGCGCTACGGCGTGCCGGCGAGGGCCGTCTCCGACGACTCGCCGTCACGCCTGCGCACCGCGTTGGACAACGCGCGCACGTAGGCGCGGGCGGCGGCGTCGACGATGTCGCTCGAGACGCCCTGACCGGAGCCGGTGGAGCCCTCGACCTCGACGACGATCGACGCTTCGCCGAGCGCGTCCTGGCCGCCGGTCACGGCGCCGATGTGGAACTCGCGCAGACGCGCGTCGACCCCGGTGGCGACGTTGATGGCGTGGAAGATCGCATCTATCGGGCCGTCGCCGCCGAACGAGCCCTCGAGCTCCTCCCCTTCGGGGCTGCGGATCCCGACCTTGGCGTGCGGCGGCCGGCGCGTCGACGACTCGACGTCGAACCACTCGAGCGTGTAGCCGATGTCCTCGGCCTGCTCGCGCAGCTCATCGGTGAGCAGCGCCTCGAGGTCCATCGCGGTCACCTGCTTCTTCTTGTCAGCGACCTCCTTGAAACGCTTGAACGCCTGGTTCAGCGTCTGCCCGGAGACCTCGTAGCCGAGTTCGCTCAGCGCCTGCTGCAACGCGTGGCGTCCGGAGTGCTTGCCGAGGATCAGCTGGTTCGAGTCCAGGCCGATGGAGGTGGCGTCCATGATCTCGAAGGTGCTGCGTTCCTTGAGCACGCCATCCTGGTGGATGCCAGACTCGTGCGCGAAGGCGTTGCGCCCGATGATCGCTTTGTTCGGCTGCACCGGATAGCCGGTCAGGCGCGAGACGATGCGTGAGGTGCGCGCGATCTCCCTGGTGACCGCGCCGGTGTGCACACCGAGCTCGTCCTGGCGCGTGGCGATCAGCATGATGATCTCCTCGAGCGCCGCGTTGCCGGCGCGTTCGCCGATGCCGTTGACGGCGCACTCGACCTGGCGCGCGCCGGCGGTCACGCCCGCGATCGAATTGGCGACGGCCAACCCGAGGTCGTCGTGGCAGTGGGTCGAGAGCACCACGTCCTGCAGGCCCGGGACGAGCTCATACAGCCGCTTCAGGAAGGCCGCGTACTCGGGCGGCATCGCGTAGCCGACGGTATCGGGGATGTTGATCGTCGTCGCGCCCTCGTCGAGCGCGATCTGCAGGATCTCGGCGGTGAACTCGACATCGGAGCGGGTCGCGTCCATCGGCGAGAACTCGACGTCGTCGCAGAACGACCTCGCATGCGCGACAGCGGCGCGCGCCATCCCGCGGACATCGTCGCGGGTGTTCTGCATCTGGTACTTGATGTGGATGTCCGAGGTCGAGATGAAGGTGTGAATGCGGGGCCGTTCCGCATCCTTCAGTGCGCCCCAGGCGGCGTCGATGTCGCCGGGGAAGGCGCGTGCGAGTCCCGCGATCACCGGCCCGTCGACGGTGCGAGCGATCGTCTGAACCGCCTCGAAGTCGCCCGGCGAGGCGATCGGAAAGCCAGCCTCGATCACGTCGACGCCAAGCCGCGCAAGCTGCTGCGCGATCTCGAGCTTCTCCTGCGCGTTGAGCGAGATGCCCGGCGACTGTTCGCCGTCGCGCAGCGTCGTGTCAAAGATGATTACTCGGGTGGGGTCGCTCGATGGCGTCACTTCACGCGTCTCCTTGGTCTCGTCCTGCTTCTTCTCGGGCTTGGTTTGCGGCTACATGCGGCCGCCGACGCGCTATTCCCCCCGGAGGGGGAGGAGAAGAAGTCGAAGGTCGAGGGCGAACGCCATCACGCAGAAGGCTACCGCGTGCCGCGGAGCGACGTCAACCGGCTCGATCGCGGCGGAGGGGCCGAGCAGGTATGACCTGGGTAACGGAGGAGGGGGCGGATTGGGTCCCACCACCCGCCCCAACGCCGCCCCCTCCGCGCATGGATCACAGGGAGACGGCCACTCCCGCCACGAACCCGTCGCTGGTGGCGATCTCGCGGATCAGCGAGTCGGGCACGCCGCTGTCGGTGGTGACGATCATTGCCGCGAACGTCTCCTCGTCGGCACCCTCGGGCGCGCGCCCGACGATCGCCGAGGCGATGTTGACGTTGTTGGCG